>NZ_CP098611.1:1898987-2215485 GCF_023983615.1 Phormidium yuhuli AB48 | reverse complement strand
ACCACCCAACCCTCCCTTCTACCACATCCCCAAGTGATGCGTTCGGGCAAGTTGGAATCGATACGTCTAGGTCTTAAAACGAATCGACGCCCGAACACATCCTACCGCCCCCCTCTTCCCCTACTGCCTACTGCCTCCTGCCTACTCAGCAATTCTCATTATGGAAATTTTGCCCTAGCTTATTGAGAATCGTCTCAATAGCGATTCTTAAAAGCCCTATTCTTTCGTTCAAGATGGGGCATCATTGGTCATCTTGGACAGGATGCGGGTCAAAATGAGAATTGCTGCTGCCTACTGCCCCTACTTCCCCCCATTCCCCTCTTCCCCTAAAATACCCCTATCCCCAACCCCCAAACCCATGACCGAAAAACTAAAAGTTTACGTCCCCCCCCATCCCCTAATCCAGAACTGGCTTACCATGGCTCGGGAAGCCTCCACCCCACCCGTCCTCTTCCGCACCGCCATGACCGAACTCGGGCGTTGGCTCACCTACGAAGCCATCCGCGACTGGCTCCCCACCCAAGACGTTAGCGTCCAAAGCCCCCTCGCCCCCGCCCAAGGTCGCCTCATCCGCTCCGACATCCCCCTCGCCATCGTCCCCATCCTCCGAGCCGGACTCGCCCTCCTCCCCGGAATGCAAGACGTCCTCCCCGCTGCCGCCATCTATCACCTGGGAATGGTCCGAGACGAAACCAGCCTCGACCCCAGTTGCTACCTCAACAAACTCCCTGACCAATTCCCCCCCGACCTCCATCTGATGATTAGCGAACCCATGCTCGCCACCGGTGGAACCCTCGACCAAACCCTGCAACTGCTCACCCAACGGGGCCTGACCCCCGATCGCCTCCGCATCATCTCCATCATCGCCGCACCCCCCGCCCTACAACGGCTCAACGATAAGTACTCCGGACTCGTCATCTACTCCGCCACTATCGACGAAGGCCTAGACGATCGCGGCTTCATCCTCCCCGGCCTCGGCGACGCTGGCGATCGCAGCTTCGGGACCTAACCCCGGCCCCGAGCAATGTTAAACTAAACAGCAGAGCGATCGCGCAGACGTAGAGGACAAAACAACGGTGAGTAATCGAAACGGGTTCACAGGTGGATTCTTAGCCGGAGCCATATTCGGCAGCGTCGTCGGCGGTGTTCTAGGAACCGTCCTAGCCACACGAACCAACACCAGCAGCCGCAACGACGACGAGAGCAGCCGTCTCCCCGAACGAGATAGCAGCAACCCCCTCCTCAACCCCGAAGGCATGGAATCCGCCCGCCGCAACCTCGAAGACAAAATTGCCCAACTCAACGACACCATCGACGACGTCCGCGAACAACTCCATGTCGTCAACCGTCAAGAACAGCCCGATCGCCCCCTCTCCCCCCTCGACGACCAATAACCTCCCCCCAGGCGATCGACTACAATAGTCAAAGACGACTCAGATGCCCTAACACCCAAAACCCAAAACGTCAAGGCATCTTTAAAAAAATACACAATCTAAGCCAAACCCAGCCATGGAATCCATTGTTTTACTGCTTGCCCAAACCCTAGTCACCTTTTTCAACATCTACTTTGCCCTACTCATCATCCGCATTCTTCTCACCTGGTTTCCCAACGTAGACTGGAGTATGCCGCCCCTAGCCATTCTCAGCCAGCTCACCGACCCCTACTTAAACATCTTCCGCAACATCATCCCCCCCATCGGCGGCATCGACTTCTCAGCCATCCTCGCCATCTTACTCTTACAAGTCGTCCAATCCATCGTCCCCAGCCTTCTGGTTTCCCTAGTCTAAGCTCCCCCCGAGCGAAACCGAGTGTAGCGGAACTGACGGCGAGGGTCAGACACTCGGTGTTTTTAGAAACACCGGGTGTCAATTCACGAGTTGCGAAACCGAGTGTCTCCCAGACACCCGGTTTCTGGTATTCGACCCCAGTTTACCCAGATCTAGCGAACCTGCAAGCCAACCCCCCAGTATTTAGCTTTCATCCCCCATCTCTAATCGACCCAGAGTAATCAAACTTTCAAGATCCTCCGAAGCATCCGAAAGATATACCCCGACGAGAGAACGCACCGAATTCAACATCTCCTCATCCGCCCCCCCCAACATCCGGCTCACATCAGCCAGATCCTGAACACGGCTAGCCTGCAACTTCATCAACACCAAATAGGGCAAACCAATAACCGGTAACCCATCAGGAGAAAAATTGGGATTCGCGATCGCCTCAGCAACCCAGGCCTGTTCAAATTCACGCACATTTAGAATCGTTCCATCAGACAACCGCCAACTACTCCCACCAATCATCAACTCCCCAACCCATTCACGTCCCGCTTGTTCCAATTCCCCATAAAGTCGCCCAGAATTATCTGCCAGAATTAAAATATCCAAATCATCCGTCATCCGTTCCGGCATATAAAGCCGGGTCGCAATTCCACCCACAATCACAAAAGGCGTTTGAATAATGCTTCTAAGATCGCTCACAGGATGACTCCAAGTTCGTGATTGAAGAAACGCCAGACTGCTCCCCCGACCCGGGCCACAGCGACGCAAAGCCATTTCAATATAAACCCTTCTTCGACTTGCCCGCCTTGCCAGATCGACCATGAGCGATCGCCCTTGTAAAACTCCACATCTCCACAGTTGCGAAACCGAGTGTCTCCCAGACACCCGGTTTCTGGCCCTCGGACCCCAGTTTAGCGGCGAACCCGTCCCGTAAACCCCGACGCCTTAAACTGTTCCAACTGCAACGGTAGCGGCTGACTCGCCGGAACCATAATCTGTAACTCAAACTCACTCACCCCAGGGGGAACCTCATCAATTGCCCCCAACCGAGTCCGATTCGGCAGAACATTATTATGATTCGCATCATAAATGCGGCCAAAAATATCCGCATTCACCACCATCCGACCCGAATCATTACGAGCCTTCCCCGTCACAATAAAACAATTCGCCGACTGCATCGAACCACTCACCACCGCCCCATCGGCCAGAGACGGCGGACAATCCTCATAGGACAAATCCGATAACTCAATCGGAGTCAACGCCAACGCCACCGGCATCCAGAACATCGTCAGCAGCAACACCAACCCCAAAACCAACACCCCACGTAATCGTAAAAAACCAACCATAACCTAGCCAAAAAAGCAACCCTAACCAGTCTACCCCAAAAAGAAACCGAGTGTCTCCCAGACACCCGGTTTCTGACTCCTCACCCCAACCCCACCCAAAAAGAAACCGAGTGTCTCCCAGACACCCGGTTTCTGACCCCTCGCCCCAACCCCACCCAAAAAGAAACCGAGTGTCTCCCAGACACCCGGTTTCTGACCCCTCGCCCCAACCCCACCCCCCAACCCTCCCTTCTACCACATCCCCAAGTGATGCGTTCGGGCAGGTTGGAATCGATACATCTAGGTCTTCCAACGAATCAACGCCCGAACACATCCTACCGCTTCCCCTACTGCCTACTCCCCATTCCCCACCCCCAAAATCGCCCGCAACCGCCAAACCTGAAACCCCTCACAATAGCCCACCACCATCTTGGCAAACGGAGCCAATGCCGGATTCTCTAACCGCCACTCATTCACCAGCAAGGAAATTTGTCGTAAATTCCCCCGCAACAACAACCCCCGTAATATCTCCAACTGCTCCTCCGTCAGCCGCTCTTCAGCCGGAACAGACCCCAACAGCCTCCCCCCAGACAACCGCTCCTCATCCCGCCAACGACAATCCAACAACTCCGACAACACCCCCACCAACGCCTCCCGAGAAATTGGCTTCGTCAAAAACCCATCGGCCCCAGCCTCAAACGCCGCCAACCGATCGCCCTCAAACGCCCTCGCCGAACAAACCACCCACTTCAACCCCGGATTAGCCTCCCGCCAGGCCCGCAACCGCCCCACAGCCCCCTCTTCCCCGCTTGCCTCTTGCCTCTTGCCTCTTCCCCCCTCCTCTTCCTCTGTGTCCTCTGTGCCTCTGTGGTAACCCTGTTCCCTATTCCCTACAAACACCAAATCCGGCACTTCCCCAGACACCAACACACAGCCCAACTCCGCCAACCAGTCCCGCAATAGCTCACAACTCAACCCATCCCCATCCAGAACCGCCACCCGAGGCGCCTCTCCCTCTAATACCAGAGTCCGCCGCCGTACCCCCGGCCAACCCGTTACCCCAGACGATTCCCCAACTCGCAACGCTGCCAAAGGAATCGCAAACCAGAACACTGTCCCCCGACCCAACTGACTCTCTACCTGTAACCGTCCTCCCATTTTCTCCACCAACGATTGAGAAATTGCCAATCCCAAACCCGCTCCCTCACGGCGTTTTTGAGCCTGGCCCACCTGAAGAAAGGGGCGGAAAATCTGTTCAATCTCTTTCGCCGTCATCCCCACTCCCGTATCCGCCACCCGGAAATCAATATAAACTGGCACGGTCGGCCCCCCTTCCCTCACTCCCTCAGATGAGGAAAGCGGCCCGTCCACCAACGTCACCCGTAACGCCACCCGTCCCCAATCCGTAAACTTAATGGCATTACTTAATAAGTTAAACAACACCTGTCGTAAGCGATGCTCATCCCCCCGCACAAACGTCGGCAGTTGGGGGTCAAACTCACAGTCGAAATGAATCCCCTGTTCCTGAGCGCGTAAGCGAAACAGCCGTTCCACCCCCCGCAACAAGGTCAATAACTCAAACTCCGTCACCTGCAACTCTAACTGACGGGCCTCAATCTTCGATAAGTCGAGAATATCCTCAATCAGCAGGCGCAAATGACGGCCACAGTCGGAAATCGTCTCCAATGCTTGGGTGGGGCTAATACTATTCCGCCCTGGGGTCGCCAACAAATCCCGTTGCAATAAATCCACATAGCCCAGCAGTCCATTGAGAGGAGTCCGTAATTCATGGCTCATATTCGCTAAGAACTCACTCTTGGCTTGGTTCGCTTCCTCCGCCTGCTGTTTGGCAATCTCTAACGCCTGAGTGCGATCGCACACCTTCTGTTCCAACTCCTGGGAATACTCCCATAAGCGCAGATTCACCACCTCCAATTGAGCATGACTCCGTTGCAACTGCCAATAGCGATAGTGATGGCTCACCCAGATGCTTACCCCCAGCGTCGCCATTCCCGGGGAGATGACGGGAATCAGCCAGCCTCCCCGAAACGCCAAATAGCCCAACCCCCCTAACAGGAGCCAATAGACCCCCACATGGAGCGTAAACAGCAACAGCAGGGGAAGCCGATCGCCCAAGCGGACCCCCCCCACGCCCAGGCTATCCAGGGCTCCCTGGCGGCCCCAGCCCAGCAGCCACCAGAGGCTCGCCGTGGCCAACAGACTCCAACCACTCAGCCAGAACAGTTCCTGCACCAGAGTCCACACCCGCAGCAGGGCCCGTCCATCCAGGGCCGCCGCCAACAGTTGACTGGTCATCTGAGCCTGAACCTCCACCCCACTCATGGCCCTCGGACCTAAGCCATAGGGCGTACCAAAAAAGTCCTTACCACTCACCGCCGTACTGCCAATTAAGACCACCCGGTCCCGCCAACGCTCCGGCGATACCTGTCCTTCTAATAACTCAGTAAAGCCAATGCGATCGAAACTCGGGTTGCCTCGGCGGTAATTGAGCAAGAGCTGATAGCCCCCCCGAGTCGGTTCAGAATAGGCCCCCATCTGGTGTGGCAGGGGCCGCAACTGAGCCTGACCTAAGGTGTAACAACTGCGACAATTGGGGGACGGGTCTAAGGTCACCCCCTCCTCCCGCAGATACATTAAGGCCAAATGAGTGCTGAGGGTCATCCGTGGCTCCCCCTCCAGCATCACCGAAACCAAGGCGCGGCGGACCACCCCATCCCGGTCTTCCAACACATCCGCTAGAGCCACCCGTCCTGCCGTCTGCAACGTCTGGGGGGCGGCTACCGGTTCCTCCAGAGCTTTCTCAATGCCAATTAGATTAGGGGTCGTTTCCAAAATCTCCTGTAGGCGATCGTGTCCCGGTTCCTGGGGCATATCCCGATATAAATCCAGACCAATCACCCGAGGTTGCCCCTGAATCAACCGTTCCAGCCCCTGAGCCAGCAACTGATCCGACAGAGGCAACTCCCCGATACGGCGTAAATCGCCCTCCGTCACCTCCACAATCACCACCCGTTCATCCAGGCGTTCCAGAGGTCGCCAACGCATCCAGCGATCGAGCAGCCCCCGTTCCAGGGCCGCCAACCCTCCCAGGGCCGTAACCAACCCCACCAACAGAGCCACCAGTAGTGCCGTTCTCAGCACCCCTCGCCAATAGCCCTGTAACCAATCACAGACCCCAGGTCCATAATCCTGGGGGGGATGGCCCGAAAAATTCCGAGACGAACGCCGTCGTCCCGAGGGAGGAAACCCTCCCCATCCCGACGACCTTAACGAAGACTGAGGCCATCGCCCAGTGGAGTCAGAAAACAGAGATCGCGCCATGCGGCTGCTAGGGAGTCTAAATGAACATCAGTCACCCCCACCCGCAACATAGCCCGACTCCCCCCCCCGGATGTACCATCTGGGATTTCTTCATCAGGAGGAGTTGGAACGGGTTGCGAGTAGAGCAATGGAAAAGGAGTCAGCCGACCCAGGGAGCGATTCACCCCCACCGAAGTCAAAGCCAACGAGATGCAACCAATCACAGCAAACGTAACAGACTGATGGCGAATATACATATAGTGTAACCCTGAATGTTCGATGCACGGGGAAGAAGGCAAAAGGCATAACCCACCCCTGCCCCTCCCAGGAGGGGAAGGCAAGAGGCAGTAGTTAGGGGTTGGGGTTCTCCCCTCCAGCCACATACCACACAAAACAGAAAGTGTCAACCCTTCTACCTATCATATTTCCAGTGTAAGCCTGCCCCATCAATTCCCCCAGACGATCGCCCCCCCGACGGCCCACCACCAACACACCCCCAGCCACCCCACCAACCCACCCCTCAGAAACCGAGTGTCTCCCAGACACCCGGTTTCTCGCCCCCAGCCACCCCACCAACCCTCCGCCTGTTCCCTGTTCCCTCTTCCCCTCTTCCCCCTTCTTCCGGGAACAATCCCCCCCCCAACGGAGACTAATAAAACAGACAGCTAGACAAGACCAGCATTTATGCGGTAAATTGGCGACTGTTATGCGTACAGCCAAACTGAGACCAAACCCGTACCGCTCCGCAACGGTACAATACGCAAACCTATAAGCGAAGAAGAGGAGCAGTCAGTGACTAATATCGAAAATAACGACGAAATGATGATGCAAGAAGCAACCGACAATCGGGTGCTTCTCAGCGAAAACGGCGAAAACTTCGTCAGTACCGAAGTCCAAGAAGTCCAAGGACGAGACGGCGACGACACCATCATCGGCGCCCTCAACGCCGTCGAACCCGGCAGCACCCTCTTCGGGAACGCCGGTGACGACTACATCCGTAGCCGAGGCATTGGCGACCGAGTCTTTGGCGGACGCGGTAACGACACCATCGTCAACGATAACGGACGAGCCATTATCTACGGTGACTTAGGAAACGACTTCATCATTGCCAAAGACAGCAACACCACCCTATTCGGCGGTCGCAGCTTCGGTGAACCCAGTTCAGACGAAGGCAAAAACATCCTTCTGTCCCTCGGCGGCAAAAATATCCTCAAAGGCGGCGGCGGTGACGATAGCCTCGTCGGTGAAGAAGGTGGCGACACCATGGCCGGCAACAGCGGCAACGACACCATCTTTGGTGGTCCCCGGGGTGCAAGCTTCCTGTTTGGCAACAAGGGGAACGACATGCTCTTCTCCCGTGCCAAAGATAACCCCGACACCATGTTTGGTGGACAGGGGAATGACATGATTGAGGTCACTGCCCAAAGTACCGCCGATGCACCACGCCTCTTTGGTGGAGTCGGTGACGATACCCTCATTATCGCAGGCTCTGATGGACAAGTTAACGGAGCTATCTTAGTCGGTGACGTCAACCCCGACGGCACCTTCGGTGGGTCTGACGGCGATGAAGGTAAGAACTATCTCTTAGCCGAATCCGGTGAAAACCATCAACTCTTCGGCAACTCCGGTAACGACACCCTTAAAGTCGGCGTCAACATCGGCGTTGGCGTGTCCCTCTTTGGCGGTCGCGGCGACGACGTCCTCCTGGGTGGAACTGATGCGGACAGTGCTGTAACGGGCATGAAAGCCTACGGGGATAAAGGAAACGACACCCTAATCTTCGTCGGTAGCGACTCTGAGTTCTGGGGTGATAATCCCAATATCACCACCGGTTTCGGTAACAACTTCATCCAAATCACCGGGAAGAGCAATGTCCTGCGGGCAGGGAACAAAAACTCCACCGGAACTGACTCTGGCAATAACCAAATTATCGCCATTGCTCCTGAACTCGCCGAAGGTGAAGCAACCAACAATACCCTCTGGGGTGGTGCCGGTGACGATACTATCAACGCTGGCAGCAGTGGTCCGGGAGATGTCCTCATCGGCGGTCCCAACGGCGGTGAAGGGAACAACACCTACATCTTTGGTAACCAGCAGACCATTGAACTCGATACCATTGGTGTCAATACCTACATTGGTGTTAACGCCCTAGAAACGACGGTCACCGTCCGACCCACCGACCGAATTGGTGGTGAGTCGAACTTCGTCGTCAGCGGAGACCAAAGTGGCGTCCATCAAATCGAAGCCGGTGGTGTCAAAACCGGTGCGGGTAATGATTTCATCTCCATTGGTGAGGCAACTGGTCAAACCAATGCTGGAGATGGAAGCGATACTCTCAACTTAGGGAACGTCGGCGGAACCGATGCTGACGCACTTCCCAACACCGTTAGCGGTGGTGCTGGTAATGACGTCATTAACGTTACTGGAACCGATGGGGTTCGGGCTAATGCCGTGCTTGATGGCGGAGCGGGTGATGACACCATTACCATTTCTGAGGGCGCGGTCTTAGGTAAAGTCCTAGGCGGTGATGGCAATGACATTATCCGGACGAAATTCCTCGGTCAAGCCGGTGGTGATGAAATTGGCCTCATTGATGGTGGAGCTGGGAATGATACGATTTCCATCGATACCATGTTTGGTGGCGCTAAAGTCATCGGTGGAGATGGAGATGACTCCATCAATGTTGGGGTAGCCCTCGCTGGTGCGACCTTGCAAGGGGGTCCTGGTGGCGGTAACAAAATCATCCTTCGGGGTGTCGGAACGGATGAAGGCTTTGAGGGTGAAAACTCGGTCATCAATATCACCGGCGGCGCGGGGGCTGATGTCCTCGGGGTTGGAACCGGTGCCACCTACGTCAGTGGCACGGATGCCGTCCGCTTCAATATTGACGGTGGTGCTGGCAATGACATCATCCAGGGGGGACGTTTTGGCGATACTCTCAAGGGTGGTGCGGGTAATGACATCATTTATGGTGGTGCTCCAAATGTCTCTGGTAACGCCATCAATGGCTTCGATCTAGGCGTTCTCGCTAACCTGAAACGTGCCGGCACAGACGAGGCAATCAACCTTCTCGCTTTTGGTGATGGTGATCTGATTGATGTCAGTGGTGGCGACGACACTGTTGTCTTCCGCTCCACGAATGAGACCGGTGCCATTCAAAGCTTCTTTGCGGGTAGCGGCTTTTTGGGTTCATCTGCCGCCAATGGCGCTATCCAGATTGGCAGTAATGCTCCTTTGGTGGGCAATGCCAACCGCTTCCTAGTTGGTGTAGATGGAAAAGCCTTTACCAAAACTACGCTTGGTTCGACTGCTGATGCTCTCGCTTTCTTCACCGGTGCGTTTAACGTCGATACTCTAACAGGTTTCCGAGTTGAGTCGGGTGCAGCGGGCGATCGCATCTTCTTGGACAGCACTGCATTTCCTTTCACTGTATCTGGTTCAATCGCCTCGTTTGAGGGACGTGGAGGCTTGTTCGGCCGTATTTTTGATGGTTCTGGTGCTGTAAGTGGTGGTACTGTTTACACAGAGCCTGCCAACGTCATCAGGCCTGATGGAGCCTTCTTCGAAGCCTTCGTTCTTGGTGCAACTGGGTCAGCTCAGCTAGCCGCAGTTGACTTTAATAACGGCACAACAACTTCCTTGTACTACGATAAAACATCTGGTGGACTGTACTTAGGAACTGGTAATAGCGGTGCAGACCTCATCGCTGTCCTCCCGGTAGGACTAAACCTTAGTGGTCCAGCAAGTGACATTATCTCTGTTGGAGGAATCGGCGACTTCGCTCAACCGGGTATTTCCTTGTTCTAACCCTCAAGAACACTAAATAACCCAATTCCATCCAATTAACCTAACCTCAAAGGGTCGGCCCAACGCCGGCCCTTTTTTCATCTTGACCCCCGATATTTGCAAAAACACCCAGTATCTAACCCCAACCCCCCAACCCAACCCAGCCACCAGAAACCGAGTAGGGGCGAACGGCCGTTCGCCCCTACGTCAAGACCCCCAGTTTCTCAACCCCAGCCAACAACCCCCCAACCAGTCCAGAAACCGAGTGTCTCCAAGACACCCGGTTTCTCTCCCCCAGCCAACAACCCCCCACATCCCCAAAAAACCTTCCAAAACCGGGAACAAACCCCCACCAAAACACGACTACAGCCTCATCCTTCCCCAATCACGTCCCCACGAGTAATTCAGGACGGCCCGAGGGGGCAGCCTCGCAACGACATCTGCCTCAGCATCCCCTATCCCATCCCCATGGATGGAGGTAAACCCGTGACGACAATCCTAGAAGACACAGACAATATCCTCATCGGCGACGACAACAACAACCTCCTCGAAGGCACCGCCGTCGGCGTCATCCTCGGTCTCGACGGAGACGACACCCTCCTCAGCGCCCTCAACCCCACCGAACCCGGCAGCACCCTCTTCGGCAACGCCGGCAACGACTATCTCCGCAGCCGAGGCATCGGCGACCGAGTCTTCGGCGGCGACGGCAACGACACCCTCATCAACGAAAACGGTCGCGCCATCCTCCTCGGCGACCAAGGCAACGACTACCTCCTGGCCCGCGACAGTCGCACCACCCTCTTCGGCGGCGGCAGCGGCGAAGACAGTCCCGACGACGGCAACAACCTCCTCATCTCCCAAGGGGGCAAAAACATCCTCGTCGGCGGCGGCGGCAACGACACCCTCCTCGGACTCCTCGGCGGCGACACGATGGCCGGCCGTGGCGGTGACGACGTTCTCATCGGCGGACCCCAAGGCAAAAACTTCCTCTTCGGCAACCGCGGCCTCGACAGCCTCCTCTCCATCAGCGTCGGCCGCCCCGACAGTCTCTACGGCGGCCAAGGAGACGACAGCCTCGTCGTCGGCAGTGAAAGCAGCGCCGACAACCCCCTCCTCGTCGGCGGCCTCGGCAGCGACAGCCTGCGCCTGGAAAGCGACAGCGTGGACGGCGCCCTCCTCCTCGGCGACGTCGGACTCAGCGGTCAATTTGAAGGCACCGACGCCGGCGACGACTACCTCTACGTCAGCGCCGGCAACAACCACCAACTCTTCGGCAACGCCGGCAACGACAGCCTCCTCCTGGGTGTCAACGTCGGCGTCGGCATCTCCCTCTTCGGCGGTCGCGGCAACGACCTCCTCATGGGAACCGGCGCCGCCAACCTCAAAGCCTTCGGCGACAAAGGCGACGACACCCTCATCCTCGCCGGCAGCGACTCCGAATTTTGGGGCGATAACCCCTTCATGACCAGCGGTTTCGGCAACAACACCGTCATCGGCATCGGCATCGGCAACACCCTACGCGGCGGCAACGACTTCGCCACCGGAACCAACGCCGGCAACAACCACCTCATCGCCAAACTCGGCGACCTGGAACTAGCCGAGGGTCAAGAAAGCAAAAACCTCCTCATGGGAGGCGCCGGCGACGACACCCTCGACGCCAGCCAAAGCGGTCCCGGAGACACCCTCATCGGCGGACTCGACGGCGCCGGCAACAACACCTACATCTTCCGCGCCGGTCAATACATCCAACCGGACCTCTCCGGCATCAACACCTACATCGGCATCGGCGCCGACACCAGCCTCGCCGTCACGGTCCGGGCCCAAGACGTGATTCAAGGGGAAGGCAACTTCTTCATCATCGGCAACCAAAACAACATCCTCTTCCTAGAAAAAGGGGGAATCATCGCCGACAACGGCGACAAGGTCAACATCATCGACATCAGCGGCGACGCCTCCGGCATCACCAAAACCGGCGGCGGCAACGACCAACTCACCCTCGGCAACGTCTCCGGCAGCGTTGACGCCGGCGGCGGCAACGACACCATCACCGTCGCCAACAGCGTCAGCGGCATCATCAACGGCGGCGCCGGCAACGACCTCATCACCGTCAACGGGTCTATCTCCGTGGCCAGCGGCGGTCTCATCAACGGCGGCGACGGCGACGACACCATCCTCCTCCAAGGCGCGGTCTTCGGCCAAGTCAAAGGAGGAACCGGCAAAAACAAAATCACGGCCCTCTCCCTCAAAGACGGCGGCGTCATCGACTGTAGCGAAGGAGAAAACAGCATCAGCCTCACCAACGTCTTCGGCGGCGGTCGAGTCATCGTCGGCGGCATCTCCAACAGCGTCAACGTCAACCTCGCCTATTCCGGCGCCAGTTTCACGGCCCTCTCGGGCAACAATAGCATCCTCCTCGACAGTCTCAGCGCCCCCACCGACGCCGAGGGCAACTTCGTCAGCAGTGACAAAGCCATCACTCTCAGCGGCGGCAACGGCGACGACTTCATCGGTTTGCGTCGAGGCGGCGCCATCCTCAGCGGGTCCATCGGCGTCAGCCTCAACCTCAGTGCCACCGGCGGCAACAACATCATGCAATCGGGAGGGTTTGCGGACGTCATCACCGTGGGCAAAGGGGACGACATCATCTATGGTGGTAAGGCCAGCTTCAGCAACAACCAATACAACGGCTTCGACCTCAACGCCGCCGACGCCGCCAAAATCGCCAACAACTTCCGCTTTGTCAGCGACGGCGACCTTATCAACCTCAGCAAAGGCGGTCAGAACAAAATCGTCTTCCAATCGAAAGTCGAGACTGGCTTTGAACTGCAAGGGGCCTTCAACCGCAACCGCACCCAGTTCATCACCCTAGGAACGGACGGAACCCAGGACTTGAATCTCTCCCGAGACCTCAGCGATCGCAATCTCTTAGTCGGAACCAGCGGTCAATTCCTAACCAGCAACAGTGGCACCACGGTCACCCAAGGGGTTTTCTCCGGTGCGATTGGTGTAGACACCCTAACCAACTTCAACATCACCCGCGACCAAATCGTCCTCGACGAAAGTATCTTCACCCTAAACGCCGCCGCCGGCATCCAACTCTTCCAGGGTCGCGGGGCCCTCTACGGCGTCATTGCCGACGGGTTTGGTGGCAGCAACTACGGCCAGTTCGACAACGTCATCAACGGCAGCGGCTACTTCCACGAATCCTTCGTCATTGGGGCCACCAGTGCCGCCGCCACCACCCTCATCGACTTCAATACTCCGGGTCAACTCTATTTTGACACGCGAGGACGAGGGTTATACCTCGGCTTTGACCAAGGAGCGAAACTCATCGCGCACCTTCCCCAAGTAAACCTCCGAGGAGCGATTGGGGCCAAAGTTGAGAATACCTTTGTCGTCTCGCAACGAATCACCCAACTCGACGATGAAGGTCTAGTGAACCTCTTCTAATGGGAATGGACAGCTGGTGTTTTTGGAAACACTGAATGTCTGACCCTAACAGTCAACCCAACCACATCTGGGTAAACCTGGGTCGAATACCAGAAACCGGGTGTCTTGGAGACACTCGGTTTCTCAAATTCAGAGGTGTTGTGGACACCCGGTGTTTCCAAAAACACCGAGTGTCTGACCCTAACAGTCAACCCAACCACATTTGGGTAAACCTGGGTCGAATACCAGAAACCGGGTGTCTTGGAGACACTCGGTTTCTCAAATTCAGAGGTGTTGTGGACACCCGGTGTTTCCAAAAACACTGAATGTCTGACCCTAACAGTCAACCCAACCACATCTGGGTAAACCTGGGTCGAATACCAGAAACCGGGTGTCTTGGAGACACTCGGTTTCTCAAATTCAGAGGTGTTGTGGACACCCGGTGTTTCCAAAAACACCGAGTGTCTGACCCTAGCGACTAACCCAGCCACATTTGGGTAAACCTGGGTCGAATACCAGAAACCGGGTGTCTTGGAGACACTCAGTTTCTCAAATTCAGAGGTGTTGTGGACACCCGGTGTTTCCAAAAACACCGAGTGTCTGACCCTAGCGACTAACCCAACCACATCTGGGTAAACCTGGGTCGAATACCAGAAACCGGGTGTCTTGGAGACACTCGGTTTCTTAACTTCAGCCTGATAATTAAGCGGTCAAATTAGCTAACCAATCTTGCAAGTCCGAGATATCGGAAAAGTCCAACAACGCCTCAGCCAACCCTTCCAACTCCTCGGAAGACAGACCTCGAACTCGTTGCACTAAAGACTCATCCAGCGTCCCCACCCGACGAGTCAATAACCGTAACACCAGTTCTAACTGACCTTCGAGTTTTCCTTCCCGTTGTCCTTCGAGTTTTCCTTCCCGTTGTCCTTCAACTCGTCCCTCGCGGAACAACTCTTGGGCCAACGGAGATTCACGTAAAACAGCCATATCCCACCTCATAATCTGTTGTACTACCGGCAACTCTAACACAAATGTCGAGAAAAATGAGAGCAACGATTCTAACTCGGATAACTCTTCATCAGCCCGCAATTCCCGCAGGGCCCGACGAACGACTTGTTCTTCATCCCCTCCTTTTAAAATTGGCACAAATGGCAACAAACTGCGGATATTTTGCTCAAACACGAGATTGACATCCACTTCCCACAAGTTGATGACTCGATACTCTTGCAAGGCCCGAATCCCATTAAATTCTGATTCGTAGCGATTGGGGATTTGTGGGTCTTTGACGTGGGGCAAAATGTTGATTAATACGGGATACACGGGTAATTCATATTTTTCTTCGGCTAAGGCGGTATAGACCCTCAGCCGCAGGGGCATTTTTCGAGGATACCGTAGCTGAAGTTCTACGAGAAGCAAGAACTCTCCTAATTCGGGGGTACTCACTTTTAGGAGACTGTCGTTTTCTCGCCCCACCCATTGTAGGTTTGAGTCTAATAGTTCTTCGACTTTGATGTTGGGGCAATTGGTGAGCCAGCTTGCCCAGCTTTCTGGGGCAAGACTGATGAGCTTTTTGCTGCCTAGGTCAGCTTTTTTCTTAACCATAAGAGACCCTGTTATTGCTACTAATAGTATAGCTTAAATTTGAGGGAATTGTGCTAATATAATTAACGTAGGGGCGTACCTTTGTGGTCGCCCTCTCGGTGTCTGGGCCTAGCGACTAACCCAACCACATCTGCGTAAACTTGGGTCGAATACCAGAAACCGGGTGTCTTGGAGACACTCGGTTTCTCAAATTCAGAGGTGTTGTGGACACCCGGTGTTTCCAAAAACACCGAGTGTCTGACCCTAGCGACTAACCCAACCACATCTGCGTAAACTTGGGTCGAATACCAGAAACCGGGTGTCTTGGAGACACTCGGTTTCTCAAATTCAGAGGTGTTGTGGACAGCCGGTGTTTCCAAAAACACCGAGTGTCTGACCCTAGCGACTAACCCAGCCACATCTGGGTAAACTTGGGTCGAATACCAGAAACCGGGTGTCTTGGAGACACTCGGTTTCTCAAATTCAGAGGTGTTGTGGACACCCGGTGTTTCCAAAAACACCGAGTGTCTGACCCTAGCGACTAACCCAACCACATCTGCGTAAACTTGGGTCGAATACCAGAAACCGGGTGTCTTGGAGACACTCGGTTTCTCAAATTCAGAGGTGTTGTGGACAGCCGGTGTTTCCAAAAACACCGAGTGTCTGACCCTAGCGACTAACCCAGCCACATCTGGGTAAACCTGGGTCGAATACCAGAAACCGGGTGTCTTGGAGACACTCGGTTTCTCAAATTCAGAGGTGTTGTGGACAGCCGGTGTTTCCAAAAACACCGAGTGTCTGACCCTAGCGACTAACCCAGCCACATCTGGGTAAACTTGGGTCGAATACCAGAAACCGGGTGTCTTGGAGACACTCGGTTTCTCAAATTCAGAGGTGTTGTGGACACCCGGTGTTTCCAAAAACACCGAGTGTCTGACCCTAGCGACTAACCCAACCACATCTGCGTAAACTTGGGTCGAATACCAGAAACCGGGTGTCTTGGAGACACTCGGTTTCTCAAATTCAGAGGTGTTGTGGACAGCCGGTGTTTCCAAAAACACCGAGTGTCTGACCCTAGCGACTAACCCAGCCACATCTGGGTAAACCTGGGTCGAATACCAGAAACCGGGTGTCTTGGAGACACTCGGTTTCTCAAATTCAGAGGTGTTGTGGACAGCCGGTGTTTCCAAAAACACCGAGTGTCTGACCCTAGCGACTAACCCAGCCACATCTGGGTAAACCTGGGTCGAATACCAGAAACCGGGTGTCTTGGAGACACTCGGTTTCCCCGCTACTGAATCTGGCCCCAACCGAAAATCCCAAACACTCACCCAAAAAACCACTAAAATAACAAAAAACCCCAACCTCCAACCCATCATGGCCTCTCGCAAAACCCCCCTAACCCCCGGCCAGTACTACCACGTCTACAACCGAGGAAACAACCGCCAAACCATCTTCTTCGAGCGAGAAAACTACCACTACTTCCTCACAAGACTCCGCCACTACCTCATCGACCCCCAATACATCGACCTCATCGCCTACTGTCTCATCCCCAACCACTACCATCTCCTCATCCACCTCAAAAACACTGATTTTTCCCAAGCCATGCGAAAATTCAGCCTCTCCTACACCAAAGCCATCAACAAACGATACAACCGAGTGGGTTCACTCTTCCAAGGACCTTTCCAATTCCGCCACATCGATAGTAACTCCTACCTCCTCCACGTCAGCCGTTACATCCACCTCAACCCCGTCGAACACCACGTCACCAACCCCGCCGACTGGGAATTTTCCAGCTATCCCGACTACCTAAACCAGCGACCCGGAAGACTTCCTCAACCTGAAATCATCCTCCAGCAATTCCCCAACCTCGACGCTTACCGTTCCTTCGTCGAAAGTCCCACCCCCACCCCGTCGCTGAGTCACCTCCTCATGGAGTGAACGTTGATTAGACAGCCGGTGTTTCCAAAAACACCGAGTGTCTGACCCTAGCGACTAACCCAACCACATCTGCGTAAACTTGGGTCGAATACCAGAAACCGGGTGTCTTGGAGACACTCGGTTTCCCCGCCACTGAATCGACAGCCGGTGTTTCCAAAAACACTGAGTGTCTTATCCCAACAATTAAGCGGTCAAATTAGCCAGCCAATCTTGCAAATCCGAGACATCAGAAAAGTCCAATAACGCCTCAGCCAACCCTTCCAACTCCTCGGAAGACAGACCTCGAACTCGTTGCACTAAAGACTCATCCAGCGTCCCCACCCGACGAGTCAATAACCGTAACACCAGTTCCAACTGACCTTCCCGTTGTCCTTCGAGTTTTCCTTCCCGTTGTCCTTCAACTCGTCCCTCCCGGAACAACTCTTGGGCCAATGGGGATTCACGTAAAACAGCCATATCCCACCTCATATTTCTTTTTGGTCATTGTAGTTTTTTGCTGTTACTAATAGTATAGATTAAAATATCGCAAATATTATGACTTGTTTGGTTTTTTAGGTGGAAAATGTCAAGTTTTGACACCCGGTGTTTCCCAAACACCGAGTGTCTGACCCTAACCGTTAACCCAACCAAATTTGGGTAAACTTGGGTCGAATACCAGAAACCGGGTGTCTTGAAGACACTCGGTTTCTCTGCCACTTCGGTTTCTCTGCCACTTCGGTTTCTCTGCCACTTCGGTTTCTCTGCCACTTCGGTTTCTCTGCCACTTCGGTTTCTCTGCCACTTTGGTTTCTCTGCTACTGTTGACAGGTTTAAGAATGCCGAGGCACTAATAGACGACTGACAATGCGTCCATCCTCAATCTTCTCAATTAGAAAATCTCCCCCCATCTGACGCATTAAACGCTCGAAAATAATTAACTCTAACCCGGGTGGACGGTCTAGTGGAGAGGCGGCTAGTGCGTCCCGCTTGTTTCGGGGGGCGCTGAGAATCGCAGGCTGGAAGGCTCCTAAAATCCGGGGACTGACTTCACCACCATCCGTAACTGATAGTTCAATAAACTCTGTCCCTGCTTCTCCTTCTGCTGTCACTGGATGATACCAAATATCGATTCTTCCCCCCACGGGCGATCGCCGACAGGCCGCCAGCAACACTTCTACAAACACTAACTCAAACTTGGCTGGATCTGCGTAAAGGCTGACATTTTGGTCTCGATGCACTTGCATCCAAATCTGACGTTTCGCTGTCGCTGGTTCGACTCGCTCCAAAACTCTGGCAAACAACCGCACAATTGAGATCGGCTCCGGTTTCAGTTGTAAACGCCACTGCTCATACTTCAACAGATGAATGGCACCATTGAGACTATCGGAGAGGTGGCGTAACAACTCCTGATGACGCACCTGTTGCACCGATCGCGCCCGACTATCATCGTCCTCTAAATTCGCCACGCCTCCTGTTAAATCTGTTAACTGGGTGAGCTGTTTAATGTCTAAACCAATGCTGCGATAAAGCTCTTCCAAACGGTGCTGTTTATACCAATTCAGGGGGTCAAGGCGATCGCGATAACGATTGAGTCGTTTTTCCAATAACACCGCCCGCCGTCCCCAAGCTAACTGCCCCGCTAATAATTCCAACACCTCCACCTGACGCTCTGTCCACTCCCGTTGAGGAGAATCCGCCACTACAATCACCCCAGTCCCCTTGCTACTCGCAAAGGTTTGTAGCCCGATCGCCCGCAGCACTAAACCTTGCAACGGACCCAACCAAGCTTGACTCACCGCAGGCAGTCGATCAACGGCAACTGGACCAAACACCCCGGAATGAGAGAGCACCTTTTGCAAAAGTCGTTCCTTCTTCACACTCACCTCTTGGCCTGGAGAAATTCCATAGGCCTCCTGCTCCACCAAGGTACTGAGAATCCCCGTTTTGAGCCCCGGTTCCCAGGTCACAAGGCCCACAAAGGAAGATTCCAACATCTGTGCTAGATACTGAATATGACTCGCTTCTGCCGCTTCCCAAGTCTCAGCATTGGCCAAACAATCCAAACTATGACGAATCCCCTTCACCATCTTTTGGTTTTGTTGGCTTTTCTGTTGGATGGCCTGACTGCGGAGAATTTGCCCCACTTGACGACTGGCTAGGGTCACTAACTCCCGTTCTGACTCGGTCCAAACCCGTTCAGACGGCTCCGCAATCACCACAAAGTGTTTCGGAAGTTGTCCAGGTTCCGTATTAGCAATCAGGGGCGATCGCACCCCCGCCTCAATAAACAACGGTTGCCAAGAGGTCAGGCGCATATCCCCCCCGCCTCGGGTAGAGGTTTCATTAAAATCCTCTCCCAACTGGAGCGCGATCGCCCCCTCACTATGTTGCAGCAACTGCCAATCCACAAATGACAGAGAGGGAAATGACTCCCCCGCTTGCCAACCGGAAGCAGTCGGACAGACGGAGAGTAACTCAATCTGATTCGTCTGTGAATCCGCCGAAAACACCAACACCGGCGCATCTCTAAGCCGTCGACTCAGCCGTTGGCTATAGGTGTCCAAATTCGTCCCTTCCTCCGGTAAGGCCAACGTCAAATGCCGATCCTCCTCAATCTCCGCCATGCGCTCTTGTAGATGGGATAAGGGTGTAGCAATCGCCACCAACTGGGCCGCACCGCGAATATAATCCTTCTCCTCCTCCCTCCAAATACGAGCCTCCGTCCCCTCTACCGAGAGAAAACCTAACAACTGTCCTTTAGAGAGAATCGGAGCCGCCAGGAGCGATCGCGCCCCAATTTGCGCCATCAAACGAGTGGTTGCATCTGCCTTTAACGAGGAATACGCCTCACCAATCGCCACCAAGCGATTACCACAAAGAGTTTTATAAAAGCCACCAAACTCCGCCAACGGAATTTCACCAGCTGCCCCAGGTTGAGACCCATTCCGAGTCGTTCTTCGGGGTACACTTTGACCACCGGAATAGGCGGCCTGTTCTCGGCTGCGTAACCAAAACAGCTCGCGATCGCCATCATACCAATAGATATGAGTCCGAGCCGGCATCAAAAACTGTTGCGTCGTCGCCACAATCGTCATGAGACGGTGATCCAAACTCTGAGACTCCTGCAACTGAGACATCATCTCCAACAACGGCTCATGGGGACGTTTCAGCCGTTGACGTTGCTCATCGAGATCCGCTTGATGGAATCCCATCGCCAACTCCCCAAAGAGCATCGAGAGGACAGAACGCTGCTCAACCGAAGGAAAATCTCCCCAAAGATGGGACCCCAACACCACCACCCCAAAACAGAGATGGCGATGACACAAAGGAAACACCGTTGTTCCTTGAATCCCATAGCGACTGGCTAGAGCCTGCCATTCTCCCCCCCGGACTTCCTCCCGTAAATCGGCGACCTGGACAGGGGACTGTTGAATCACCGTCTGCTCCATAATATCCCCAGGACTCAGGGCAAACTGTTGAGGTATTTTCGGCTGACCCTCTTGGGTCAGTTCTCCCGCCACCCCTTGCAGACGATGGCTGAGGCGGTCATAGAGTCCAACCCACAACAGTGCATAGTTAAACTCACGCCGGAGGTAGGCCAGAGTCGTGGTCACTAACCCATCAATGCTCTCCTGCTCCCGGAGGATTTGCAGGGTCTGACTGAGACTAATCAGAGAATTTTTGGAGCTGGTTGCGTGAGCGTCTTGCATAATCCGGGTGGGGAAACAGATCAGTGAATGGCCAAAGAATGTACCTCAGGACTGGGGCCGTGATAGCCCTTGAGTCCAGTGTAGGGTTGAATGAAAAGGATGGAGTTTAAGGGGTTGCCATGAACCTATACCAAGACATTTTTCGCCCAATCCTATTCGCCACAGCCGATCCCGAATGGGTACACCGGCAGTTTATAGCGAGCCTACGATATCTTTCACGCCAGCAGACGGTGATTCCGCCTAACATTGTCGCGCGGGCGATCGCCTCCCAAATGCGGAGCCAATGTTGTTTTCCCGAGGAGCGCCTGCAACAAACCCTCTGGGGTCTAACCTTTCCCAACCCTCTCGGCTTAGCAGCGGGGTTTGACAAAAATGGTGAAGTGGGGCAATTCTGGGGGGCCTTGGGATTTGGATTTGCAGAACTCGGGACGGTGACATGGCATCCCCAACCCGGAAATCCTCCCCCACGACTGTTCCGCCTTATTGAAGACCAGGCTGCCTTAAATCGCATGGGTTTTAATAATTGTGGGGCCAAGATGATGGCCCAGAACTTAACGCCGGTGCGATCGCCCGAACTGCCCCCCATTCCCATCGGCATCAACCTCGGTAAGTCCAAGGTAACAGCCCTAGAGGAGGCAATGGAGGACTACCGCGATAGCTTCGAGGTGTTGCAAGGACTCGGGGACTATTTTGTGGTCAACGTCTCCTCGCCCAACACCCCAGGACTGCGATCGCTCCAGGCTCCGGAACGTTTGGAGCAAATTTTAAAAACCCTGATGGATATCAATGCAGATGCTAAGCCTATTCTAGTCAAAATTGCCCCCGATTTGGAAACCGGGGAAATACAGGCCATTCTCGATCTAGCCCTGGAGCTAGACTTAGGGGGAGTCATTGCCACCAACACCACCATCTCCCGAACGGGGTTAAAAACCCAACGGCTGGCCAAAACAGGAAACTTACTGGAGGACGAAGCCGGAGGTATCAGCGGCGCCCCTCTGAAACAACGCTCCACAGACGTGATTCGGGAAATTTGGCAATACACCGAAGGCAAACTCCCCATCATCGGCACCGGAGGAGTCGCCAGTGCCGATGATGCTTGGGACAAAATCACCGCTGGAGCCAGTTTGCTGGAAGTTTACACCGGCTGGATTTACCAAGGGCCCGGACTCGCCAAACAAGTTCTCTCAGGACTGGTAGCCAAATTGGAGCAACAGGGCTTATCTCACATCTCCCAAGCCGTGGGACTCGCCCATCAAACTTAGACTACCCCGCCTCCTCACTCCTGGCCACTCCTCCTAAGGGGCTTCTACCCTGTCATCCTCCTGAAGAGCCAGAGCCTCCTGAGACTCGGGAGGCTTCAGGGGAGGTAGAGCCGATTACAGCTAGAGCCGCAACACAAGTCTAGCACTTGACAAAATTGTCTTTCCGAGCATAGGCTAGACCAAATACGTTATGCTAAAACAAGCATAAACTAAATCAAGAACGTCGCTAAGGCTTTCGGTTTCTTCATAGCTACCTCCAAAACTTCTATACTTGAGTCATGAACGCCTGACAACAAGCACCCTCACAGACGTAACCGTTGACTATTGACGATGAATAGCCCTATAGCCAGTAACCGCTCTTTGGATTTGTATCCAATAGACTACCCATTCGAGACTTTAATTGCCAGAATAAAAAAAAATAAATTAAAGTTGAATCCAGATTTTCAACGAAAATATAAATGGGATAAAGAAGGTTGGCAGAGAGCCTCACGGTTTATCGAGTCCTGTTTAATGCGAATTCCTTTACCATCCTGTTATTTTGCTGAAGATCAGGAGGGAAATCACTATGTTATTGATGGTGTCCAAAGGCTGACAACAGTCCATCGTTTCTTTGCTGATGAATTCCCCTTAGAAGAGCTTACAGAATTCAAGAATTTAGAAGGAAAATACTTTTCTCAGCTCGGAGATTATCAATCAGAGCTTGAAAATACAACAATTCGCTGCATTATCTTGAGAAAAACCAACCCCCAATATCTCGTCAGAGAGATTTTCTCTCGCCTCAATCAAGGGGCTGTTCAGCTTTCAAGCCAGGAAATTCGTCATGCGCTCTATGGAGGTCCTTTTGATGACCTGCTGACTGAGTTGGCAGAACGTGACGAAATCAAAAAATTTAAACTAGGAAAATCAGGTCAGAGTAAAAAAGACTCCCTAGAAGCTGAAGAACAAGTCTTGCGTTACTTCGCTTTGCGAGATAGTTTGGATGTCTACCAAGGCCGACTTTCTAAGTACTTAGATGAGTACATGGAAAGAAATCAAAACATATCGGAGCAAAAAATAAATGAATTTCGAGAAGAATTTCATCAGACACTAGATAAGTGCGTAGCGGTGTTTGGCGATACAGTTTTTGTCAATACAACTAAGGAACGAACTCGTCAAAGCCTCATCTACTACGATCTGCTAATGCACAGTTTCCGAAATCGTTCTAAAGAGAGTTTAACCTCCAAGAAGAATGTTATTCAATCTAAATTTCAAGAACTTTGTCAGGAGCCTGAGTTTCGTAGCTCGATAAATAGTGGTTCGCAAAACAAAAACTCTATTTTACGAAGGCGGAAAATGTGGGAAGAAAAGTTAGAAGAAGTATGTTCTGATGAGTAGAAATTATCAGACTGACATTTACAAAAAATATTTGGAGCTATACGAAGATTTGAGAACTATTGTACATGAAACAGAGAAAAGAGTTACACAGGTTGATGCAGCCCCAGATCCATTTTTTTCTGAAAATTATAATTTTATGACTAAAGCATTTTTGGTCAACATTTGTATCTACCTAGAATCGTACACCAAAGATATTGTCTGTCATAAAATAGATAGTATTAATAGGATCTTGGCAACGTCAGAGATTCCCTACAACTTAGTTAAGTGGTCAATTCAATTTCCTAAAGATTTGAAAGATGCTGAGTTGCGATTTGAGAATATGAGAATAACAATAAAAAGGCAGGATATAGATTCATATATATCTGGAAATCCCTATAAAGTGCTGCGACTCCTCAAAAGGCTGGGTTTGGATTTAAAGATTTCCCAGGAAAGATTAGAGCTAATAGACAGTATTGTGAAAAAGCGAAATCAGATTATTCACCAAAATAGCGATGCGAGTGACATCTCCCTATCTGACATTTTAAGATATATTGATGAAGTATTAGAGTACATGCTTATCTTAGATCATAGCCTAGCCTGACCGGAGGTATCCCTGAGACATGACAGCAGAGGTGTCAGCCAGGTTGCTGCCAAACGGGTTTCTAGCCCAGAGAGGGTCAATCAGTCCTAAAATCGGCAGGTCTAGTCCTTTCCTGAAGGAGTTCTGGTAGCATCTAGGGAACAGTTAGCTAAAGATCGAGAAAAAAAGCGCCCTCGGTGCAGCTTTCCCGATACAATGGCTATCTGCGGGCGGGCGGTGGAGCAGTGTGTCTTTAAGCTGCAAACGTCAAATCACCAGCGATCGCGCCCTCTTCTCCCTAACCGACACACGAGCGATGGGGAGGGGTTGCCATAAGCGAACACCAAGCTGCACATTATGCCAAAAGTTCTTGTTTCCGATTCCGTCGATCGCGCAGGGATCGAAATTCTCTCTCAAGTCGCGCAAGTTGATGAAAAAACCGGACTGCCTCTGTCCGACCTCATCTCGATTATCCCCGAGTACGATGCTTTGATGATTCGTTCGGGAACCCAAGTCACCAAAGAGGTCATTGAAGCCGGCGCACAACTGAAAATCATTGGTCGCGCCGGGGTGGGGGTGGATAACGTCGATGTGGCGGCGGCCACCCGTCAGGGGATTGTCGTCGTCAACTCTCCCGAAGGAAACACCATTGCTGCGGCTGAACATGCCTTAGCGATGATGATGTCCCTCTCTCGCTATGTCCCCGATGCTAACCACTCCGTCAAAAGCGGGGACTGGAATCGTAAAGCCTTTATCGGCGCAGAAATTTACAAGAAAACCCTGGGATTGATTGGCTTAGGTAAAATCGGCTCCCATGTGGCGAATGTTGCTAAAGCGATGGGGATGAAACTCATTGCCTATGATCCCTATATCTCCAATGAACGGGCCGAACAAATTGGCTGCCGTTTGGTGGAACTCGATGTTCTGATTCAAGAAGCCGACTATATCACCCTGCATATTCCCCGCACCGAGGAAACCGCCAACCTCATCAACGCCGAGGCCCTGGCTAAAATGAAACCCACGGCCCGCATTATCAATTGTGCTCGGGGAGGACTCATCGATGAAGCGGCCCTGGCCGAAGCGGTGAAAGAAGGACGCATCGCCGGTGCGGCGCTCGATGTCTTTGGCAATGAACCCCTGGAAGAGGACTCTCCCCTCCGGGATGGCGGTAAAAACTTGATTCTGACTCCCCACCTGGGGGCCTCCACCGCTGAGGCTCAGGTGAATGTTGCCGTGGATGTGGCCGAACAAATTCGCGATGTGCTGCTGGGACTTCCCGCTCGTTCGGCCGTCAATATCCCCGGACTCTATCCCGATGCGTTGGCTAAACTCCGTCCCTATCTAGAACTGGCCGAGACCCTGGGAAATATGGTGGGACAACTGGCCGGGGGCCGGGTGGAGTCTCTGACGATTTCCCTACAAGGGGATTTGGCCAATCAAGACAGCAAGCCGATTACCATTGCCGCTCTCAAAGGCCTATTGACCCCCGCTCTACGGGAACGGGTCAATTATGTGAATGCCAACATTGAAGCCAAGGAACGGGGCATCCGTATTATTGAAATGCGCGATGCTTCAGTTCGCGACTATACGGATTCCCTCCATCTCGAAGCCAAAGGCTCCCGGGGCCAGCATACGGTCACGGGGGCGCTGCTGGGGGATGGGGAACTGCGCATTACCAACGTGGATGAGTTCCCGGTGAATGTGCCACCGATTCAACATATGCTCTTTACCCGTCACCGGGATATGCCGGGGATTATTGGCCGCATTGGCTCCCTGTTGGGTAGCTTTAATGTCAACATTGCCAGTATGCAGGTCGGACGCAAGATTGTCCGGGGTGATGCGGTGATGGTACTGAGTTTGGATGATCCCTTACCCGAAGGCATTTTAGAGGAAATTCTCAAGGTGTCTGGAATTCGTGACGCCTATACCGTCACAATGTAGGCAGACTCAGGGGGTCTAGGGCGATCGCTCCTCAGCAGCCCCGTCGGGCGATCGCCTCCTCAGGACC
This sequence comes from Phormidium yuhuli AB48, assembly GCF_023983615.1. Classification (GTDB taxonomy): domain Bacteria; phylum Cyanobacteriota; class Cyanobacteriia; order Cyanobacteriales; family Geitlerinemataceae; genus Sodalinema; species Sodalinema yuhuli. The sequence continues at coordinate 2,189,434 of NZ_CP098611.1, read as the reverse complement.
TGGAGCAGCCGAACTTAAGATTGAGAGGAGTTATGAGCAGTAGCTGGTGGGAAATCCAAATTTTGGGACATCCAGCGTTAGAGGAAACCATTTTCTGGCGTTTGGAAAACTTCGGCTGTCGGGGAGTGGTGAGTGAAGCACAAGCAGACTCCTGTTTGATGCGAGCCTATCTCCATCAAGATCGGGTGCAAATGCTGGACTTAGCGGCCCTATCCCTCTGGCTACGCCAGGATGCGATCGCCATTGATTTACCCCCGCCAGGGACTCGTTGGCATCTGATTGAGGAGGAAGATTGGTCCAGTAGCTGGAAGGAACATTGGCAGCCGACGGATATTGGCGATCGCTTTATCGTCTATCCCGCCTGGCTCGATCCCCCCCAAGGGAGCGATCGCATTCTCCTGAAACTCGATCCCGGGGTGGCCTTCGGCACCGGGGCCCACGCCACCACCCAACTCTGTCTGGAATCCCTAGAAATGCGTTTCAGTCTCGGTGAAGAACATCCCGTCATCGCCGATATTGGCTGTGGTTCGGGGATTCTTTCCATTGGGGCCGCCCTATTGGGGGCGAAAAAGATTTACGCTGTAGATGTGGACCCCTTGGCGGTGAAAGCCGCTCGGGCCAATCAAGCCCTCAATAACATTTCCAGCGAGATCATGGTGGTGGAAGAGGGCAGCCTCGATCGCATCCCCAGTCTAGCCAATCATCAACCCGTCGACGCCATCCTCTGTAATATCTTGGCGGAAACCATTGTCGAGCTGGTTCCCCAAATGAGTGCCATTGCCGCTCCCCATACCTGGGGGGTCATCAGTGGGGTTCTCCTCGAACAAGCCAAACCCATGGCAGATGTCTTAGAACAACATGGCTGGATTGTGGCAACCCTCTGGAAACGCCAAGAATGGTGTTGTTTTAACATTCGCCGCAGTTAGAGTGCGGCCACGGTAACCGATGATGATGACTCAAGATTGAGGAGCTATGGCTGAGGAATTGCAAGTTCGCTATCGGCGAGGGATTGGTATCACCTTAGTGATGGCCTCTATTTTTGTTCTTTTAGATGCCTTTGTCGTCTCTTTGAAGGGAGGATTTCCCTTTAGCCTCATCTCCGGTTTTATTACCCTCTATGGAGGCTATTTATTTGTCAATAAAACCTATCTCACCCTCTCGAAGCATGAATTAACTCTGTATAAATTGACGGGAAAACTCGATCGTACCTACACGCTGCGATCGCTCAAAGACCTCAGCCTTGACAATAACCAGATTGTCTATTGCCCCAAAAAAACAGCCACCGGTATTCCCATCTACCCATGGCTCTGTCATCAAGAGGATTGGCAAAACCTCCTACGGGCGATCGAAACCTCCAGCCTTGCCCCTGACGACAATCTTAACCAAACGTAAAAAAATTCCCTCCCCCGCCTCGACCTAGCGATGTCGTCTACAATATCAAAACAGCCAACCGATACCATGACCCCCTTGAGGAGATTTGCCTATGACCCCCCATGAACTCTTGATGCTAGTCCTGTTACTCTCACCCGGCTTGCTCCTATCCGCCCTAGTCATGGGAGCCTTTTCCCGAGGAGGCTAGCCTCCCTCAGCCCCCAAAATAGCCGCGTGCCGGAGTGGACATCAAACAGCCCAACTCCCTCACGCGGCTTTTAGGGTTAACCTGAATGAGTTAGATTAAGGGTTTACCAACCACTTTCAGCTTTGGAGATCACATAGGCCGCCACATCAGCAATGTCTGTGGCGCTTAAACGCCCCTTAAAGGCAGGCATGGCGTTCTTGCCATTCGTCACTTGGTTGATAATAGCTTCTTCAGATGCCATATCATATTTCTCCAACGCATCCTTGCGTAGGGTTTTGGCCGCATTGACCACATTGCCACCCCCGGCATGACACGCAGCACAGTTGGCACTGAAAATTTTAGCGCCGCTGGCAACGTCACCGGCGTAAGCGGTTCCACTTAAGCTAAATAGAGCTAAGGCTGCAAAAACCAAGACTGTAGAAATAAGCTTTTTCAACACGGGTTCTCCTTTCATTAAAATGGTTGAAACGATGAGATCTAATGGGGGCTATTTGCTGACGAGTCTGTCTTAGCGAAAACAATCCAATTTGTCAAAAGACGGCTTGTCATACTACCCTAAACAGGTGTTAAGCCCCCCTTCGATGCTCTCGTTGGGATTGGAAGCTATCTTCGAGTTTATCATGGAGTCTGGGTACATTTAAACTCCCTATTCGATTTTTTGTAAACTTTTGTAAGCTCATGGCCATGTTTTCAGCCCTAAATTTAGACGTGAGATTCAGGCAACAGTCGCAAAAATTCCCTAACCGCGCTTAAATAAAGATAAGAGTAACTTAACCACAATCACCCACGAAAGAATACCTATGGCAAAAGATACCAGTTCCGGCTATAAAGTTATTGCAGATAACCGACAGGCTCGCTATCGCTATAGCATCCTGGAAACGTACGAAGCCGGGTTAGCCTTACAGGGGACTGAAGTGAAGTCCATCCGTCAAGGCCGGGTGAATCTGCGGGATGGCTATGCTCTAATTCGGGGTAATGAAGCCTGGCTGCATAATGTTCATATCTCCCCCTATGACATTGCTAGTCAGTATTTTAACCATGACCCATTGCGAAACCGGAAGTTACTCCTACATCGCAATGAGATTCGCAAATTGATCGGGAAAGTCGAACAACAAGGACTAACCCTTGTCCCCCTCAAACTCTATCTTAAAAATGGTTGGGTCAAGGTCAGTATTGGCTTAGCCAAAGGGAAGAAACTTCATGATAAGCGGGACAGCCTCAAACGCAAGCAACAAGACCGTGAAATTGCTCGGGTCATGAAATCTTATTAAACCATATTCCCATATACAGGATTTTTCTTTAATATCAGCTACCGTACTGTAAGCTGCCTTAATTGAACGGACATAGGAGTTGCAGGGGTTAACGTCAGTAGCAAATAGGCAGCGGGTTCCTCGGAGGTGAGGGTGATAGACTCTGAGATAACCTCAGCCGTGGCGATGCTCTCACCCTGAGCGTTGAGTAGATGAGCCGCAAGAGATAGGGGATTGGGATGAGGGGAAACGCCAAGGCGAACAGACTGGGGATTGGGAAATTCACCAATATAGAGGAGATGTAACGGCTCAGATAGGCTCTCAAGGGTGAAATTGGCGGGATTACTCCCCTGATATTGTCCCTGGAGGGGAATCCTCGGGGAAAGATTGAGCCAATCTGACTGTAGGCCGGGGCGATCGCGGAAACGGGATTGCATCTCAATCAAGGTATTGACGGCGGTTTGCCAATCTGTGGGCCGTCGTCGCCGATAGAGAAACACCCTCACATCGTTTTCTAGTCTAAAGGTATCCGGGAGCCGCTCAAAATCCTCGGTGATAGCCCAGGATTCCTCAAATATCTCATAGGGAACCGCAATCACCTGCTGTTGCGGTCGGGGTAAATGATATTGCAGAGGTTCCGCTAACACGATGTACTCAGCGGCTAAGAGGGGTTCTAGGGGATAAATACTATTGGAGTCAGCCGTGGGAAGTCCGATAATGTCAAGTCCACAGGGAATATGACAAGACAGGGGAATCGACTCCGGGGCGTATTTCTGCCAATGGGCGTTGCGAATTAAGCCGCGATTGAGAGAACTGGAGGCGGCGATGAGGTGAACTGGCTCATCATTGGGGGTTAATTCATGGAGAGTCTCCACCAAACGCAGCAGTTCCTGAGTGTCTCCCCGCACGAGGGGGGGATGGGCGCTGGCGAAAAGGTGGCGGCCCGGAAACGTCTGGGTTCCCAGAGGAGTCAGGGCTAAGATGAGATTCAGACACAACAGCCCCAGTAGCCATGGCCGGGAATGGCGAGAGAGCGATCGCCAGAGTAGACTCATCCCCACAATCACCACAGGAGTCAGATGCAGGGTGTAATGGACAGAATCGTAGCGCAGTAGGAACACCTGGAAGGCGATCGCCAACCCTCCCCACAGCAGCAAAAACGCGCCGGCCCGTCTCTCCAGAGGCTGATAGCGCCAACAACGCCAAATCCCCCAAATCACGAATCCCCAGATGAGATAGCCATAGGCGGAGGCGAAATAGTCGATACTTTCAGGAATAGGGACACTGAAAGAGGCATACACCGCCCGATGATTAGCCGTGAGGGCGCGATAGGTGAAGCCTGGGGCAACTAGCAGCAGCACAGCCAAGCCAGACAGGGCCATCGCTGCCATAGTGCAACTATAGTGCCAAAGCTGCCGTTTCAGTTTAGCGGTAGATGTCCAGGGATGCGATCGCAGCAGCAGCCAGAGTTCCACCAGGGCGATCGCCCCCCCCACCGCCAGGCCCCCATAGGCGAAGTGGCGACGAAACAACACCGCTAACCCCAACAACCCCCCAATCCCCGGAAACCGCCACCAGCCCTCCCTTCCCAGATACAAACCACTGGCCGCCACCACACAGAGCATCCCCACCGTATCCGGAAATCCCCGCAAACTAGGAATCCAAGTCATCGGCATGAGGCCCCCCAGCATCAGCCCCCGATAGAACGAGGTTTTCCGTTGAACCGTGGGTTCGAGATACCGCAATACATAAGCCGTTAGGGCAAGAAACGGCAACCCATAGAGGACAATTAGGCTGAGAATATAAACCAGTCGCGAGGTTCCAAAAACCAGAGCAATGGGCAACAGGGGAATCCCATAGAGCAAATTATAATCCCCATTGAGAGAATTAAGAATCCGCTCAACCCCCAGTTCAAATGACCCTTGAAACGCCAAAACCAGTTCCGTCACACGATGCTGATAAACAACAAAATCCGTCCAGTAAAACGTCCGTTCACTGACCACATAAAGCCCAGACAAGAGAATCGGCACAAGCCACCACACCTCCCTGAGCCACCGACTCACCCCTATGCCCAATCGCACATGTTTCGACACCATAACCTCGCCTCAAAACAGGAAGCCGAGCCACCTATCCCCCCAACCTCAACCCCCTCTCCTCTCCCTCTGTGTGCTCTGTGCCTCCGTGGTTTGTCTCCCCAACTTACATCCGTTCTAACACCGTAATCCCCAACAACGACAAGCCTAACTTAAGCGTTCTTGCACTCAAATCACATAGCACCAAACGAGAGGTTCGCAATGGTTCCTCCACCTGTAACACCGGACATTGGTCATAGAACTGATTAAATTTCTGACTCAGTTCAAACAGATATTGACAGAGGCGATTCGGGAGTAACTCCTGAGCCACCTCATCGAGAATTTCTGACAAGCTCAAGAGATGTTTAGCCAGGGCCAGTTCCGTCTCCTGCGAGAGTATTAATTGACAATTGCTTAACTCCTCAAAATCAATCTCTCCCTTACGGCTAATCCCCTGCACCCGCACATAGGCATAGAGCAAATAGGGGGCGGTGTTGCCTTGCAGGGATAACATCTTGTCGTAACTAAAGACATAGTTACTGGTGCGGTTTTGGCTCAAATCCGCATATTTCACAGAACTAATCCCCACCCCCTCAGCCACCTGTTCAATAAACTCCGGGGTTTCTGAGCGTTCCTCCGCCTCAATGCGCGTTTGTAAATCCATTCGGGCCCGGTTCACCGCCTCATCCAATAAATCCTTGAGACGTACCGTTTCCCCAGCGCGAGTTTTGAGCTTTTTCCCATCTTCCCCTTGCACTAAGCCAAAGGGAACATGAACCGCCTCTACGTTCTCAGGAAGCCATCCCGCGCGTTGGGCCACTTGGAAGACTTGGGCGAAGTGGGTTCCCTGGCCCGCATCCACCACATAGATAATCCGTGTCGCCCCATCTTCCTGAATCCGATAACGCAGGGCCGCTAAGTCGGTGGTGGCGTAGTTATAACCGCCATTGGATTTCTGGATAATCAGGGGTTGGGGTTTACCCTCTTTGTTCTGGTAGCCTTCTAGGAAGACACATTGGGCCCCTTGGTCTTCGACGAGGAGGCCACCGTCTTTTAAGTCTTGGACGACTTGGGGGAGATGGTCATTATAGAAGGATTCCCCCCGTTCGTTGAGGTCCACATCGAGGCGATCGTAGATTTTCTGAAATTCTCGTCGAGATTGATCACAGAGGAGTTTCCAGGCTTGGCGAGTTTCGGCATCCCCGGATTGTAGCTTGACGACATTGTTGCGGGCCTGCTCTTGGAATTGGGAATCGTCGTCAAAGCGGATTTTGGCTTGTTTGTAGAAACTGACTAAATCGCCAATATCTAAAGCATCGGCTTGAGTTAAGGCGTTGGGATAGACTTCTTTGAGATAGGCAATTAACATCCCAAACTGGGTTCCCCAGTCGCCGACATGGTTGAGGCGTCGCACATCATGACCTTGAAATTCTAAGACTCGGGCGATCGCATCCCCAATAATGGTCGATCGCAGATGGCCTACGTGCATCTCCTTGGCGATATTGGGGCTGGAAAAGTCCACCACCACCGTTTCTGGATGGGGAGTGGGGGCGATTCCCAGGCGATCGCTCCCCTGAATCTGTTGCAATTGCGATTGCAGAAACTCGGGTTTCAGTCGCAGGTTAATAAACCCCGGCCCGGCAATTTCCGGGGGGAAACACAAATCAGAGACATCCAAGGCCTCAATGAGTTGAGTGGCGATATCCCGAGGTTTCTGCTTCAGGGGTTTTGCCAGGGACATGGCTAAGTTGGCTTGATAATCGCCAAACTTGGGGTTATTGGTTGGGGCCAAGAGGGGGTCCGTGCTGGCGAACTCCTCCCCGAAGGCGGCCACGAGGGCCAGGCTGAACTGCTGTTGAAGCTGTTTGAGAATCGAAGACATGGATGATATGGGTGATAGGCGCGATCCAGAGTACCTGAAGGCTGTCATCTTCTGTGAACTGAGTGCGGAGAACCTAGGGTTGGGGAGCCTTCAGTTGAGCGAGTAAGTCCTCCTGGACGGCTTCTAGGGGGCGATCGGCATCCACCCGTAACAGTTTCTCCTGGGGTTTGTAATAGCCGGTGATGGGAATCGTGCGTTGATGGAATAAATCAATGCGCCGTCGGATAATCTGGGGGGCATCATCATCCCGCGATCGCTCTAGGGAGCGTTGCATCAAAACTTCCACCGGTGCATCCAGCCAAATGGCCCAATCGAGTCGTTGTCCCATATCCTGGAGCAGAAAATCCAATTCTTCCGCCTGAAACGCGGTGCGGGGATAGCCATCTAAGAGCCATCCCTGGGCCGCATCCGGTTGACTGAGGCGATCGCGAATAAACTCAATGGCGATGGTGTCAGGAACCAACTCTCCCTGTTCCACATAGGGTTTCGCCTGATTTCCCAAGGCGGTGTCAGCGGCGATCGCCCCCCGGAAAATCTCCCCCGTTGCAATCCAGGGGATGCCCAGGTTGTCACAGAGTAACTTGCCTTGGGTTCCTTTTCCAGCTCCGGGTCCTCCTAGAATGACCAATCTCACAAACTGTCTCTCCTCGACTAAACAGTGCAACAAGCGTTAGGGTGGGGTTATCTCCCCAATTTCCCCCTCCTCAGTATAAGGGAGGTCACGGCCCCCACGTCCTCTGGGGCAAATCTTATCCCCGCCCCCCATCACAATCCTCTCAAAATAGGGTAGGGTAAAAAGCTGACTCCTAATCCTTGTTCCTGCAACTCAACTTCAACTGATTGTGATTAAAAACGATACCTGGATCGCCCAAATGGCTGGACAGGGTATGATTTCCCCCTTTGAGCCTCAGCAAGTTCGCCGCGTTGGTGATGTTCCGGTGATTTCCTACGGCTTAAGCAGTTTTGGCTATGATATTCGCCTTTCCCCGGCGGAATTTCGGATTTTTCGACATATCCCGGGAACGGTGGTAGACCCGAAAAACTTTAACCCGGACAACTTGGAACCCACTCGTCTGTGTGAAGATGCCAACGGCTCTTACTTCATTCTTCCGGCCCATTCCTATGGGTTGGGGGTTGCCCTAGAACGCTTGGATATTCCCAGTACCATCACTGTTATTTGTATTGGGAAAAGCACCTATGCTAGGGCAGGTATTATTGCCAATCTAACCCCGGCTGAAGCTGCCTGGAAAGGACATTTAACCTTGGAGTTTTCCAACTCCTCCAGTGCCGATTGTCGTCTCTATGCCAATGAGGGGATTGTGCAACTTCTGTTCTTAGAGGGAGACCCCTGTTCTGTGAGTTATCAAGATCGCCAGGGCAAATATCAAGATCAAGATGAACGGGTGACGTTAGCTCGGGTGTAGCCTCTCAGGTCATGACTCGACTTACGGGGAATCAATACCCGACCTCTATACTCACAATGTTGAGTCGGTTCTCAATTTTTTTTCAATAATTTGAGTTGAACTGACCCATTGCCCGCTGGCATCATAATTCCGTAATAGCCGAGTGCGGACTCCCTCTTCTCGTCGCCAGCCAATTTCTAGAAAAAAAGGCTGGTGGCGGGGAATGGTGAGAGGACAGAGACAGGATGCACCATCAGGGAAGAGTAGAAGTTGTCGGGGTTCGCTGCTTTGATTAAACAGGATGCGATCGCCCTCAATCTCTCCAGTTGAGGAAAATTGCCATTGAGCGGTACTGAGGGATTGCTGAAGTTGGTTTCCCTGACGGCTAATAACAAGATGACTCTCATAAGACTCAGGGGGACGGAAATCAGGATATTCCGTCGTAACGGTTCCCCGCCACTCACCCAGGAGTTCATCGACGGTTAAGGGAGCGGATTCTGGAGTATCGACGCCATCGAGAACTTCACGAATCAGGGTTCCACCGCTGAACTCCCCATTTTTATAGAGTTGCACCAGTCGCAGCCGCCGTTGGTTATGGATAAATCCCTGTTCGGCACCGAAGTCGGAAACGGGGGAAAATTGCATGGAACCAAAGGAAAAGGCCCCATCTTCAAAAAAGAGGATATTACGTCCTAGGGTGCGATAGTTTAACTCAATTGGGTCTGGTTGAGGCTCTCCCGGTGGATATTTGAACACCCGTTGTTGTACCAGGCTATTGTTTTCAACTCCCTCTAAAGTGACGCGAGTGGGAATGTCCGTTAAGACCGTTCCTTGAGGGGAAAACTGGGTGAATGACCCCCGCCAATCGCCTAAGTTTTTTAAAAATCGCTGCCATTGATTCATCCTGAGACCATCCCTGATGTTCTGGTGTCCTTACGTCGGAGCCGGAGGGCGACGCTGGTTCGCCCCCCGGTGGTTGGGCGGTCTTATCAGTTGCCCAACCGTCGTTCTCCATAGGCGAGAAGTTCATCGATCGCCCGTAAGCGGTTTTCCCAGGTATTGACCTGATAGCCGTTGCTGGCCCGATGCAGCCTCAACCATTGAGGAATGCCATCTTGTAGATTATTCAGGCGCTGACGGGCGATGAGAACTTGCTCGCGATTGGGAGAGTTGGCCAGTTCCGTTAAGGCTTCACTCAGGGCCTGATCTCCCTCTTTCCAGAGAGCGAGTTTATCATCATCAATCCAGATTTGCTCAGACCCTAACACCCATTGCCATTCCGCTCGTAAAGCGCGATGACGGTCTAGGGCCGCTTTAAAGGGTTGACGGAAGGGAATGGGTTGCTGAACACTCTCGATTTGGGTACGCTGCAAAATCTCCTTGAGGTTGTCAAACAGGCGTTCGGCGGCAAAGAGGGCGTAACCACTGGTGGGTAAGTCGCGAATCATCTGCATTTGGTCAACGGCAACGATATCCTCTAAGTCATGGAGTTTGACTGAGGGAACCATCAGGGCCCCTTGGGGCAAATTGCTCAGCATCGGCGTCATAATTCGTCCTAAGCGGTTCGTGTCCGCTGCGTAGGTCATGGGGACGATGACATCAATGATGCCCTGTTCAATCCAGGTTTCCCAGTCTTGCTGGATTTTATGGATGCGATCGTGGCGGGATTGGGGAAACACGGCCGCTGAGAGAATCAACTCCGGGTTACGACGTTGCAGCAGTTGATGGACTTCGCCGACAAACTCCGTCACCTGACTGACGCGGAAATCCGTCCAGCGTTGCCACAACTCGACCTGACGGGGGGAAATGGTGGTCGGGTCAACCCCAGTCATGTCCTTAAAGCGCGATCGCCCCGCCTCCCCATAGCCATAACTGCGTTCGGCACTGGGGTCTTGGAAGGGATAGCGGATATAGTCTAATTGCACTCCGTCCACATCATAATTGAGGATAATCTCGTCGATGATGCGGATGAGATACCAACGGGCTTCGAGGTTGGCTGGGTCGAGAAAGGTTTTTCGGGACCCTCGATGACGAATCTCACCGCGATGGTCAATATTCGCCCATTGGGGATTCTCATTGAGAATCGGGCCGAGGAAACTGGGGGATTGACCCAGAAGGCGGTTGTGGGGTTCATTGCCCACGGCGAAGGCCCACACCCAAGCATGAAGTTCCATCCCCCGTTCCCGGGCCAGTTCAATGGCGGCTTGTAGGGGGTCCCAGCCTTCCGTGAGGGGGTTTTGTTGGCCCGTCACTTGGCTGGGATAAATGGTATACCCTGCATTGAGGGTTTCAAAAAAGACTGTGTTGATACCGGCGCGGGCAAAACGGTCAAATAGAAGTTCCAGTCCAGCTTTTGACCCGGCCCGAACAATGGTGCCGCGATCGAGCCAAATGGAGCGCACTTCTGGGGCGTTATTGCGGGGTCGGTCGTTGGGGTAACTGGCCCAGAGTTGCGATCGCGCCTCCAACCACCGCGATCGTGCCTCCCCATAGTTCCCCTGTCGCACTAATCCCGGAAACTCCCGCAAGAGGGTTTTGGCGGCCTCCACCTGAGTCCCGCCATCGACATAACTCATGGTGACCCCTTGCAACTCGGCATCCAAACTCTGGAGGGCAACATCCCCCAGCTGTCCCAAACTCTGGGCCGCCACCAAGGCACTCTCAACTCGTCCCAGGAGTTGCATGAGTTCCTGCTGCATCCGTAGGGCGATCGTGGCATCAATGGGAGCATCTCCCGCTTCCACCACCAGGCCAGGGGGCGCCACTTCTGAAGCGGGGTCTGCCACCTCAGTCTCAGAAGCCCGACTCTGCACGGTTGTTTCCTGGCTGTGAACCGGAACCGGCAGTAGCAGCGGTAGGGCAAACAAGGCCACCGGGAGCGATAGCTGAGACAGTCGCCGCAATAAGGCGTTTACCATAATCTTCTTCCTTGTCTGGTGTGAGTCGGGTGGGAACCGAAAAGCTAGCCGAATTTTAACCAATTTTGGGACCTTCAGCTCAAACCTGTGTTTTCAGGCTGATATCTGTCTCTACACTTTTTCCTGGCCTCCAGGAAAGTTTCTGGAGTGCTTCCCGAAATTCTTACAGTTGCCGTAGGGTTGAAACCCTTGGAATAGGAGATTTGGGGATAAACTGGGGGAACTCTAGACCTTGGAGAGAGTTAAGGAGGTTTGGCGCCGGGTGCCACATAGACCCTTATCAATCGAGTCGTTTACAGCGAAGTTTAGATGTCCAGCAGCTACTGCATAACTGGGTGCGTCCTCACTGGGGATTGGGAAAACAAACCACCCCAGCGATGGCAATGGGATTCATAAATCGCCCGGTTACGATGGCTGAATTACTCAATTCCAGGGGCTTTGATGACCTCCTACTTTAACAAACCAGTGTCCCCTACTACAACTACAACAATTTTTGTAAAGCGATGGTAAAACCCGGAATCACATCTTCTCCTTCTAGCATTGCATTCTCTGGATATTGCGTAATCGAACCATCAGCACGATAAACAAAAGCACGACGATTGATGCGGTCGATTAACCATCCTAATTTGACCCCATTGTCGATATAGTTTGCCATCTTTGCTTGTAACTTAGTTAAACTATCCGTCTTAGAACGAATTTCAATGACAAAATCAGGGACTATATCGCAAAATTCGTCTTCTCCAGTATCCCATCCTTCTGGTAAACGTTCTCGGGCAATAAAAGCAACATCAGGAGAGCATAATGCACCGTTAGGAAGTATAAACCCCCCACTCGAACTAAAAACTTCTCCTAACTCATTAGAGTCAACAAAGGCGAATAAATAAGCACCTGCTTTTAGTTCTCGATTACTAGAAATTTTTCCAGTTGGTGGCATTGTGCTTAAAGTTCCATCGGCATTGCGTTCAAATCTCAGTTCGGGATTTTGGGAACTGAGTTGCATTAATGCTGCATCAGTAATGGGTTTAATGGCTGGGGTCATGGTAGCGCGATCGCATGGGTTTGCTCGTTTCCTCTCATGTTAACGCGCTCTCTGGATAAGCTGATAGGACTTGCATCATTTCCCTCATCCCCAATAATGGCATATATGCTATCATTGGCTCATGTGTAGCAAACTTGTGATTGACACCAATGTTTTTGTCAGTGCTTTGATTAGTGCCGATGGAGTCAGTCGTGCCGTGCTTCGTGCCTGCTTACAAGGCAAGTATCAACCCCTGATGGGAACGGCTTTGTTTTTGGAGTATGAGTCCATTCTGGCAAGGTCAGACGTCATGGTACGTTGTCCGCTACCGAAAGCAGATGTTGAAGCATTGCTGGCTGCTTTGATGTCCGTGAGTCAATGGGTTCAGATTTATTACTTATGGCGGCCAAACTTGCGGGATGAAGCCGATAATCATTTGATTGAGTTGGCGATCGCAGGCAATGCAGAGGCAATTGTCACCCAGAATGTAAAAGATTTCCAGCAGCACGAACTCATCTTTCCCCAGCTTTCTATTCTTTCCCCTGAAGTATTTATTACGGAGTAAGTATATGGCAACTTTAACGATTCGTTTACCCGATGAAAAACATTCTCGCCTGAAAGCACTGGCTCAATCTCGTGGCATCAGTGTAAATAAATTAATGGAAGAACTCTCGACACTGGCACTAGCTGAGTTCGATGCTCAGACCCGCTTTCAAGCCTTGGTAATGCAGGGAGATGTGGCGCGGGGTTTAGAGATTTTAGATCGGTTAGATACTTTGAATGAGTAGGGTGGGCAATGTCCACCCATCAAGTTATTGATTTTTAATCCAACGCCAGAGGAAACTGTTCTAATAGCCATGACATCCAACACCTATCAACTCCCTTTAACTTTTGACAAGATATTAATTCTAGTTCAACAACTTACTAAAGAGGAGCAAATCAAGCTCAAACAGGAAATTGATAAACGAATAAACGCCCAAGAGGATGATTTTTTTACTGTCTTTGATCGCATTGGCAAAAATGCTCAACAAAGAGGATTAACTGAAGAAGTTATCCAGAAATTGCTTGCGGATGAATCCTAAGCTGATTGTGATTGACACCAATGTTTTAATCAGTGCGGTTTTGAGTCCAGAAGGAACGGCACGAAAAGCCTTGAATCGAGTTTATCATAGCTTTGAAATTTCTCAAAGTGATGAGACGAATCAAGAATTAGTGGCCAGGATTTACCAGCGCAAGTTTGATAAATAAATTTCGGATGCAGAACGAAAATATTTTTTGAGAGTTGTCAAACATTATAGTCAATTTATTTAAGTAAAATCTCAGGTTGAGATTTGTCGAGATGTTGATGACAACAAGTTTTTAGAATTGGCGATCGATTCTCAGGCAATATTTCTGAATTACTGGCGATCGCGATTTATTATCCTTAAAAACCCAAGTTGAATCTCAAATATTAATTGTGACTCCTAGAGAGTTTTTGGAAGAGGAGTCTAGGGGATTCTAGACCTGCAAGGAGTTGAAGGCCAAAGTATAAGCGCCAGTGATGCCAACGAGCCTGGAGATTGAGCGCCTGTGCTTGGAGTTAATGTTCCATCGCCTGGGGGATATCCCAGAGCGTCCAATGGAGAGCCGCGATGCGTTCTTGGATTTTCGCGGGATGGGGGCAAAAGGTTAAGGCTTTGTGGTAGTGGTTGAGGACGGCTTGGGTGTGGGAATCAGTGGGCATTGGCAATTGGGCTGTCAGGTGGCGATGGCTTCTAGTCTGGGTAAAGTGCGTTGGAGTGGGGTGGTGTCTGGGGCGGGAATGGCGATGACTCCGGCGTAAAGACAACCAAACAGGGCGGCGATCGCATCAAGGCTTTGGTGATAAACTAGGAGCACTCTAGACCCCGGTGAGAGGTGAGTTTGTAGGTAGGCGGCGATCGCTTTGGCTTTTTGGTCGAGTTGGCGGTAAGTGAGTTGGCTGGTGGGGGTTTTGCCGTTTTTGAGGAACGTATAGGCGAGTGGGTTGGGCTGTTGCTGGGCGCGAGTTTGTAGGAGGTGAATGAGGGTGGAATAGGTTATGGGTGGGAATGCTAAGAAGAATTAAGAGATTGAGGGAGTGCGATCGCCCTTAATTTTGTATAATAGGTTTAGAGTTACATTTCGCTTATTAGATTGCTTATCGTGGCTGAAGACCCCGATCGCATTCTGTATCTTGCCATCCCCCATCTAGTCTATAACAGCTTCTTTCAATTGGAATTTCCGGCTTTAATGCTGCAAGAAAACTCTGTAAAAATTATTTTTTACGACATTGAATTGGAGCGAGTTATTATATGGAAGGAGTAACGGGTCAAGTAAAAACGTATCAACAAATCGTCCAGCACTTGTTGATGGGTTATGCCGAAAGTAAACCCGCTTATGGCGAAATTGAGGTAGAGACGATTTTTGATACCCAGCGCGACCACTATCAAATTGTACATCTGGGTTGGCAACATCAGCGTTGGGTTCATCATTGTGTGATCCATCTTGATATTCGCGATGAAAAAATTTGGATTTTTTACAATTCAACGGAGCATGATATTGCAGCAGATTTAGTCAATTTGGGTGTTCCACAACAAGATATTGTGCTAGGTTTTTACCCTCCTTTCATGCGAGAAATGAGTGATTACGCAGTGGACTAAAAAGAGCTAAAAACAGTATTTTCGTTTTTGGGGAAAGAAAATTTATGGCAGATTATACCAATTCTCAGAAGTCGTGCCATAGATGGGGGTTATCCCTATTGCCTATTGCCTAGGGCGCGCCACTTGCGGTACGCCCCTACGTCTTTTCTATTAAACCTCATCCCGGACAGGAAAGCGATTAATTAACTCACTCGCATCCCAAGCCAAGCGGCGAATCTCAGGACTGGCATGGGGAATATGGGGAATTTGCGAGAGAAAATCAAGGGTTCGTCGTAAGATACGCACAATATCCCCCTCATCCAGACTCGTATTCTCACAAAGTTCCGTCCAGTCCACCCCATAGGCCCAATACTCCACCAAACCCAAGGCATCCCATTCCAACCAAACCGGAAAAGCCACTTGATAACGCCATTGAATCTGAATCACTTGGCGACGCAATCCCCGTAAACCCCCCAGGGCCTCTTCCACTTCCGGCGTGATAGCATAACGAGTCCAGGTATCTGATCGCACCTCCATCACCAGGGCCGCACAGGCCGCCGCAAATTGTTCCGGAGTCAGACTATCAAACAATCCACTGGTGATAGCCAACCCTAACCACAACTCATTATCCCCACGCACAGCCGCGATGGACTCCCCTAATAGCGTCGGTTTCATCGAGAGGCCATCCAAACACTCAAACTCAATCAGAATATCAATCAAATCCAGGAACGCCTCCCAGTGACGGGCCAAATTAACCCGGATACTCTCTTCCCGTTCCTGTCGTTGCCGTTGCAGCCGGGCTAACCGTTTGGCCCGTTTAATCAACGTACCGGGATTGCCAAATTGAGTCAGGGGATGCCGTTCCAGTTCGGCGGTAATGTCTGCCACCCGTTCCTGCCATTCTTGGACCTCTGGGGGGATATCCGGGGCAGCTAGGCCAGGGATTTGTTGGGCGACGGCCTCAGTTTCTGGGCCCCCGTTGCGGGTTTGTCCCGGTTTAGGAGGCATCTCTGGGGGAGGTGTTAGGGAATCGACCCCCTCCAACCGAGGAATTTCCCCCCGTAAACTCACCACATCTTTGGTGGTGACAATATACCAGCGATTATTCGCCCCTAAGCAAATCAGATAGGGGGCTTTGCCAGGGCCCGGGAGTTTATTGACTAAAACGGCGTTGAGGGGGTCGGAGACCGGGACATTGGGCCCTTTGAGTTGTAGGATACTGCCGGCTACGGCAAATTGCAGGGCCAGGGTGAGGGATTTACTCTGCACATCTCCGGCCTGTTGTTGCAGGGTTTTGAGAATGCGGCGTTCTTCTTTGAGCCGTTGTTGCAGTTTTTCGTAACTACTGAGATACTCGGGGTCAACTTGCTCAAATTTAGTCTGGGCGGCGGTGATTTCCGCGTCTAGGTCTTGGAGAGCCTGTTGTTGGGGACGTAGACCAAGACCGGCGAGATATTGACCAAAACTGCGTTCAATCAGTTCTTTGGCTTCGTCGAGGCTATGGGTTTGTAAGAGGTTTAACACCATCCCATAGTTGGGGGTGAATTGGCTCACCAGGGGGTCTGCCTTGGACGTGGCGAGGTTAGCCGCCTCGATCGCCCCTTCAAAGGGAGTATCGAGGGTCACCACATAGCCCTGTTCGTCCATTCCCCGCCGCCCGGCCCGTCCAGCCATTTGTAGGAACTCCGAGGCGGTGAGGAGACGATGACCGCGATCGGTCCGTTTGGAAAGGCTAGAGATAACCGTAGTGCGGGCGGGCATATTAATCCCGGCGGCCAGGGTTTCCGTGGCGAAGACGACTTTAATTAATCCCCGTTGGAAGAGTTGTTCAACCAAAGCTTTCCAGGCCGGCAGAATCCCGGCATGATGGGCGGCGATGCCACGATAGAGGGGTTCCACTTGTCCTTCCCGGCCCGCGTCGGGATTTTGGCGTAGGAACTCGTCAATAGTCTGTTTGAGTTGGGCGGCTTCCTCCTCGTTGACAAGGCTGAGGTTGCCCATATCCTTAACGGAGCGATCGCAGCCTCGACGACTGAAGATAAAGTAGATAGCCGGTAACATCTCCCGTTTCCGCAGTTGGGAGACCACATAACTAATCGCGAGGCCATCGCGACGGCTACGACGACGGTTTTTATCACCCCGCTGGGGTTTAAGACGAGAGTTCAGCCGTTGGTTCTGTTTATCGAGCAGGGGGAAAACGCCCTTACGGTTACAGAAAAGGAATTGTAGGGGAACCGGGCGATGTTCAGAATAGATGCGTTCCGTGGGGCCGTGGACTTGACTAATCCAATCGGTGAGTTGGTCGCTGTTGGCCACGGTAGCCGATAGGCCCACCAGTTGGATTTCCGGGGGACAGTAGATGATGGATTCTTCCCAAACCGTTCCCCGCTGGCGATCGTTCATATAGTGACATTCATCCAGGACGACGGTTTGCACGCCCTGAATTGAAGTCCCTACTTCGCCGATGCGGGTTCCATAGAGCATATTACGGAAGATTTCCGTGGTCATGACGATGATGGGAGCATCGCGGTTGAAGGAGAGGTCCCCTGTGAGCAGTCCCACATTCTCGGGACCGAATTGCTCTTGGAAGTCTCGCAGTTTTTGGTTAGAGAGGGCTTTGAGGGGAGTGGTGTAGAAGACTCGTTGCTCGTTGGCTAGGGCCCGGTAGATGGCGTATTCACCGATTAGGGTTTTTCCAGACCCCGTGGGAGCACAGACGATCGCCGATTTACCGGCGTTGAGGGCAGCGATGGCGTCCTGTTGAAAGTCGTCGAGGGGAAAGGGAAAAAGCTGATTAAGGTCGAGATCGGACATGATGGGGAGTATGACTCAGAACAGGGAGAATGAAGGGAAGGAGCGAATCTTAGGGACGACCTTGAGCGGCGGGTTGGCAGATGGGCGCGATCGCCTACCCAAATCATAACGCCGCCTGTTCCCCTGCGAGCACCGGCTCCGTCGCGTTACCCTGATTTTAGGGGGTCATCGGAATTTCCTTGACCCGAATTCCCGGCCCCGTGAGATAATGTTGAGTAAAGTTTTGTATCTTGTCCGACAAGCTTAGAATTTATACCATGCAAGCCCGTCTGACCGTCAACACCTATTTCAGTGCGGCCCATCGCCTGGCTCGCCCAGACCTCGACTATACAACCAATTGTGGGGTCTATGGTAAATGCGCCCGTCCTCATGGTCATGGTCATAACTACCATCTGGATGTGACGGTTCGGGGAGAGGTCAATCCTCGCACGGGGATGGTGGTGGAGTTGGGGGCGTTACGTCATCTGATTCAGGAGGTGGTGATTGAACCTCTGGATCACCGTTTCCTCAATAAAGATATTCCCTACTTTGAAACTCGGGTTCCCACGGCTGAAAATATCGCCATTTATATCCGGGATTTGCTCCTCGGGCCCTTAGAAGAGCTGGGGTTGAGCTTGGAGAAGTTACGGCTATATGAGAGTCCCAACAACTCCTGTGAACTCTATGGGACCATGGGGGGCGATCGCCAAGCTTCCACAACCCAGGAGAAAACCAAGCTCCTTCTCGTGTGAGGTATTGGATTCCCTGGAGCCATGATTCTCGCCTCCTATTCCCCAGCGTAACCTGAGCCTGGGGGTCTCCAGATTGCCCTCTGACCTCTTGTTTTTAAGACTTGACCGCCCCTAGCATCCTCAACAATTTGACGATGACGACCCCTACTCTTCCCCCAGAACTCGACAAAATGGTTCAACGCTTCCAGCGCGCCTCTGACCCCAAACGGCGTTATGAGCAACTGCTCTGGCTAGCGAAAAAACTGCCAGAGATGCCCGAGGCTGAGAAAACTCCTGAAAATAAAGTTCAGGGGTGCGTCTCTCAGGTTTACGTCACCGCACATCTCGACGAGGCCGGCAAAGTTCACTTTAACGGGGATTCTGACGCCCAGTTAACCAAGGGACTCCTAGCCTTCCTGATTCGTGGAACCGAAGGACTAACCCCAGTCGAGGTGGTCAAGCTCGCCCCCGACTTCATTCAGGACACCGGCCTACAGGCGAGTTTAACCCCATCTCGTGCCAACGGATTTTACAATATTTTCAAAACCATGAAACAAAAAGCCTTACTGTTGGCCCCAGCGGAGACGGATTTAAGTGCTTTCGATATTAAAAGTGCTGAAGCTGGGTAACGCTTTTTCTTGGATTGTACTAACGGGGAGACTCCTTAAAATAAAATATTTTGGTCATTATCGCGGCGTTCTTCTGAAAAAGGTGTTAGAATTGCTAAGGTGATTAACGGTGATGTTCTGTTGTCATGGGTTTTCAAAATTGGGTTTTGATGCGCCACGGCAACTCCAGCCAATCTAACCAAATTTTCTTAAAAAACCCAACAAAATCGGGACTGGACTTGTCTTTGACCATGCTTTCAACACCGTATTTTTTCCGTGCGATCGCCCCCAATCCAGGGGTTAACCTCTCCCAAGTTGTCACAGATAGATCGCCTAGCCAATGCGGTATTCAGAGCCAAAATAAAAAATTCATACAACTTTTTACAACACTTCGTTAACAGCATTCCAGTCAGCCCCTGCGATCGCAGCGTGGTGAGCCTCTAAATCTGCCCAGCGGCGGTTCATCCCCGTCGTAGATTCCCTCGCGTTTTTTGGAGGAACATTTATGTTTCCTAGATTCAATAGCAGCTAATCATCTGCCGTCCTGAGCAATGCTTTTTTTTGCCGCCTTGCTGAGAATGAATCTAATTTCCGATTTTCCGACTAGCTACTGATTTACAACAGCCTAATGACACTATCCAATTCTTCCGAACTCATCGGTACAGATCGACTTGAAAAACAACTGGAGACCAACGGACATAGCACCGTTTCCGAACAGGAAATGCGTCAATCCATTCGCACCCTGTTAACTGAACTTGGCGAAGATCCCGATCGCGAAGGACTGCGAGACACCCCCAAACGAGTCAGCAAAGCCTGGCAATTCCTCACCTCAGGATATAACCAATCCATGGAGGAACTGCTCAACGGAGCAATTTTTAACGAGAACTCCCATGAGATGGTCTTGGTACGTGACATCACCCTCTTCAGCACCTGCGAACATCATATGCTGCCGATTATCGGCCATGCTCATGTGGCCTATATCCCCAACGGCAAGGTGATTGGCCTCTCCAAAATTGCCCGTATTTGTGAAATGTTCGCCCGTCGCCTCCAGGTTCAAGAACGTCTCACCGGACAAGTCGCCGACGCCCTACAAGACGTTCTCCAGCCTCAAGGGGTCGCCGTGGTCATTGAGGCCACCCATATGTGCATGGTCATGCGTGGGGTGCAAAAACCCGGTTCCTGGACAACCACCAGTGCCATGCGAGGCGTGTTTTCCGATGATGCACGCACACGCCAAGAGTTCATGGGGTTAATTCGCCACAGTCCTCAGTTCCACTAACCACCCCGTCCCCCGTCCTTCCCTAGCACGGGGGACCCACTTAGAACCCCACGACCGTCTTATATCGGTCACCGGGGTCAGGTTACTAATAGCCGCTAAAACTAACCGGTTGACCTAAGCGGAAGGCTCCAACCACCCGCCGTCCATCAGGGAACGTCATCGTTCCTGTGCCATGAGGTCGTCCCTGTCGCAGTTCCCCCACATAACGACGGCCATCCCCATAGGTACAGGTGGCATTATTAGCATCAAAGTTATTGGTAAAGAAAAACCCCGTGCAGGTTGTCCCAGTAGAATGGCGGAACGTCCCTCGTCCAAAGGGTTTGCCAGCGAAAAACTCCCCTTGGAAGCGATTGCCATTGGAGAAAATATATTCCCCATTCCCATCAGGTTGACTCAGAAGAAAGACCCGTTGAACCTCCTGGGTATCTAAAATCATTTCGCCCCTCGTGGTTCTGCGGCCCGTCGGCACCAAGTCCGTCACGGTTTCCGTCCGAGAAGTACCGCCAAAGCTACCTTGATAGCGATCGCCATTGGTAAAAAAGGCAGTCCCCTCACGAATCGACCCCTCAACAAATCGCCCTTCATAGCGAGCATCATCAGGAAGAATCAAGCGGCCTTGACCATGGGGTAAACCGTTTCTAAACTCACCCTCATAACGAGTCCCATCCCCCAAGGTATAAATTCCCCGTCCGTTGGGTAAAAAGTCTTGGAACGAGCCAATATAACTGCGTCCATCTCCATAATTACAGCGACCATAGCCAACCCCCGAATCTAACAGGGAGGCCGGAGAGCATTGAGGATTACGAGAATCCTGAGCCAAACCCGGCAGCAAAGACCCCTCAAAACCGAGGCCTAAACCTAACAATGACGCGATAAGGATAGCGTATTTTTTCATGACCCAATTGATCCTCTCAATACAACACAAACGAGCTAACGTCGGCTAATTAAGTTGGAGTTTGCCATGTTGTTATTCTCAGGGACGATGCCGGGCTCTCCCACACCCCGGGCTACTTCCACCCCGTTTTGCTCCAGAATCACCACAGGCTCTCCCTGTAGCCGTTCAACACGAACAACACGAACCTCCCCATTCGCCACAGTATCCCCCACCCGCACATAACGACTAAAGGCAGACCCGGGAGTTTGTAGGATAATTTGTATATCTCCCCCAACTTGCATGACCCCAGTTACCTGAGTTCCCTGAGCCAAATCGATCGCCGGTGGTGGCGGTTCAGTGACAACATCTTGCGGTGGGTCGGCTTCCCGGGGTCCCTCCAAAATAGCCAGTTCTTCCTCATCAAGGGCGTCAAACTCAATGCTACGGGCAGGACGTAAACGGGGAATAGCAAATTCCTGAGCATCGACGGCCGGCAGGGGGTTAGCCATCTGCCCCGTTAGAGGAGGAAGGGGAGGGCCCGCCGTAATCCCATCGGTGGCCGCAGCTGGTTGACCATTCCTAGCCCCAGCCGCCGGAGTGCCTGCTCCCGCCCCTGTAGCTTGGGCCCCGGGGGCAGGAGCTCCAGTGACCTGCCGAGTTACCGTTTCTGCCTGGCGTTGACTGCGAGAGACTTCTACTGGCAAGATGCCAAAGGGATCGCCATTATCATCGCGGGTAGCATCCAAATTGCGTTGCACCTGGCGGCTGCGCTCCTGAGGATTGGTTGAGGAAATTAGACCCGTCGGGGCGGCGGTTATGACATTGTTTTCTTCAACGAGGGGAGATTCAAAGGTTTCTGCTTCAGGGATCTCATCCTCTCCATTCTCAGACCCATTCATGGGAACCTGTTCCGCCACTGGCGTTTCATCCGTTCCAGGGGCACTGAAGTCTTGTTCATCCGGACCACAGGCCCCTAGCACCATGGCTAGGGCTAAGCCTAAAGCTGTAAATCGATAGTGACGCATAGCCATTTCCCCAAAATCCTCCTTCTAGGATAGCTTGATCAATGATAATTGTGGTTCTATCCACCGTTTAGCCAAACTCATGGAACGCTGCACTCTCTCCGCCCCTGCCAAGATTAACCTATATCTAGAGATTATTGGCGATCGCCCCGATGGCTATCACGAGCTGGCCATGATCATGCAGAGCGTGGCCCTGTGCGATCGCCTTTGGTTACAGGTTAATGGCCTTGAACAGTTCCGGCTTCAGTGCAATACGCCGGGAGTTCCAGGCGATCGCAGCAACTTGGCCCTGCGAGCCGCCGAGTTAATGGCCCAGACTTACCCGGAAACCCATCATAACTTGGGTGGGCTGGACATTTACCTCGATAAAGTCATTCCCATCGCTGCGGGACTAGCCGGGGGGTCTACAGATGCCGCTGCGGTCCTGGTGGGGTTAGACCTCCTCTGGAGGCAAGGACTCACTCAGCCAGAACTCTGGGATTTGGCGGCTGAACTCGGCTCCGATGTTCCTTTCTGTATTAGTGGGGGAACGGCTCTGGCCAGTGGTCGAGGGGAGGAGATTACCCCGCTTCCCAGTATGGAAGGAGTATCGGTGGTCTTAGCCAAACATCACAGTCTAGCGATTTCCACCCCCTGGGCTTATAAAACCTTCCGGGAGCGTTTCTCCCATACTTACGCCACTGGGGATGATGCCCAAGCACAACGCCGCCAGTCTCTCCATGCAGGGCCCATGATGTCTGCTCTGTTAAATCACGATAAGCGAGAAATCGGTCGCTTGCTCTACAACGACCTGGAAAAAGTCGTGTTACCGGAGTTTCCCTCGGTGGCGCGGTTACGTCAGGTGATGTCCGAGGGGGATGTTCTGGGGGCAATGATGTCTGGGTCTGGCCCGACGGTCTTTGCGCTGACGGAAACTCCGGAACAGGCCCAGTCCCTTTGTGATCATGTCAAACGGGAAATTCCCGATGAGGACTTGGGCCTGTGGGTGACGGAATTTTGCCCCACCGGGGTTTTTGTGTGTTAGGGAAGAAGGCAAGAGGCAATAGGCAATAGGGGGAAGAAGGCAATAGGCAATAGGGGGAAGAAGGCAAGAGGCAAGAGGCAAGAGGCAATAGGCAATAGGCAATAGGGGGGGGTTATAGGATGCCGGCGGATTCGTAGAGTTGGCGGAGAATGGCTAGGATGCGATCGCCGTAGTTGCTATCGGATTTCCAGCGGCCGGAGAGTTGTTGGACGAGGGGGGCGATGCCTCGGGAGATGAAGCGAAAGCGGGGGTCAACGACCTCTAAGACAAGCGGTTCGACACTCCCATAAGCCTTTAAATGCTGGACGTGGGCGCGAACTCCAACTCGGGCTGAGGAAAATCTCGCTCCCCCGGCACTTCCTGCCGCATCGCCGAGTCCGGCGAAGTTATTTTGACTGGCGTTGATGCCACGACCGAAGCGGAGAAAATCTGTTTCTAAACACATTTGGGCAAAGGCAATATCACTATTGACACCCTCAATACTTGCCTCTTCTCGATAGAGTCTCGCTAGGTCTGGAAACTGATTTAGAGCATCGGAATTGTCATTTTTTAGAAACACATTCATTTGGGTTTCTGTGGTGTTGCCGATGCCCATAATGCGGTCAACATGACCGGGGCAAATGGCGACCGCTGAACGTAGAACGACCGCTCGGTCATCGTTATTCCAACCTACGGAAATATTGAACTCGCGTAAATCAACCGCTTTCACATACACGACGTTTCGATAATACACCCGCCGCACCAATTCATTATCACTTAAATCCACCCCCAGGGCATCCGCTAAGTCAATGGGAATGTAAGAATTGCCATTGATCAGAATTCCCGGTTCCCCGTAGCGTTGGCCGTTGATGTGAATGTTGATGGTGGGGTAGGTGACATCGGGGGGTGGCAGTTCTGGGGCGCGGTTGACCCAGGCTAGCAAGCCATCGGCTAAACCAGCAGCGATCGCCGGGCGTCGGTTTTGGATGAGACTGCGATCGGTGGGATTGGTGAGAAAGCCAATTTCAATATAAAGGGAGGGAACGGCGACGGCTCGACAAAAGAGGAGTTTGCCCGTGGCGGTGCTAGAGTCGGGACGGGCCCCTCGGTTGGCAAATTGGGGAACCTGCTGGAGTAAACTTCTCAGGAGTCGTTCCGCTTCTAAGCGCCGTTCGTTGTTGTTGGTGATGTAATAGACCGTTGTGCCTCGCGCTTCCGGGTTGAGGGCGGCGTTGGTGTGCAGTTGAATCGCCACATCGTTGGCTTGGGCGCGATTATTAATCCAGGTGATGGTTTGGTCTTGGTTGAGGTCGTCTGGGATGGAGAGGGCCGTGACTTTACGAGCTTGTAGGGCGCTCAGGAGGCGATCGCGCAACAGAATCATCTCCTGGGCTTCGGTAGTCCCACCGGCGATCGCACCTGGGTCAGTTTGTCCATCTTCATAGCCGCCATGGCCAGCCGATACAAATACTCGTCTCATGCGATTCTCAATCCGTTAACGCCATCACTGATGTCGTTGTACCATACTTTGGCAACCCGGTTGACTACGGACAGCTCCAGTTGAGGAAGACCTCCGTTTCCCTTTGTTGAGACACCAACGACACCTGGCCTGTGGCCGACATCACCCACGTTGTCGCCTCTTGCAACGGGGGAGTCTGAGTTTGAGGCTGGGGAGGGGGGGTTTGCGGTTCCCCAGTTAAGGTGCGCCAATCCCGCTGATCTCGCCAACCCAGACGGGTAGCTAACCCCAGTTGCGGATCTTCAGGACGGCCCCCGCGTCCGATGATGCTAAAGCGGTTGTCTTGTCCTAGGCAATCCTGGACAATTTGCTCGCTGGGGTCGGTGGTATCTGTTTCAAGTTCCACTAACCCCGCTGTACTATCCGCATCTGGGGTGTTAATTTCCACAATGCCGCTAAACTCCGCCCCCAGGGCCGAGGTGGCGGTAATATCACTTTGGTCTGTTTGCACCTCGCGAAACTCAGTGCCGAAAATTCCCTCAGCGGTGATGCTGACCCGGCCCCCTCGTCCTTCAAGGGCGTTGGCGGTAATATCACTATTTTCTAGGGCCACCAAAGTAGCTGTATCGAGGCGGATATTGCCTCCATCGGTACTTCCGGCATTGGTACTGATACCACTACCCCGCCGCAGTTGGAGATTTTGCGATCGCACCTGAATATTTCCCCCCAATCCAGTCACCGTGGCCGCACTCAAACTCCCACCTCGATCGAGAAGGATATCTCGGGCCTGAATATCCAACAGGCCGGCACTACCACTGCCAAAACTCCGCACATCTAAAACCGCCCCATCCCGAACCGTGAGGCGATCGCTCACCAGGCGCAAATCTCCTCCCTCCCCCGTTGCATCTAAAGGCACATCACCCCGTCCTGAGGAGGAGACTAAGATACTCGGTAATCCCGTGATGGGCGATCGCCCAAATACCTCCACTTCCCGGGCATTCACCGTCAGCGTTCCCGCATCTCCGGCCCCCACCGTCGCCGTAGAGACAATGGCCCCATCACCAATCTCCAAGCGGCGGGTATTGAGGGTCAGATTCCCGGCGGGAAAGACGCCGAAGGTGGTAGTTCCCGGGCCACTGGTCAATTGTCCATCAGCGGATACCCCAACAATCTGCATTAAATTCTCGGCCGTAATGCTGATATTGCCCCCAGGACCCCCCTCCGTGACTAAACCGCCACCCAGGGTTCCTCCCGTATTGGAGGTCACTAAGCCGCCACCACGATTGATAAAATCCCCAGTTTCAATGGTGATATCCCCAGCGGGCCCACTGCCAAAGAGGGAGTTATTGAAAATACCCGTTGGGACAAAGGCATCGGGCCGGCTATCGAGAACCTCAACCCGGTGCTGGGCTTGAATGGAGATATCCCCAGCGGGGCCATCTCCGAGGGTCAGATTCGCTAACGTGGAACCATTGGCTAACCTCAACGACCCAACCTTCACATCCGTATCACCCCCGACTCCCCGACTATTTAGGGTTGTGGCATTAACGATCGCCCCTTCATTGAGGGACAGTGTCCCCCCAACCTCAAGGGTGAGATTTCCCCCCTGTCCCCCGGCAAAGGTTGGCATAAACAGAATTACCCCATTCTCAGCAGTGAAGTCGCCGCCCGTTGTCACCTCAACCTCACCCCCTTGGCCGGCCGTGGTAAACGAGAAGATGCCGCCAATGGTGTCTCCCTCCGGGTCTAACTGTCCGGTGGCGGCCCCGGCGAGGAAGAGGTTAAAGGGTTCAAAGCCGACACCACGGAGGACGATCGCCTCCCGGGCATTGATACGAATCGCGCCCCCCTGTCCCCCTTCATTGCCCTGACTGGCCACAAGGCGCGAGCCATTTTCTAGGCGAAAGGTTCCAGTTTGAATCTCTAAATCCGGGCCATTGAGAGAAATCATCTGGGACTCCCCATCGAGATGAACTGAGTCTGTCATATCGATGGCCATCATCCCAGGGTTGAGGGACACCACTTGCGCCCCCTCCGTCATCTCTAGGCGATCGCCCAACAGCCGAATCGCCCCACCCCCGATTCCTCCCTGGCGACTGAGTCGAATCGTCCCCAATTCCTGAGAATTGACCTCAGCGATACCGCCCTGGCCATCCAGGCCCACCACCGTCCCAGGGCCAAAACTTCCCACCGTCACCGAGAGGGGCGATCGCGCCTGTCCTCCCTCAAAATGCACTTCTCCCCCCAATAGAGATAGGCGTAAGGCCCCTAATCCCATCGGCGTTCCCTGGTCATCTAGGGCCAAGGAACGATTGAGAATGGGCCCTGGGCGATCGCCAAACTGTACCCCCACGGGTGTAGATACCGTTAAGAGAGTGGAGGTTTCAGAAGGCGATGTCCCCCAAATACTACCATCCGCAAATTGAAGTCCCTCAGCGGTGGTTGCCATGAACATTCCCCCCAGGGAGAGTCGGGCACGTTCTCCAAATTCAATGCCCTGGGGATTGACTAAAATAAAGCTCGCCGCCCCATTGGCACTGAGATGACCATCGAGTTGTGACATCTCGCCCCCCGTGACGCGGGTGATAATGCGCTCAATACTGGCAGCGTTGTCAAAGTGAACTTGAAGGTCTTGGGGAATGGAAAATTCCTGAAAACTGTGAAAGAGATTCCCCCCGGCTTGGGTTCCTCCCTCCACGTGAATCCGACTCCCATCTCGCAAGAGGCGAGAGTTCTCCGGCAGACTCTGATCGGGAATCAGTTGCGCGAAAGCAGGGGCAGAATTCCAAAGCCATGCAAAAACGATGGCACTGAGGAGTCCACGGATACCTGTTGTACAATTGGAGCGGCTGGGGTGGGTGACCATGAGATAAAGTCCTCATCAAAGGATGAGTCAATCGGTAACGACTTGAAGCATCTGGTTATTTTTACAGAGGTTTTCATAATAATCCGTACCATTACGCCAATCATTTAAGTTTCTTAAACTCAAAAATTGAGCCTAAAAAAATAATATTAATTGCAAAAAAACGCAAAATGTTCCCCTATGCTCGCAATTATTGACACTACGTTCGTTTTAGATTGGCTTGCTGTTTTTGGCTATCTGACATTACTCATCATTGCCGTGTTTGGGGCCCTGTTTGCTGGGTCTAAACGCTGAGATAAGCTGCTGGACAGCCTCTACCTCAACTTTGCCGCGACTATTGCGGGGAATCTCCTCGGTAGGCCACCAGCATTTAGGATGTTTATAGTGGGCTAACTGTTGCGATAAGCGCGATCGCCCCTCCGCCACAATCCCCTCAGAGGACTCACCCCCGGCCGGCACATATAACGCCACCACCACCTGCCCCCAGTCCTCATCAGCCATCCCCACCACACAGACATCCTCAATCCCCGGACAGTCCCGTAAGACGGCTTCCACCTCCCCGGGAAACACCTTTTCTCCCCCCGTAATAATCATCTGGCTCCCCCGGCCGAGGAGATGAAGATAACCCGCTTCATCGAAGTAGCCATAATCATCACTAACCAGAGTCTCTAACGGCGAAATCCCCCCCTTAAAATCCTCATAATAGCCCCACATTAACGATTTGGATTGAATCGTCACGTGACCCATTTCCCCCGGCTTAACGGGGCTTCCACTGGGGTCACAGACCCTAATTTGACTATGGGGAAGAGGGCGACCACTGCTGTTGTTGCCCCCTAAAAACTCCTGGGGTAGCAAGGTGGCCACCTGAGAGGCCGTTTCCGTCATGCCATAGGTGAGTGCCAAAGGGAGAGAGTGCGATCGCCCCTGCTGCAACAGAGCCGGCCAGGGAGGTGCTCCCCCCACTAAAATCCCCGCAAAGCGCCGTAACCAGGGGATAATCTCAGGATTCCCTAACAATCGCTGTAACTGGGTTGGCACTAAAGAGATCCAGAAGTCTTCCGGGTTCAGAGGTGGCAACTCCCCAGCGTCTAAGCGTTTGTAATCACTCAATACCAGTCGCCCCCCCGTGACGAGCGATCGCACAACCTGCATCAAGCCACTGACATGAAATAGGGGCAACGTACAGCAACAATGAATCTCCCGAGCCTGAATATGCTCCTGAAACCCCAAAGCCGAGGCCGTGAGCCGGTCCCAGGTTTGTACCGCGAAACGAATCCGCCCCGAGGTTCCCCCAGTGGCAATCAGCAGCGTCGCGGCGGGGGGATAAGCACTCACCGCTAACCCCCGCTGAGCCGGAATCGGCACTTCTCCCCAAGCCAGGGTATAGTGAACCTGCTCCTGTACCTGTTGCCATTCCCCCCATCGCCAACCCGGATTCCCCAAAATCAGGGCCACACCTCGCATTTGGGCCGCCAACACCCCAGCCAAAAAGGAGATTGGCTCAGGTTCCGCCAAGAGAACCACCACTGGGGGGGACTGCTGATCCAACTCTTGCAGTTTTTGCCCCAGTTCAGCCTCAAAGGTGGCGAAGATAGCCGGTTCTGACTCAGCAAAGAGGGCCCGATAGTTTAACAATTGCCCCACGCTTAACCTTGCTCATCGCGACGACGCATCCGATTGATCCAGGCTAACTGGGAGAGGAAATACTGCGTCACCAGGGTGGGTTGTTCCGCTTGCATTAGGGCCCGCACAACGGCCACCCGAGTTGCTCCCCCTTCAAAGACTTGGGGTAGGGTATTCATATCAATGCCACCAATGGCAAACCAGGGAATTGGACATCGTTCCGCCGCATAGCGAACATAGTCTAAACCGGCGGGAGTTTTGTCCTGTTTGGTGGGAGTGGCATAGACGGGCCCAACCCCTACATAATCCGCACCTTCAGCCAGGGCCCGGCGCATTTCCTCGGGGCTAGTGGTGGAACGACCGATAATCCGCTGTGAACCGAGGAGTTGGCGGGCAAAGGAAATGGGGACATCTTGCTGGCCTAAATGGACCCCATCGGCTTCAATGGCTAGGGCTAAATCCACGCGATCGTTCAGGATAAATAGGGCCCCATAGTCATGACAGAGATGTTTGAGCTTTTGCGCGGTGTTGAGTCGGGTGACATCATCGGTATCCTTATCCCGATATTGCACTAGAGTCAGTCCGCCCTGGAGTGCCGCTTCAACCACCTCAAAGAGGCGATCGCTCGGGGAGGTGACCAGATAGAGGGAGGCTTGTTTTAATTTTTGCTGCCGTTGATCGGCCAGAAAGTTACTTTCTAGGGTATAAACTTGATATCGCATCTGCTTACAGGCACGGCCAAGGTCGGGGTCATAGAGTTTCCCGTATTCTTCTAGGACTCGTAAGGCTTCCTCGACGCGACAGAGATTAGCCTGTAAGACCTGTTCTACATTCTCCCGTCGTTCTTCGCGAGGGTGAGTGAGGTCCACACCTGGGTCATCAGGGGTGTTACGCGCTGAGCGAAGTTGGGCGCTATGCCAGCGGCCGAGTTCCTGGCGCATTTGTTTGCAGGTATTGGTCAACTCAGCGTTGTTCAATCCGAAACGACACCATTCCTCAACAATCCGTATCCCTTCCCGAGCGCGATCGAGGTTCGCATCCAGAATCCGGCAAACGGAGGGAGGAGTGAGGTGGGCGTTGTGATGGGGTTGTCCTTCAAGTGACATCGTCCCCTCAATGACGGTAGGTTCGTTGTTTTCCCGGCGATTCATGAGTGCTGTTCTACAGTTGACATAGGATTGAGTTGAGGACATCGACCCGTCGCTAGATGTTGCATGATCTCGCACCTAGGATTTACTGCTATGGGGTTATCATTTGGTCAAGTCAGCCTGTTGGCAGCGGGGGCTGTCACTCTTACACTGGCGAATCCTATCACTATTGAGCCGGCGATCGCCCAATCTGGAGGCGGCAATCTTCGGGTCAGTCAGGTGAGTTCGCCACTGTCGCCGCCGCGATCGTCTCAGGCGACCTTGCTGTTCGTCAACCCTCGTCGGGGAAACGATCAGCCCAATGGTGGCACAGAAGCCAACCCGCTGCAAACCATTACCTATGCCCTCAGTCGGGCTGAGGCCAATACGGTGATTATGCTCAGTCCCGGAACATACAGCCGGGCTACGGGGGAGCAGTTTCCCCTACGGCTGCGTCCTGGGGTTACGCTCTATGGTAATCCCCAGGAACAGGGTCAGGGGGTCGTGATTCACGGGGGTGATCGCCTGGACACGGCTTATGGTAGCCAACAGGCCGCTCTGGTTGGCGTAGATGGGTCTGGGTTGAATGGGGTAACAGTCAGTTATCCCCAAGGACATGGGGTTTGGTTGGAGTCGGGCCGTCTCTGGATTGTTAATAGTACCTTACGTGAGAACGGCAATCAGGGGGTGGCGATGGCACCTGATGCCGAAGCCTTCTCACAAAACAACCGTTTTGTCAATAACCAGGGCGGTAATATCGGTCGGCTACGGGCCCCTCAAGCCTCTAGCCACCCAACCCAGAGACCCAGCACCCCCAGAGCATCAGAAGCCGCTGATACCGTTGAGGTCTTCTCCTGGGGGAGTGCCAGCGCCTTGCAGATGCAACAGCGATCGTCTCCCCCAGAGCCCTCCAAACCTCAGGTTCCCCAACTCGCCCATCGTCCCCATCCCAGCTACCAGCCTCCGACTCCCTCGCGCTCGATTCCCTCAGCCGGGGACTTACCCCCGTTACCCGTTCCCGATGGTAACCCTCCCATCGGCGATCGCGGTCATCTCCCCATCCCCGCCACCACAGCCCTCTCCCATCAACCGGGTGCTCCCCCAGCCCCCCCCAGTTACGCCAGTGCCAACGTCCCCCCAACCCGTTTACAATTCCGCATCACCGTCATCCCCCGCAGCGACCAAGACATACAACTGGTTCAAGTCTTAATGCCCGACGCCCTAACCCTACGCCGCCGCGACGGCAGCATCACCCAATCGGCAGCCTTCCGCCACCGCGATCGCGCTGAAGCCGTCCTCGAAGAACTTCAACGCAACGGACTTAACGCCTCCCTCCAATCCCTAGACAGAAACAACTAACCCCAACCCCAAAGCCCCCCTCTTGCCTATTGCCTCTTGCCATCCCCTCCTGGGAGGGGCAGGGGTGGGTTATGCCTCTTGCCTTCTTCCCCCCTAAACCCCCTTCGCTTTTTCCACCGCCCAAGTGAAGGTTTGCAAAATCTGCTCCAACATCAAATCATCTTGCAATGCCGACAGTCTCAGATAGGGAAAACGAATTTCCGTGGGATTAGTCGGCAAGGCGATGCCCACAGAACTAAACTTAGACCGCAGTTCATTCCAGGGCTCACTCTCATTAAATGGAGGTTGTGAGCCGTAGTTTTGAGAGGATAACTCTAAGCCGCCCCAAATGCCGATGTTAAACAACTCACCCCCAACTTTGCCGCGACTGTCTTTGAAATAGACCCCAAAGCCTCCATAGTTATCTCCCTTACCCCATTGCACTCCCACATGGGGCATTTTTTCTTGGGCCCAGGTATAGATTTTTCGTGCCACTGCTGCCTCTTCTTCGCCCCGGCGACTGGCAAATTCTGGGAAAAATGAAGTTTCATCCCAACGACGGCGTTCACGGGTAGCGCTGGACTTTTTGAGACGAGCCTCAGCCGTTTGACCCAACACCCGAGGAACCAGTAAACGCAAGGTCTCAGGGGAGTGATCCGCATATTGTTTAACCTCTAAGGCTAAAACTTCCGCCGGATCGACTTGTTCATTGAGAAATTCCACCACCCGCCGTAGTTCTGGGGCAATGCGATCGGCCACAAAGACTAGGCGAATCTTGCCCGCCTGTAGGTGCGTCTTGACCTTCTGCCAAAACCGCTCCTCGTTGGCTTCTTCCCCTAAAAACTCCTCAAAGACCTCCTCAGGATCTCGTCCCTGTTCACGACAGTTGGTTTCAAACTGGGAGACGATGGTGTCAATGGGCCAGTAGATGCTGGCATTGGCAGCATAGTCTAACATCTGACCGATAATTTCTTGGCGGAGGCGACTGTTATCAATGCGTTTGACTTCAACCAAGGTCGGAATGGCATTTTGGTCAATGAAGAGGCGATCCACAGACCAACGACCTGCCCCATCTTCTTCCGTGGGGATGGGCGTTTCACGGCGAACTAAGAGCCAGTAACGTGGCAGTGCAGTATCGATCTGATCCCCCGCCAGGAGATTGGGATAGGTTTCGAGTAGTTCTTGGAGTTGTTCTTCGGACTCGTAAGCTTGCTCGGTCATCTCGACTAACTGCTCGTCGTCCTGGATTAGATAAATGCCTCCACCCATGGGTTATCCTCTATACCTTACTTATGTTGACGTGACCTGGACTTTGGCGATGGCTCACCATACCCCGTTGTCTTCTAATTCTAACGGGATGACTTCACCAGACTACAAGTTGAGTGTCCCTGAAAAGACAAAACTAGCGGGTCCCGTCATATACACCACTCCTCCCGTTGACCAGTCAATCTCCAAGTTCCCACCGGGCAGTTCAACGGTAGTGCAGGGGTCACAGCGCCCCGTGAGGACACCAGCGACCACAGAAGCACAGGCTCCTGTGCCACAGGCCAGCGTAGCACCTGCGCCCCGTTCCCACACCCGCATTTTTACGTAATTTCCCTGAGTGACCTCGATGAACTCCGTGTTAATGCGTTGGGGAAATTGGGCATGATGTTCAAACTCAGGACCCAGTTGCTCCAGAGGAACAGAGGCCACATCATCCACGAAGACGATGCAATGGGGATTTCCCATGCTCACGGTGGTGACCTGCCAGGTGCGATCGCCCACGGTTAACGGCACATCTACAACTTTCTCTGACTCAGCCTTGAGGGTTGTGGGAATCTGCCCCGCCAATAAACGGGGTTCTCCCATATTCACTTTAACCCGTCCGTCCCCTTGCCGTTCGGGGGTGATGACCCCGGCTAGGGTATGAATGCGATAGGTGACCTGCTCTTGTCCGTCGAGTTGAGCCGCAAACTGGGCTAAACAGCGGATACCATTGCCGCACATTTCCGGTTCTGAGCCATCGGAGTTGAAAATCCGCATGGTGTAATCGCTATCATCCTGGCCAGGGAGCAAGAAAATCACCCCATCAGCCCCAACCCCGAAATTGCGATCGCAGATCTGTTGCGCTTGCTCGGAAGTCAGGAGCGGTTCATGGCTGTGGCGATTATCAAGCAGAATGAAATCATTGCCTAAACCATGATATTTCTCAAACATCAACGTTGTCATAGCGAGTCAATCCTTAGATCTGGGTTGGAGTCTGTACTGAAGTAGCGTTAACGCCGTTTCACGAGAGGTGGTATGGTAGCAGGTACAAGGGCGATCGCAACGATGCCCAGGATAGGTCTTTTTATCATCGGTCAGGAGACGGACTTATGGCGATTGAAATGGATACGAGTTTACCGAGCATTCGTTTCCTACAACAGTACGTCAAAGAACATACCCCCATTGAACTACAAACCACCACCGGCGATCGCCTAGTGGGACGGCTCGCGTGGCAAGATCCCATTTACTTTTGTATCCGAGATGATGGAGGACATCAATATCTGGTGAATCGTCAACTGGTCGTTTATGTTAAACCGGTGGATGCCCCCGGAGAGGGGTAAACCTCTCAAACTCGCCGGAACATCCCGAGAAGCTCTGTAAGTAGCATCGAGCGCTAAATCCATTTTTATCACGACTGGCGACACCAGCCCCCCTTGCTGTTATGCTAAATCCCCTCAACTGCTCCCTTACGCAACCCCTGTCCGCCGTCATCGGGACTTGGGTAATGATGACAGCTCCGGCCATGGCCCTAGAGGTGCGAGTTTCCCCAGAACAACCCCGTTTAGGAGAAACCCTCTCCGTCTTGGTGGAAACCGACGGGGAACAAGCCCCCACCCTCAGGGCCCGGGGCCGCAGCTATGAAACCTTTGCCGTCGGTCAAAATCGCTATCGCGCCTTTATTCCGACGACCCCTCTTGATACTCCCGGTTCTTTTGCCATTGAAGCCCAGTCCGGAGACCAACGGCAACGAGTCGATGTTCCCCTGGGCGATCGCAATTTCACCATTCAAGAAATTTGGCTCTCTCCCTCCGTGAACGCCATCACCGGAACTGACTATGAATTTGACCGTATGGATGACCTCAAAGCCACAGTCACCCCAGAACGGCTCTGGACAGGTCCATTTATCCATCCCAGCGATGGCCCCATTACTACCCCCTACGGCGTACGTCGCTACTACAACGGCGTCTGGGCCGACAACTATTACCACCGTGGACTCGATTACGCCGCCCCAACCGGTGCGCCCGTCGTCGCAGCGGCCCGGGGTCGAGTCGCCCTCGTCGGAACCGTGGCTCAAGGCTTTGAGCTGCATGGGAATACTGTGGGGATTGACCACGGACAGGGGGTGACCACCATTTACATTCACTTGAGCCAAATTGAGGTACAAGAGGGACAGATGGTTGAAGCCGGCGAGCGAATTGGCCGGGTGGGGTCTACCGGTATCTCCACGGGTCCTCATCTCCATTGGGGACTCTATGTAAATGGGGAATGTGTTGACCCTGCACCCTGGCTCGGATTGGGGTTGAAATAGCTAAATTACCAGGTTCGCCCCCCCTGGGATTGTGAGAAATCATCGAAACACTGAACTTGACCTGAAAAAAAACAGTATAATCTCAGAGTTTCAGGTAAATTGTTGTATTTCTGATCTCTGACGGACGGTGCGGTGATCCATTGCATCGATGTAGCAAGACTAACCGATAGCCGCTATGAGCATTGTCAAAATTGTTGAACAGGCGTTGTCTGACGGGTATTTAACCCCCGTTATGGAAGCTGAAGTGGGGCGCATTTGTAATACCGCTTCGGAACTGTCTATTGAAGAATATATGTCCCTCGATCGCTTGATGGGGGCCTTGCTAACCGGTGACGTTGTTGTCTTGCCGCGCAAGCAGTTTATCAATGTCATGGAAGAGTTGGTGCTATCGGAGGCGATTACGAAAGTCGCCGAAATTGAAGCCACCACAGACCGCACCCTCGATGTAGGGGATATTGCCGCCTATGCCCTGAACCGACTCCCCCCCCTCTACGCGACCACGGAAGAAGGGGCTAATTTCCAGCGATCGCGGGCCCGGGAACAACTCTCGGATCTCATTAGTAAGCAGGTTACCGATGCCATTGATCAGAGCTTGGCTCATCCGGAGTTCTTCCCCGAACGACAACTTTTGGGGAAAACCAACCCAAAAGAGGTTTTGTCTCAGGTGAGTATGCTCCTAGAAGCCTATGCCGAGAACTTTGAGGCCGAAGAACAACAGGCAAAAGAGCCTTAGTCACTCTGAGGCACGGGAGTCATCACCTAAGGCTGAACCATGACCGGAGTTCCCGGCTCTACTTGCTCAAATAACTCCCGAATATGGGTATTCGACAGACGTAAACAGCCATGGGAAGCAGCCACCCCAATGGAAGACTCGTCCGCCGTACCGTGAAAGCCAACATAAACCCGGCCATCGGTCCAAAACCCAATCCAGCGATCGCCCAAGGGGTTTCTCGGGCCTGGGGGAATCCTCTCTCCGGTGAGGGGATGTTCCCAGGTAGGATACTTCTGGGTTTCGATGACTTCAAAGGCCCCTGTAGGAGTTTCCCAACCGGTTTGACCAATCGCGACTGGATACTCAGCCTTACGGCTGTCTCCTCGATATAGGGCAACCTGACGTTGACTCAACGATACCACCAGTCGCACGGTATCCGAGGAACGTTCCCCAGAGGAGGCGGGGGCTGTTACTGGGGGACGGAATCCCCCTAGGGTATTTAGACCCGTGGTAACCGGAATGTCTAGTAATGATAAGAGGGATGGTGATGAACCCGCCGGCTCGGCCCCTTGAGGATTGCGACTAGAGCGGCTCTCATCGGGGACTAAAACATCTAAAACTACGAGGGTGACAGCACCTAAAAAACAGAGCAACGAAAAAATTTGGGTGATAGACTGATTGTTATACATGGTTGTGTGACTCCGGTAAAAATCATGATGGGAGCCTAGACTGACATGAAGGTTCATGGCCCCATGCCGGGGTGATGGTAAGGAGATACCTCTATGTTCGATGATATCCAACTTAATGACAGGACTCCCAACGTAACGGCTAAGTCAGGGTGAGAATTGGGAGATGGGGCTAATGCGCAGTCTTAAAATTCACAGTCAGGGGGCGTTTGAGGGCCCCGATGGGTCTGAAACGATTGCCCCAGGAACTCAGGTCATTTGCGCTCACCCCTCCCAAGCTCAGGCTCTGGGGGTTCCCTACTGCTCCCTAGACCTGTTGGCCCGTCAATGCTGTGAGCAAAGAGGCTGGCAGGTGGTATCGCCGCTAATCGCCTATCAAGGTCGGTTGAAGGTTTTAGACCAGATTCTGCAATCGGGGGAGTGGCCCCAGCAACTCCGTCAACCCAGACCAGATCTCAGAACTCTGGAACGTCAGTTGAGACCCGGGATGATGACCCTATTGCGCTCCCCCTCCTCCCGCTCTGACCTGGCTGAATGTACCCCGCCTTCCTCTAGCTTGGGTCTATTGCTGCGGGTGAGTTTGGCGTATGAGCGTGAGCTAGAACGCCAACATCACGTTGATCCAGCCCAGGTCTATCAGCGAGCCACCCAGTTAAAGCCAGACCCACGGCCCATTTCTCTGTTGGGCTATCCTGAATGGATTGAACGACAACCTCGGTTAGCCTTTTTAGATGCGATCGCCGCTGCGGGATCAGTGGTCTATCTAGCAGCAGGGACGGCGTTGGGAGTCAAGGAACAGGAGCGGGCGATCGCTCAATTCCAGAGCCTCGGCTGGACCGTTGAGACCTCCCGGAAGAGGGGAAACGACACCTGGGTTGAGCCGAAGAGTTGTCCGGTTTCCTTGGCTCAGGCCCGGGGAACTCACTATTTGAACCAAGAGGAAGAAGTCCGGGGGGTCTTGCGTGACCTCCAACGTCGCCTGGGTGAGGGGGTCCCCCCGAAGGAGTTAGCGCTGGTGACCTGGGATGACGCGGCCTATGCTCCAATGGTGTTAGATGTTGCCTGGGAGTATGAGTTACCCATTTATCACAGCAACTCACCATCGCTCTTGAGTACCGGGTTAGGGTCTTGGCTTAAACAGGCTCTGGATACGGTGCGATCGCGCTTTGAGTTCGAGACTACGGCGGCGTTCCTGCGCCATCCCCTCACCCCCACAGAGGAGACGCGAATCGGACAGATTGACTGGGACAACGTCCGACGGTTTCATCCCCAAACCTTGGCATCTTGGCGCGATTGTGGGGCGAATCTATCTCCCTTAGAGGACTGGACTCGTGGCGAGGGCGGTTCCCCCAGGCTTCACGAACGCCCAATCTGGTTACGACAACTGCGACGGCTTTTAGACCATTGGCAGGTTCTGCACCGGGGTCAGCAATCCCCCCAGGTTAAGTCGACGGGGTTAGCCTTAGACAAGGCCCTGGCGCATCTGGAGAGTCTGGGGACATCTCACCTCAGCTTAGAGCAATTCGCCCAGGAACTGCGGGATACTCTCGCCTTAGTGCCGGTGGTTGTTCCCCCTCCCCAGGGGGCGATCGCCTTGCAATCTCCGGCGGCCGTGGTGGGGGCCCGGTATCGTCATCTCTGGGTTTTGGGGGTCGCGGAAGGGATGACCCCGTCTCCTCTACCACGGGAGCCGTTATTGGATTGGTACCATCGTAAACAGCTTCAGAACCAAGGTTTTGCCATTGAAACCGCTGTAGTTCTCAGTCAACGACAATTGCTACTGTTTGCTCAATTATTTCGTTCCGCCTCACAGCTCTATTTCTCCTATCCCCGACAAATCCGGAAAACTCCCATGTTGGCCAGTCCCTATTTAGGGAGGTTCGGGATTGAAGTCCGGGAGGCTGAGAATGATGGGGCAATCGCCAGTTGGCAGGAATTGCGTCAGCGAGGGTTACGTCAGTCTCTCCCCCGAGAGGATGCGGTGTTAACTCATGCGGCCCGCAGTTGGTCCATTGAGCTGAGCCGTCAACAGGGGTCGGAGGGCGTTGGCTTCGCCAACGGAAACCGCGATCGCTTTCAGGGTCAGACTGAGATTCCCCTAGAGATTGGCTCGCGCTGCTTTAGTGC
Source organism: Phormidium yuhuli AB48 (assembly GCF_023983615.1). Taxonomy (GTDB): domain Bacteria; phylum Cyanobacteriota; class Cyanobacteriia; order Cyanobacteriales; family Geitlerinemataceae; genus Sodalinema; species Sodalinema yuhuli. Next base: position 2,150,872 of record NZ_CP098611.1, on the reverse strand, counting down.
CTCCCAACTGACCCATTTAGGTCAATGTGCGTTTAAGTGGTTCGCGGGGGATTTACTCAAAATTCAGGAGTTACGGGAAGCGGAGACGGAGTTATCGGGACGATTGCGAGGTCGCCTCTACCATAAAACCTTAGAATTGGCAACCCGCAACGCATTAGAGACTGGATCGACTGAATTACGTCAGGCTCTGCTGGACCATTTAGATGCGGCGTTCCGGGAAGCGGAGGAGTTGGAACAGTTACCCGAGTTGGCCGCCTGGGGGGCAAGACGCAAAGACCATTTACAGCGCCTGCGGCGAACCCTATCTCAGGAGTCCTTCTTGGGGGAGGATAGCCAAATCTTACATACGGAACAGTCCTTTGAGGGCGAGTGGTATGGCTTCCGGGTGCAGGGGGTCGTGGATCGGGTTGACCGCACTCCCTCGGGCTATGTCATCATTGAGTATAAGAGCCGCTCTAACCGTCCTGGCCGGGCTAAGGATGAACAGGGTCAGGCCAATTTAGATGTTCAATTGCCCCTCTATGGGGATGTATTGGGTCAACAGTTACAGGCTCAGGAGGCTGAGACGGCGTCGGTCCGGTCTTATTATTACTCTCTGACTAAGGCGAAACCTTTGGGACATCGGGATAAGGTTGATCGCGAGGCCCTAGAACGGTTTAGCGATCGCCTTAAAGACCATTTACACCGGGGGGATTATCCTGTGGAACCGGATCGGCAATACTATGCTTGTCAGTATTGTCCTCATGATGTGATCTGTCGGGTGCGTCGTTAGGGGAAAGAGTGGGGAGGGGGAACCACGGAGTCACGGAGGACACGGAGAGAGGAGGGGAGAGGGAGAGGGGGAGTGAGGGTCAAGTTTGGAGGAGTGTTTTATAATGAGGGCGACGGGCATGGTGACAGCTTGTTAATTTTGTTTAGTTTTATTGCAAATGGGTAAGAAAAAGAAAAACAAGAAAGTTCAGACTGATTTAGGGGCGACGTCTGAGACGATTGGCAATGGGTATGACCCGACTATCATCACGTCAGAAGAGCCGAAGCCGACGAAAAACATTCCCAAGAAGGTTTATAAAAATGAGCTTAAACGGCTGCAAATAGAGTTAGTCAAGCTGCAAACCTGGATTAAGGAAAAGGGCTTAAAGGTTGCGATTATTTTTGAGGGTCGTGATGCGGCGGGGAAAGGAGGAACCATTAAGCGAATTACAGAATGCCTTAACCCCCGGATTTGCCGCGTTGTGGCTCTGGGAACCCCCACTGAGAGAGAAAAGAGTCAATGGTATTTCCAACGCTATGTGCCCAATTTACCGGCGGCTGGGGAGATGGTCCTGTTTGATCGCAGTTGGTATAACCGAGCTGGGGTTGAACGGGTGATGGGATTTTGTTCTGAAGAGGAATACTGGGAGTTTCTACGCTCCTGCCCCGAATTTGAATGTATGTTGGTGCGATCGGGGATTATTCTGATTAAATACTGGTTCTCAGTCAGTGACGAAGAGCAAGAACGTCGGTTTCAAGCGCGTATTGATGACCCAACCAAACGGTGGAAACTGAGTCCGATGGATTTGAAAGCGCGGGAAAAATGGGTAGAGTATTCAATTGCCAAGGATGAAATGTTTGCCCATACGGACATTAAGCGATCGCCCTGGTATGTGGTGGCGGCGGACGATAAGAAGCGGGCCCGTTTGAATTGTATCCATCATATCCTGACGATGATTCCCTATGAGGACTTAACGCCAGATCCCATCGAGCTTCCGGAACGCCAGGAAGATATCGGCTATCTGCGGCCCCCCAAAAGTAAACAGAGCTTTGTTCCCAATCACTACTAACCTCAAGCTAACGGTACGTCATCTAGGACATAACCCCGTTACACCGCTCAACTCCTCTGTCTTGACAGGGGAGGGTTGGGTGGGTTAGCGTTCATGTTGCTCTTGAGGCGTGTGAAAGCTAGCAAACATATCAAAGAGAACGGCGACGAAGCTAAAGGAGAACCCGAGCCAGAGCAATCCCTGGAAGGGGTGGCCCGTGCCAAAAATGGCGAGAAACTCCAACAGCAGGTGCAAGCCAGCATGACCGAGTTGGGTGCAAAGGGGAATATAACTGATGACCAGGAACGCTAAGGCGCCAGCGGCGAAGACTAACCCCGGTAACAGAAAACTGAAGACCGTCGTCAGGCATAATGAGCGCAGACGACAGAGGTAGGTTGTCAGAGATGGGTTGGATAACATAAGAGATGACGGTGGAACTTGTACAATTGTCCAGGGCTGTAATCCCGAATGCTCTTACCTTAAGGGCGATCGCCCCGGAGATCCGAAAATTGTATAAATCTTAAATAAACCTAAAGAAACTTGGTATTTCGTGTAACGTTCCCTTGCAGTGTGTTTGTTGTTGTTATCATTTTGGCGCAGAACCCTTGTATAAGAGACTCATTCCCAGCAGCCTAGCTAAGTGGGGCCAGCGTCTACTCGCCGCCGTTCTTTTAGGTGGACAGGTGGTGATTCATCTATTGCGTGGCAAACTCCACCGTCGCAACACCCTAGAACAGATGGCCTTTGTCGGGCCACAGTCATTACTCATCAACACCATCACTGCCGCCTTTGTGGGAATGGTGTTTACCATCCAGGTGGCGCGAGAGTTTCTGAACTTTGGTGCCGGTTCAGCCGTCGGTGGGGTTCTCGCGGTGGCCTTGGCCCGAGAACTCTCCCCAGTGCTAACGGCTGTGATTGTGGCGGGCCGGGTTGGCTCAGCTTTTGCTGCTGAAATTGGCACGATGCAGGTGACGGAACAGATTGATGCTCTCTACATTCTGCGAACCGACCCCATTGACTATCTCGTCATCCCCCGACTGGTGGCCTGCTGCATCATGGTTCCCATTTTGACCCTTTTCTCCTTGATTATCGGCATGAGTGGGGGTCTATTGATTGCGACGACTCAGTATAGTATCGCTCAATCCGTCTTTTTAGAATCGGCCCGTAACTTTATGGGAATTAGTGACCTCATCAATGCCGCCGTTAAGGGAGGTGTGTTTGGCGGCTTGGTGGCTGTGATTGGCTGTAGTTGGGGATTAACCACCTCTGGAGGTGCTAAAGGGGTGGGAGAATCCACCACGACAGCGGTGGTGACGGCCTTGATGGCTATTTTTATTACCAACTTTTTCCTCTCTTTGATCATGTTCCAAGGTATGGGAACGGCTTCCTTAACGTTATAATTTGATTTTCTACACCGATTTCCGGCTGCTATGCAATCGTCTAAACACCATCCATTTCGCCGCTTATTAGACTATGCTCAAGGCTATCGAGTTGAAATTTGGCAAGCCTGTCTCTGCTCGGTTCTCAATAAAGTGTTTGACCTCGCCCCCCCGGCTTTAATTGGCTTGGCGGTGGATATTGTGGTTGAACAAGAAAATTCATTTTTGGCTAATTGGGGCTTTGAATCCGTCTTCACTCAATTGGTGGTGTTATCGTTACTGAGCTTTCTGATTTGGGCGTTAGAATCTATCTTTGAATATGCCTATGAGCGCCTTTGGCGGAATTTGGCCCAGTCGATTCAACATGATTTACGACTCGATGGCTATCAGCATTTGCAACGGATGGAGTTATCATTTTTTGAGGAACGCAGTACGGGAGCCTTGATGGCAGTACTCAATGATGATATTAACCAGTTAGAACGTTTTTTAGACCGGGGAGCGAATGAAGTTCTACAAGTATTAACCACGGTCATTGTCATTGGTGGAGCCTTTATTGTTTTAACTCCCAACATTGCGGCGTTAGCCTTACTTCCTATTCCGTTCATTCTTTGGGGGTCGATTAGTTTTCAAAAACGCTTAGCCCCTCGCTATGATGCCGTGCGAGAAACCGTGAGTACGCTCAACTCTCAGTTGTCTAATAACTTGACGGGAATCACAACCATTAAAAGTTTTACCTCAGAAGACTATGAAACCGAGCGGATTCGGCAATTAAGCCATGAGTATTCTCGAACCAATCGGCGGGCGATCGCCCTCAGTGCAGCATTTGTTCCCCTGATTCGTATTATTATCTTAGTGGGGTTTACCGCCATTCTCCTCTTAGGAGGATTAGACGCCGCCGCTGGCACGTTAGCCGTGGGAACCTATAGCACTATGGTCTTCCTGACCCAGCGTTTACTATGGCCCCTGACTCGCTTAGGAGAGACCCTGGATTTATATCAGCGATCGCAAGCCTCGACCCGACGGCTATTTAAACTTCTTGATACTCCCATCGCGTCTTATCCTGGCTCTAAATCTCTACCCATTGAGCAGGTCAAGGGAGAAATTATTTTAGATTCCGTTACCTTTGCCTATCAAGAACGTCAACCGATTATCACAAACTTTTCCCTCTCCGTTCCGGCCGGAGAAACTATTGCAATTGTCGGGGCAACGGGTTCAGGAAAAAGTACCATTGTCAAGTTGTTGTTGCGCCTCTATGAGATTAAGTCGGGTCATATTACCTTAGATGGCTTAGACATTCAAGACATTCTCTTATCCGACTTACGTCGAGCCATTGGCTTAGTCAGTCAAGATGTCTTTCTCTTCCATGGAACCGTCGCCGAAAACATCCGCTATGGAAGTTTTGAGGCCAGTGATGAAGATATTGTCGCTGCCGCCACCATCGCCGAAGCTCATGGGTTTATCCAAGAGTTACCCCAAGGCTATCAAACCATCATTGGAGAGCGAGGTCAAAAGCTTTCCGGAGGGCAACGGCAACGGCTAGCGATCGCCCGGGCCGTCCTCAAAAACCCACCCATTCTCATTTTAGATGAAGCCACATCAGCGGTAGACAATGAAACCGAAGCCGCCATTCAACGTTCCCTAGAGCATATCACCCAAAATCGCACCACCATTGCGATCGCCCACCGCCTCAGCACCATTCGCAATGCCGACTGTATTTACGTCATGGATCGCGGTGAAATTGTCGAGCAAGGCTCCCACGAACACCTGCTCCAACAATCGGGCATTTACGCCAACTTATGGACCGTCCAAATGGGAGAACTCCTCCAGCACTAACCCCCCTCCCCCTCTTCCTCCTCCCCCTCTTCCTCCCCCTCTTCCTCCTCCTCCTCCCCCTCCGTGACTCCGTGGTTTCCCTATTGCCTATTGCCTTCTTCCCCCTATTGCCTTCTTCCCCCTGATACCATAGACAAAACCTCTAAACCGTAAACTCTTATGAATGTATTAAGCCTATCGGCGACCTTTCCCTATCCGCCGAGTCGGGGGGGAACCCAAGTGCGGACCTTTAACTTATTAAAATATTTAAACCACTATCATCCCATTACCCTGGTCACCCAACGTCAGGCCGGAGTGACCGATGAAGAAATTGAGGCCCTGCGGAGTTATGTCAGTAAACTGGTGGTATTTGACCGTCCCCCAGCCTTGAAAGGAGGAGCCTTAACCAAAGCCAAACGCTTTGCCAGCTTTTTTCTGGGGGGACGGCCGCCGAGTGTCTTATCCTACTATTCCCGAGAAATGCAAGCCTGGGTCGATGAAGCGGTTAACTCAGGAGAATATGAGGTCATCACCTGTGAACATAGTGTGAATGAAACCTTCGTGCGTCCTAACTGGGGCGATCGCCTAAAAACCGTCGTCAATGTCCATAGTTCCATTTTCGGAACCTGTCAGCAACAACTAGAGACCGAAACCGCCGAACATCCCCTGCGCGATCGCCTCAATCTACCGTTGCTATTTCGCTACGAGAATCGCTATTGCCAAAAATTCAGTCATATCGTCGTCACCACCCCCGAAGATGGGGCCCAGATGAAACAGTTTAACCCCGACAGTTGCATCATGGTCATTCCTAATGGGGTGGATGTCGAGTTGTTCCCCATGCGATCGCAGGACCCCGGAGGTCATCGTCTCACCTTTGTCGGTGCCATGGATAATATCGCCAACATCGATGCCGTCACCTTCCTCGTTCGGGAAATCTACCCCCAGGTGCGATCGCGCTATCCCGAGACCACCCTAACCCTCGTCGGCTCCAATCCCGTTGCCGAGGTGCAGCAATTGGGCCAGGTTCCAGGGGTCACCGTCACAGGACGAGTTCCCTCCATGACAGACTACCTACACCAGGCCACCGTTTGTGTCGTCTCAATGCGGATTGGCTATGGCATTAAAAACAAAACCCTCGAAGCCATGGCCGCCGGAACCCCCGTTGTGGGGAGTGATGCCGCCTTGGAAGGGTTAGAAGTGGATGGAGAGACGGTTCCACGGCGAGCGTTGCGGGCCAATCACGTTGCCGAATATGTCGAGTCTATCAGCCATCTGTTCGAGAATGAAACGTTGCGTCAAGACCTCTCCCAGCAAGGACGCAGCTACATAGAAGAGGAATTTACCTGGCAACGAGCCGGACAACTCTATGAACGGGCGATCGCGGCTCAGCGAGGGGTTTGTCCGGAGACTTAGGGCTCATGGTAGTCTAGGAGGCAGACATCGTATCGAGAATTCAGCGATAACCAAGACGATCTTTAACCGAATCTATTTTCCATTCAAGCTATTCAAGACCCCAACGTGAGATCCCCAAATTTGAGATCCCAGTTTCCTCTTTCACCGTCACCCCCAGTTGGCAGATTCCCCCATCCAGGTCTTTTCCGCTAGACCGCAGAGCCATTGTCCCTCAATGGCTTCGGGACGGCCCAACACCTGTATGATTTGGAACAAAACGTAATTTAATAAGGAGTGCTTATGCGAGCAGTGTTAATGGCTGGAGGATCAGGAACACGCCTACGTCCCCTGACCTGTGACCTTCCCAAGCCGATGGTACCGATCCTAAATCGCCCCATCGCCGAGCATATCCTCAATCTCCTCAAACGTCACAATATTACAGAAGTCATTGCCACGGTTCATTATCTCCCCGATGTGATGCGGGACTATTTCCAGGATGGCAAGGATTTTGGCGTTCAGATGACCTATGCCGTCGAAGAGGAGCAACCTCTGGGAACGGCCGGCTGTGTCAAGAACGTAGAAGACTTGCTCGATGATACCTTTATCGTCATCAGTGGTGATGCGATTACGGACTTCGATCTACAAGAGGCGATCGCCTTTCACCGGGAAAAAGGATCCAAAGCGACCCTCGTTCTCAAACATGTCCCCAATCCTATTGAGTTTGGGGTAGTGATTACCGACGAGCAACAGCGGATTGTCCGCTTCTTGGAGAAACCCTCCGCGTCGGAAATTTTCTCCGATACGGTGAACACAGGGACTTATATTTTAGAACCTGAAGTTCTCCAATATCTGCCCCTGAACCAGGAATGTGACTTCTCCAAAGACTTATTTCCTACCCTGCTGAATAAGGGAGAACCGATCTATGGCTACATTGCCGAGGGGTACTGGTGTGATGTGGGTCATTTGGAAGCCTATCGTGAGGCTCAATATGATGCCTTGAACCGGAAAGTTCAGATGACCTATCCCTATGAAGAACGGGAACCTGGAGTGTGGGTCGGTCAAAATTCGTTTATTGATGACAGCGTGAACATCAAGCCCCCGGTTCTAATTGGAGAAAACTGCCGCATTGGTCCGCGTACTAATATTGAACCGGGAACGGTGATTGGGGATAACGTGACGATTGGCGCTGATGCTGATCTCAAACGTCCAGTGATTTGGAACGGTGCCATTATTGGCGATGAGGTTCACTTACGAGCTTGTACCATTTGTCGGGGCACTCGGGTTGATCGCCGGGCCCATATTTTGGAAGGTGCGGTAGTCGGTCCTCTGTCGGGAATCGGAGAAGAAGCACAAATTAGCCCCGGTGTCCGGATTTGGCCGAGCAAGAAAGTTGAGTCTGGGGCTATTTTGAACATTAACTTGATTTGGGGACAAACAGCGCGGCGTAATCTGTTTGGCCAGCGTGGGGTGAGTGGTTTAGCCAATATTGACATTACCCCGGAATTTGCGGTGAAGTTAGGGGCTGCTTATGGGTCTGGCCTCAAACCCGGGGAACAGGTGGTGGTGTCCCGAGATCAACGTAGCATTTCCCGCATGGTCTCCCGCTCAATTATTGCAGGGATTATGTCGGTGGGGGTGAATGTGCAAAACTTGGAAGCGACGGCGATTCCCCTCTCCCGGTCCTTTGCCCGAGCTTCCCGGAACGGCCTGACCTCTCGTCCAACTATTGCTGGGGGGATTCATGTGCGGATTCACCCCGATCGCGCGGATTCGATTTTGATTGAATTTTTTGATGCTAATGGCATTAATATCACCAAATCTAAAGAGAAAAAAATTGAGGGGGCTTATTTCAAAGAAGACTTGAGACGGGCGCAAATCTCCGAAATCGGGGATATGACGTATCCGAGCCAGGTGTTGGAGATGTACAACACCGGCTTCGAGAAATTACTCAATGTCGAGGCCATTCGTCACAGCAACAGCAAAATTGTTATTGATTATGCCTATGCCGTTTCTGGGGCTATCCTACCCATGTTGTTGGCGAAGTTCGGCAGTGATGCGGTGGTCTTAAATGCTAGTCTCAATCAGTTGGCGTTGGCGAATGAGGAACGGGAAGGCCTGTTGACCCAGTTGGGGCAGGTGGTGGAAGCGCTACGGGCGAATTTTGGGGCCCAGGTGTCGGCGAATGGGGAGCAGTTTATCCTTGTGGATGAGTCGGGGTTACCGATTCGTGGTGAACAACTGACGGCTTTTATGGTGAATATGATTCTCACGGCCCATCCCCGGGGAACGGTGGTGGTTCCGGTGCATACCTCTAGTGCTGTCGAGCAGATTGCCCGCCGTCATGATGGCCAAGTGATTCGCACTAAAGCGAATCCAACGGCGTTGATGGAAGCTTGTCACACAAATCCCAATGTGGTGTTGGGGGGAAGTGGGGAAATGGGTTTTATTTTCCCCCAGTTACACCCGGGTTTTGATGCCATGTTCTCCATCGCTAAGTTGATTGAGATGGAAACCTTGCAGGGGCGATCGCTGGGACAGATTCGGGCTGAGTTACCCCGGGTCTATCACCGCTGTCAGACGATTCGTTGTCCCTGGACGGCGAAAGGGGCCTTGATGCGTCATATGGTGGAAACTCACTCGGCAGACCGCATTGAGTTAACGGATGGGGTGAAAGTCTGTGAGCCTCAGTCGGATAACTGGGTTTTGGTGTTACCGGATGCGGGGGAACCGGTGGTGCATATTTTTGCCAACGGTGACGATCGCGATTGGGTGGACCAGATGCTTCTGGATTATCGAGGCCGGATTCAGAAGTTTGTGGAACAACAACAGGGAGGTCAGAATTTACCTCTGGATGAGATCTAGACTGGTATCCCGGAGACGGAATAAGGTAAGCTGGGAGGCTGAGGACCCTATGGCTCAGGTTTGGGTCAACGGTTCCTCGCCTGGCTGCCTTGAGTCGCTCTCTGGATGTCGTAAATTGTGAACGATTTGGTCTAATGAATAGCTGTATTTTTATGGCGGAGATTGTTCAAGATCCGCAACTGCGATATACGAGTGACACTCAAACGGCGGTGACTGAGTTTTTGGTGCAGATTGACCCCCTCCGAGATGGGGATGCACCGGAAACCCTGAAGGTGGTGACCTGGCGTAAGTTAGCCGAGGCAGTCCCGGAGAATTTCCATCGGGGCGATCGCGTGGTGATTGAGGGCCGTTTGGGGATGATTTTGTTTGATCGCCCGGAAGGCTTCCGTGAGAAACGAGCGGAGGTGACGGCTCAACGGATTCACTTAATCTCCCATAGTCCTGGGGGTGCGCCGGCGATGACTCCTCCCCCAGCCGCCTCGATGCCGTCTCCGGACCCAGTGACGCCGATGAATCCAGCGGTTCCTGCACCGTCTGGGGATGAGCCGTTATCGGATGACATCCCGTTTTAATCTCTGATGCTGGAGTTTGATTTCATCGATGATATAACTATCCCCTCCCTTCCCTCTGGGATGTGGGAGGGGAGTTTGCCTTGGCCGGTGACGCCGGGGATGGAGGCTGAGTTTCAACGATTTTATGACTGTGTGGTGCAGGGAAATCGTCGCGCTAATCTAACGCGGATTCTCGAACCGATGGACTTTTGGGAGAAGCATCTCTGGGATTCTCTGCGAGGGGTGCTGCCGTTTCTCTGCGATGAGATGCCTTTGTCGGCCAAGCCTCGGGTGGTGGATATTGGTACGGGGGGCGGCTTTCCCGGGATTCCTTTGGCGATCGCCCGTCCGGATTGGTCTCTGACGTTGTTGGATTCGACTCAGAAGAAGGTGCGCTTTTTACAGGGGGCGATCGCCCATCTTGGCTTATCTCAGGTGCAGGCGATCGCGGGCCGGGCGGAAACCTTGGGTGCGTTACGACCCTATCGAGGAAGTTATGATTTGGCGGTATTACGGGCGGTGGCAGCCCCTTCTCTCTGTTTGAACTATGCTCGCCCTTGGCTGAAACCCGGAGGTTGGGCGGTGTTGTATCGTGGCCAATGGCGGGATGAGGAGCAAGCGGAGTTGGAGCAAGGGTTACAGGGATTTGAGTCGGTCAGGGTTGACTCGTTTGTGACCCCCCAGACTCAAGCCACTCGTCATAGTGTGATTCTGCGACGGCGAGCTTCTGGGGAAGACGAGGGTTAGTGCGGCTGATGTTGCTGAACCTCGGCAAGGTCCCGTTTCATCTCTAGCCAGGCCCGCAAACATTCTCGTTCCCAGAGACGACAGGTTTCACTGGGGTGCTTGGTTGGCAAATAATGGGAATGGGGCCGGGTTGAGGGAGGGGAAAGGCTCATTAGTTTAACGGGGAAAACGGGAAACGCATATGGGTTCCTTCACCGCCGCTGGGTAATAATCCGGATCAGTAGCGAGGAGATTTGTCCCGAGCTGGGGTGAAATCCCCCAGAGGGTAGCGGTTGGACTGGCAGCGATGAGACAGTTTTGCTCAAAGTTAAGCTTTTTCTGTGATTTGTAACGGATTGCAACATATAATGAGAATCGGGCAAATTGTTGAGTCACCGCGAGGTTAGTAACGTTAATGCGAGTTGCGATCGCCGGAGCCGGTTTAGCCGGACTATCTTGTGCCAAATATCTGGTGGATCGGGGTCATACCCCCATCGTCCTAGAACGCCGCGATGTCCTAGGGGGCAAAATCGCCGCCTGGAAGGATGAGGACGGAGATTGGTATGAGACGGGCCTACATATCTTTTTCGGGGCCTACCCGAATATGTTGCAACTGTTTAAGGAACTTGAGATTGAGGATCGTCTTCAGTGGAAGGAACACACGATGATTTTCAATCAACCGGAAAATCCGGGAACTTACTCACGGTTCGATTTTCCAGATTTACCGGCCCCGGTCAATGGTCTGGTGGCAATCTTGCGCAACAATGATATGCTGACCTGGGCCGAGAAGATTCGCTTTGGTATTGGCTTACTTCCGGCGATCGTCCAGGGACAACGCTATGTGGAGGAGATGGACAAATACTCGTTCTCCGAATGGCTGAAGCGGCAGAATGTCCCGGAACGGGTGGAGAAGGAAGTGTTTATCGCTATGTCGAAGGCGCTCAACTTTATCAATCCTGATGAGATTTCGGCAACGATTATTTTAACGGCTCTCAATCGCTTTTTACAGGAAAAGAACGGTTCTAAAATGGCGTTTTTGGATGGGTCACCCACGGAACGCCTCTGTGAACCGTTGGTGGAGTATATCGAGGCCCGGGGCGGCAAAGTTCGTCTCAAGGCTCCGTTGAAAGAGATTCAGCTCAAAGAGGATGGCAGCGTTGAGAGTTTCCTGATTCGCGGTTTGGATGGGGCCCCCGATGAGCAGCTGGAGGCGGATCTCTATGTCTCAGCGATGCCGGTTGATCCGCTGAAGCTGCTGTTACCGGACCCCTGGCGTGAGTTGGACTACTTTAAACAATTGGAGGGACTGGAGGGAGTTCCGGTGATTAACCTCCATTTATGGTTTGATCGCAAACTCACCGATATTGACCATCTCCTGTTTTCCCGTTCTGACCTGTTGAGCGTGTATGCTGACATGAGCAATACCTGTCGGGAGTATGCGAATCCAGACAAGTCCATGTTGGAGTTAGTATTGGCGCCAGCTCAGGATTGGATTGGCAAATCCGATGAGGACATTGTGGCCGCCACCCTGGCGGAGTTGCAACAACTCTTCCCACAACATTTTGCAGGTGAGTCTCCGGCTACCCTGCTAAAATCCCATGTGGTGAAGACTCCGCGCTCTGTCTATAAGGCGACTCCCGGTCGTCAGCAACATCGCCCGGTTCAACGAACCCCTCTTGAGAACTTCTATCTGGCTGGGGATTTCACCCTGCAACAGTATCTCGGGAGTATGGAAGGTGCTGTGCTTTCTGGTAAGCTGACAGCGCAGGCGATCGATGCCGATCTCCAAAACCCGGGGGCAACCCCAGGAACTTCTGCCCAATCTTTGACTGTCGAGCCTGCGACGAATGCTGCAACTGCCTAAATCCCCGCCCAAGGTCACCATGCGCCTGTCACTTGAGGAGGCTTACGAGGAATGCCGTCAAATCACCGCTAAGTATTCCAAAACCTTTTATTTGGGAACGCGGTTGATGTCTGAAGCGAAACGCCGCGCTATCTGGGCTATCTATGTCTGGTGTCGCCGCACGGATGAGCTGGTTGATGGCCCCGATGCCAAACAAACGACCCCGGAAACTCTCGATTTGTGGGAGGCCCGTTTGGAGGCGATTTTTGCGGGTCATCCTCAAGATGAGTTGGATTCGACCTTGACGGATACTCTACAACGGTTTCCCTTAGAGATACAGCCATTCCGCGACATGATTGAGGGTCAACGGATGGACCTTTATCGTAGTCGTTATGAAACCTTTGAGGAGTTAAAGCTCTATTGTTACCGGGTGGCGGGAACGGTGGGGTTGATGTCGGAAGGGGTGATGGGGATTAACCGGGCGGCTTCTACGGCCCCCTGGGCTGAGGGTCCCTATCATCCGACTCAGGAGGCGATCGCCCTGGGAATTGCCAATCAGTTAACTAATATCCTGCGCGATGTTGGAGAAGATGCTCGCCGAGGTCGGATTTATTTGCCTCTGGAGGATTTGGCTCTATTTGATTATACGGAACGAGATTTGCTCGAAGGGGTGATTGATGAGCGTTGGCAGGCCCTAATGCAGTTCCAAATTCAGCGGGCCCGCAAGTACTATTTGCAGGCGGAAGAGGGCATCAGCGCCCTCAGCCCCGATGCTCGTCTCCCCGTCTGGGCGGCAACCATCCTCTACAGCAATATCCTCACGGAGATTGAACGCAATCAGTATGATGTGTTTAATCAGCGGGCCTATGTGCCGAGTTGGCGCAAGGCTCTCTGTTTGCCGGTGGCTTGGTTACGGGCCCAGGCACTTTAGTGGCCTCGGGGGAGTGCCATTCACTCCCTCGTTAGTTATATTAAATAGGACACAACGAACGGGCGTAACTCTTGGTGGGAATGGATTATAAATTTTTGCATCGTTTTATTTTAAGTGTCTAAAGATTAGTATATCCTGTATTCATGGCTTCTGGGTAATATTTACAGAGAGCGTTAAAAGGGGGTGAGGCGGGCATGGGTTGTTGGTTTTCGGTCTTATTCCAGGTAAAGGGGGCTTCTTTGGCGGCAGATAACCAGAGGAGGCGTTTGGCCCGAGTCATGGCAACGTAGAGGAGGCGGTATTCTTCGGCCTGTTTCAGTTGGGCGGCGAGTTGCCAATAGTCATCGTAGGTTTGGCAGTTTTGACTGGGTTCGGGGTTGGCTGCGTCTCGGTTCCAGATATGTTGCCGCAGTTGTCCACGGGCCACTTCTTCGAGGGTGAAGTCGCCGAGGAATTGGATTTGAGGCTTGACGTACAGGCTTCCGGGAATTAGGTTTTCGTGGAGAAAGGGAAGAAAGACGAAGTCCCAATCGAGTCCTTTGGCTTTGTGCATGGTGAGAATAGTCAGTCGCCCCGGTTGGGTGTATTGAGAATCGGAGGCGTCTGTGTCGATGCGATCGAAGGACTCGCTGGTGACGAGATTAAAGAGGTGGTCGAGGAATTCTCCTAGGGAGAGGTGATCTTGGGTTTGCTGGAGGAGTCGCTCGTTGAGTTTGTCGGCGGTGGCGAGTTCGCTGGCCTGATAGTCCAGGGTTAGGGCGAAAAAGCTGATGAGATGGGTTTGGGGCAGTTCCAGTCGGGCTTGCAGGAGGGCGCGACAGAGGCGGCGGGCCCGTTTGACCTCTGGGGGTTGGGGGGCTTCGAGAATGGTGGGATAGAGAAATCGCTCGGGTTGGCTGGCGAGGCGATCGAGGTCTTGACGAGGGATGAGTTGACGACCGACGAAGACTTCTAAGGCCCCTTTGAGGGCTTCGCCGGAATGGGGACGATGGACGAATTGCAGCAGGTTCAGCATTTCTAGGGGAATGCCGGAAAGTCGTTGTTCGGCTTCGACATGGTAAATGTCGAGATGATGGTGGGTTTGGCTGAGTTCATGGGCGAGAAATTGACCTTGGTTCTTCTGACGCACCAGGACGGCGGCGGTGGCCTGGGGATGCTCTTGGAAGAGGTCGGTTAGGGTTTGGGCGAGGCGATCGACGGTCTCGCTGATATCAAAGGGACGATGCAGTTGTAAGCCTCCGGCGATGGGGGCTGGGTTGGCGTTGGCTTGGGGGTCATCGGCGGCGACGGCTTCGATGAGTTGGACTTCAAAGGGTGGGGGAGTTTGGGAGGTGGCTGGATGAGGTGGGGTTGGGGATTGGGGTTGGGCCCACTGTTGGTTAATCCAGTTGAGGGTGAAATTGGCGGCCTCGATGAGAATGGGGCTACTGCGTCCGGCTTGTTGGATGGTGGTTTGTCGTTGCTGTTGGGCGCATTGATGACAAAAACGGCGGAAGTAAATGGGATCGGCGGGGGTGAAGGTGGAGTTAATGGCTTGGTTGGGGTCGCCGACGCGGATGAGATTGGCGAGTCCGTCGGGGGTTTGGGCGAGGATGTTGAGGAGTTGTTGTTGTAGGGGGGAGGAGTCTTGGGCTTCGTCTTCAAAGACGGCGAAGGTTTCTTGTTGCCAAAGGTCTCGGATGCTGGGGTCTTGGAGGACGTTGAGGGCGGCGAGAATGGCGTCGTTGTAGTCGATGAGTTGTTGCGATCGCAGTCGCTGTTGGTAGAGGTCGTAGAGTTGGGCGCCAATGTCTAGGATGGCATAGGGGTCGCTTTGCTGTTGGCCCAGGGCCCGCACTTGGTCTGGGGAGAGGCCGGAGGATTTGGCTTCTTGGATGACGGTTTGGGCTAGGTTGGGGAGGACTTCGGTTCTGAGGACCGATTGGCGACGGAGTTGTTCGCCTTCTTCGCCGTCAAAGTCCAGTCCGGCGATGAGGGGTTGATAGAGGTGGGGATGTTGGTTAATCCAGTCTTCGACGCAGCTGCGGATGAGGCGTTGGTTGTGGTTATCTTCGATGAGGGTTTGTTGGTTGAGGTCCAGGTGGGATTGTTGGGGATGACGGCTGGCAATTTTGAAGGCCAGGCTATGGATGGTGGAGACGGAAAAGCCCCATTTGGGAAGTTTGAGCAGTTCTAGGTTTTGGCGAATTTTGCCTTGGATATTGGCGGCGGCGGAGCGAGTGAAGGTGACGATGAGGAGTTGATGACGCGGGTGCAGTCGTTGTCGGGCGATGGTGAGGGCGGCGGCGATGGCCATTCCGGTGGATTTCCCGGAACCGGGAACGGCGGAGACGGCTAGGGGACCCTTTTGCCAGTCTCCCATGTCTCGTTGTCCGGGACGGAGTTGCTGGTAAAGGGTTTGCATGAGTTGGGGGCGATCGACCGAGGGCGGTTTGGATTGGGTTGAGGTCATAGCAATTGGCTCGAAATTAGGGGAAAATGGGATATTCGCAGTTATTTGAAGTTTATCGTTGTCTGATTAACCCGTCCTTTGGAATTTATGCGCAATCTTTATCCCCCCATTAGCCCCTACAACACGGGGACGTTACAGGTGTCTGACCTGCATACCCTCTATTATGAGGAATCTGGAAATCCTCAGGGGAAGCCGGCGGTTTTCCTCCATGGGGGTCCGGGTGGGGGGTGTATTCCCATGTATCGCCAGTTTTTTAATCCGGATGACTGGCGTTTGATTTTGTTTGACCAACGGGGTTGTGGCCGCAGTACCCCCCATGCGGAGTTACGGGAGAATACGACCTGGGATTTGGTGGCTGATATTGAACGGTTACGGACTCATCTGGGGGTTGAGCGTTGGTTGGTGTTTGGCGGAAGTTGGGGGAGTACGTTGTCGTTGGCGTATGCTGAAACTCACCCGGAACGCTGTACGGGGTTGATTTTACGGGGGATTTTTATGTTACGTCCTCTGGAGTTACGCTGGTTCTATCAGGAGGGAGCCAGTTATATTTTTCCGGAGGCTTGGCAGGAGTATCTTAAACCCATTCCCAGGGAGGAACGGGGGGATTTGATGGCGGCGTATTATCGCCGTTTGACCAGTGAGAATCGTCAAGTCCGGCTTGAGGCGGCTCGGGCCTGGGCGATTTGGGAAGGAAGTACGAGTAAGTTATTTCCTGATCCAGATGTGCGGTCTAAGTTCGGCCGTGAGGGGTTTGCGGAGGCGTTTGCTCGCATTGAATGTCACTATTTTGTGAATGGGGGCTTTTTTGAGCGGGAGAATCAGTTACTTGAGGATGTGCAGCGGATTCGTCATCTTCCTACGGTGATTGTTCAGGGTCGTTATGATGTGGTTTGTCCCCTGCGATCGGCTTGGGAGTTACATCAGGTGTTTCCTGAGTCGGAGTTGATTGTCATTCCTGATGCGGGGCATTCGGTCAGTGAACCGGGGATTCGCTCGGCTTTGGTGGATGCAACAGACCGCTTTCTGGCTCTGTAATCACGGGGGTTGTCTCTGAGAATTGATGTTTTCATCAACTCTCAGGGGAAAATAAAAGTGCGCAGCTTAGATGTTTGGCTTTGCGCCGGCCGCACCGGGCCGGCGAAGCCTCATCCTTCTACCCAGAAATTCGGTGCATCCTGGAACCAGAAGTTTCAGACTTGTTTGTTTCGATGGTTTTATTATAACCGTGTTTTAGGATAACTGTCAACCCTTGAAGCCAAAAAAATAAAGCTGTTCAGGGTATCGTGAAATGGGACGACTGGCCGTTTCGGCACGACAGGAAACCGAGCTGGGACATCGCCGGCATTTCTGGAGTCTTCCCTGGGGAGTCATGATTCAATTATTCTCGGCATTCCTACTTCCCGAGGGGTGACAAACTTACCCTGAAAACTGACGGCGCGATTCTCAAAGGTCCTGGCCTTGGCTAACTCTAGCCGTAAATCTGCAATCTCTTGATTTTCTTTCATTCCTCCCAACAGATAGATTAAGAGTTTCCTGGCGAGGTCTTTGCCTGAAACCCGAATCCGGCGTTTATTGGGGTCATACAAGACGCCATACCATAAGGATTGAGGTAGTTCCATGGACTGAAATCCACCGTCGTCATCAAATTTCTGGAGACGCTTTAAGGCTTCGACCACGGGGAGATAACGTTGAAAGATGACAACGCCTAACGCTTGTGCTAAAGCGACTTGTCCCACGGGACGAAAGAGAAGATTTCCCTCGCCTCCACCGGATTCAAAGCTAAATCGTCTCAGATAAAGGGTTTCCACTCCGAGTTCCATACGTTTGTAACTCGGGAGAGTCCCCAAGCCATCCCAGAGACGCATTAATTCAGAGAGTCCTTCAGCTAAGTCATCGGCGGTGGGACGTGGGGGAATGGTTCCGGGGTATTCGGCTAACCAATGGGGGAAGCGGGGAGTTAAATAGCCAACGGTCATATCTCGCAAGGCCTGTAGGGTGGTGAGGACTTGGGATTTGGCCGAGACGCTGGCCCCATCCCAGTTGATGCGGGGGGAACGGCTGTCGTCATCTCGCAGGAGGGGATGGGTGACCGCGATTTGACGGCTGATAATGGCAAATCCGTCATCTTCGTCTAAGAGGGTGACTTGACCTTTGCTGAGTTTGACGGCCATGAGGTTGACATGGACGAAAATGGACCGGATACGCTGTCTGGCTTCGTCTCGGGTTTCTCCGGCTAAGACGGCGGGGATGAATTCAATTCCCACAGTGTCCTTGGCTAGGGCCTGCATGGCTTCGGGGGTGCTGTTGTTGGCGGCGGCGAGGCGGTTGAGGGTGAGGGGGGTTCCGGTGGTTTTTTGGCTACGAGTGAGGGGTTGCAGGGTTCCGGTTTGCAGTAGGGTCATTAATCCTTGGATTCCCATTAGCCGGTGTTGTCCGTCTAAGGCGAAGATGGAGATGGAGGGGGGGAGGTTGAGGAGGGCAAGTTGTGGGATAGTATCGATGGGGGTTAGGTCTGCGGCGGCTTGTTTGGCTCGTCCGTCCTCTCCCCATTGGCTGGCTTGGGGGTTGTCTACCCAGTCGGGACTGATGACGGCGAGGAGGGGCGGGAATTTGCGATCGTGCCGTCGGGCAAGATATTCTGTTAGGGGAGCTTGCCGTGCCCAGTTCAAGGGACGTTGGTAAAGGCTGTCTATGGTTTCGGCGTTGATGGAGATGTTGGCGGTTTTGGGGTCTCGCTGCTGTTGGAACAGGGGGAGGTCTGCGGCAAAGCCAACTCGCTCGGCGACCCAGGCGAGGCTGACTGACCCTAGGTAGGCTTCGGTGGTTCCCATCTGGGTCTTCTGCACGAGTAGTGCATTTGGGTTATTCTGGTGAGGGGGTAAACTATCAGGGCAACTCGTGGTAGGAACAATTGATTTCATATTTTTTTAGTCATACCAAATCTGTTATATAAGTCTAGCTTAGTTTAAACTCGAGTTGTGGTAGATTTTGCTTTCATCAAAAACAAGTATGAGTGAACCGAAACTAGAAATATCGAACCTCAAAAATAGAACTACGGAAGAATTTTTCGAAAATCTAAAGGATATCAAGTCGGAAATCCAAGAATTGTACAGAGCGAACACAGTACCCTGGGTTTTGGGGTACTCGGGTGGAAAGGATAGTACAGCCACGGTTCAATTAGTATGGTCGGCGATTGCTGATTTGCCTAAACATCAACGGCATAAGGCAGTGCATGTCATTACAACTGATACTCTGGTTGAGAATCCAATAGTTTCAGCTTGGGTAACGCGCTCCTTGGAGTTTATGCAGGAGGCAGCGGAAGCACAAGGATTACCCTTTTATCCTCATTTGCTCAAGCCATCAGTCAAGAATACGTTTTGGGTCTGTTTAATGGGTAAGGGATATCCAGCACCTAGAAATAAATTTAGATGGTGTACTAGCCGGCTGAAAGTAGACCCATCAAATCGTTTTATTCGCGATGTTGTCAGAGACAATGGTGAGGCTGTTGTTGTCCTCGGCACTCGAAAAACGGAAAGTATAAGTCGTGCCATTATCATGGAAAAACGGGATAAAAAACGAGTCCAGGAGAGACTTTGCCCTCATCCAAACCTTCCTAACTCCCTGTTATATACCCCTATTGAAGAATGGAGAACTGATGAAGTATGGACTTACCTCATGCAGTGTGAAAATCTCTGGGGCTATAGTAACAAGCAGCTTTACAGTATGTACCGAGGGGCAACAGCAGATACAGAATGCCCCCTAGTCATCGATTCTAGCACACCAAGTTGTGGAAGTTCTCGTTTTGGCTGTTGGGTTTGCACGTTAGTGAATCAAGACAAATCTATGGAGGCGATGATCCAGAATGATGAAGAAAAAGAATGGATGCAACCCCTCCTAGACATCCGTAATGAACTTGACCTTAAGAACGATCGCGAACGCCGCGATTTTAGACGCATCCACGGAAATGTGCAACTCTTCGAGCGCAACAAAAACGGAGAAATCTCCGTCGAACCCATCCCCGGTCCCTACACCAAAAAATGGCGGGAACATTGGCTAAGACGAGTTCTCGAAGCACAGGAAACCGTCCGCCGAACCGCTCCCCCAGAAATGCGGGACATTACCCTCATCACCACCGAAGAACTCAGCGAAATCCGGCGAATTTGGCTCGAAGAAAAACATGAATTCGACGATCGCCTCCCCACAGTATACCGAGAAGTCACCGGCAAACCCTTCAAAGACCCCCGGCCCGGCGCCGACCAATCCCTCCTGGGACTCGACGAGTGGAACATCCTCGAAGACCTCGCCGACGGAGACGCCATGGAACTTGAACTCATGGCTAAACTCCTCGACACCGAACGCCAATATCACACCAAACTCAACCGTAAAGGCATTTACGACGCCTTAGAAAAATGCTTCGAGACCAGTTCCCGGTCCCCTGAAGAAGCCATCGCTAACGCACATCGTAAACGAGAACTCAAAGAAGCCGCCGCCGCCGGGGACGTGGCCAAAGTGAAACAACTCACTTGGTCAGACCTCAAATTCGGCGACTCCTCCGACTCCTAACGGGGGAACCAATGCAATAATGGGGTTTGTTCCTGACGGCGCGATCGCAAATAGCGAACCAAATACTCTCCACTCAACGGAGGTAACAGATAATGCTGTAACTCCAGCGGGCGTACCATCCAGGGTAACCCATACCCTGCGCGATCGCTCAATCCCCAAATGGGTAACTCCGCAAACCGAGAATCCTGACGTAGCTGACTGGCCCAATGGCGGCCCTGAGACTCACTCAAATCCCCCTGAAGTGTGATCACATCAACCCCAGTCCCCCACAACCGACTCAACACCTCCCCAGGCGTTTCCACAAACTGCACCTCATAGCGATTTTGTCGGAACAGTCGCTGCGTTTCCCGGGACTCCGTCGGGACCTCACCCACCGCCAACACCCGAGTTGTCGCCTGGCTACGTTCAGACTTGGCCCACTTCGTCGGACAATCATCACACAACGTACATTCCGGACCATCATAGACACGACCATAACGAGTGGGAATCGGGAGGTGACAGCGTTGACATTCCAGAACCGTATAACTCCCCTCCAGGAAATGTTCAAAACAGCGCATATCTCCCATCAAATAGAGTTGACGGAAATCTGAGCGTTCCTGGAGTCGTCGCCAGAAATTCTCAAACTCAAAGCGATAGCCTTCATAGCTATACACCGCACCCGGAAACCCCAAACTCCCCTGATGAGGACTCATAATCGCCTTACCTCGACTGAGATAGTACGCCACATAGCTTTTCAACAACTCTTGCGGCGGAACCCTCACAGTCTGAGAGGGGGACTCAGACTCTGGCGGTGTCGGTTCAAAATTCACTGTTGGTTTTGCAAGAGGACGCAACAACGACTCTTGATGAATAAACGCCGTCTCCTGTAACGCCTCATGAGCCGCCTGTAACTCACAATAGCGGCGATCGCGCTCGAGGGATTTCGCCAACTGTTGCGCTAACCAGACTGTCGTATCAATCTCCCGCTGCGACCAATCCCGAGGCGTATAGCATTGATGAACCGCCAGCAATCCCCATAAATACATTCCCTGGGGTTCCTCCAGACGTACCGGAACCACTAACTTTGCTGACACCTCAAAAAAGCATTCTAGAATCTTTGTCGGACAGCGATCGAGATCCATTGAATTTAAATCTGCGATCACTTGGAGCTTGCCTTGCTCGAAGTGTAAAATCTCCTCAGATCCAAAAAAACGCCCTAAACGGCATCTCAGCATCGACGACCGACCAGGGGCCCGCGCCTCCGCCACTACCATCGCCTCCCACTTACGGGTAGTACAGCAGAGAATAACCCGGTCTGCTCGCAAAATCCTTCGCACTCCATCAACAGTTTCGTTTAACAAGGCTGGAAACTGGTCGGAAAAACGCTCCGAAATTGGAGTAAAAATTGTTTTTTCTTCTTCATCAACCTGACCTAAAACCACCTCTTTTGAAGAAGATGATGGCTCAGAAATCATTGGAGATTGATTTTTTTCTAAAACACTAGCATAGGATAAATGGCTTGTTTCTATTGTGCCATAGGGCATCTCTTGATGACAACGAGGACAAAACCAGCGTAACGTCCCTTGACGGACATAGCCCAGTAAGGGATAAGAACAGCAAGGACACAGAAAATTTGACATCAGTTTTACCTCAATACGATCCGTAACAAATTGCGATCGCTCCTAATCCTCACCCCGAGCCTTTTATTTCACCGCAACTTATTTTGTCTAGATTACCTTCTCAAATTTTAAATCAATCCTCCAACCCCTCACCGCAACTTGCGGTATCTTGTATCAAGATTTAATATTAATTCCAATTTATTAACCCTAAGACCCAACCCCAGCCCTTTTCCTTCTTGCTCCCACCCCCGACTTCTTCCTACTAAAACAATTTTTTTGTTGTTTTACCGCGAGTCCCTCACCCTGAGA
This sequence comes from Phormidium yuhuli AB48, assembly GCF_023983615.1. Classification (GTDB taxonomy): domain Bacteria; phylum Cyanobacteriota; class Cyanobacteriia; order Cyanobacteriales; family Geitlerinemataceae; genus Sodalinema; species Sodalinema yuhuli. The sequence goes on along the minus strand of NZ_CP098611.1, from coordinate 2,128,655 downwards.
TCAGCAAAAATGTTTAACAAATGTAACGAAATGTTGCAAATTTTCTATCAAATTGTTTCAGAACACCGATTTGAGTGAAGTCCCCCTGACATTATTTGGTAAAAACACCTATATAGCTAAAATCCATAAGCCCATCCCAGACCAGGTTTAGTACAACCACGAATCGCGTTTAAGGAGTAACCCATTCATGTTCACCCACGTCAAGCCCACCGTTCGCCACATTCAGGCACCCGACGACCTCAACGGTCGCACCCTCATCAAGGTGGTCTATGTCGTGCTCGAATCGCAATATCAGAGTGCCCTGTCCGCCGCCGCCCAAGCCATCAACGCCAACAACCCCAACCTGGCCATCGAACTGAGCGGCTACCTCATCGAAGAACTGCGCGACCCTGAAAACTGCGAAGACCTGAAACGGGATGTTGCCCAAGCCAACATCTTCATCGGCTCCCTCATCTTCATCGAAGACCTGGCCGAAAAAGTTATCGAAGCCGTCCAACCCGCCCGGGATAACCTCGACGCCGCCATCGTCTTCCCCTCCATGCCCGAAGTCATGCGCCTCAACAAACTGGGCAGCTTCTCCATGGCGCAACTCGGACAATCCAAAAGCGCCATCGCCCAGTTCATGAGAAAGCGCAAAGAGCAATCCGGCGCTTCCTTCCAAGACGGAATGCTCAAACTGCTGCGGACCCTGCCGAAAGTCCTCAAATACATGCCTGTGGACAAAGCCCAGGACGCACGCAACTTCATGCTAAGCTTCCAATACTGGCTCGGCGGTTCCCCCGACAACCTGGAGAACTTCCTGCTCATGCTGGCAGACAAATACGTCCTGCCTGAAGGGAACCAGAACGTCACCTACAACGACCCCGTCGTCTACCCGGACATGGGCATCTGGCATCCTCTCGCCCCCCAGATGTTCGAAGACGTCAAAGAATACCTCAACTGGTATAACTCCCGTCGAGACATCAGCGACGACCACAAAGACCCCCTCGCCCCCACCGTCGGCCTCGTCCTGCAACGGACCCACCTCGTCACCGGAGACGACGCCCACTACGTGGCCATGGTGCAAGAATTTGAATCCCTCGGCGCCCGGGTCATCCCCATCTTCTCCGGCGGACTCGACTTCTCCCAACCCGTCAACAAATTCTTCTGGGAACAAGGGGAAACCGATAACCCCAACAACAAAGCCTTCGTCGATGTCGTCGTCTCCCTCACCGGCTTTGCCCTCGTCGGCGGTCCCGCCCGGCAAGACCACCCCAAAGCCATCGACTCCCTCAAGCGGCTCAACTGCCCCTACATGGTCGCCCTGCCCCTCGTCTTCCAAACCACCGAAGAATGGGAAGACAGCGACCTAGGACTGCACCCGATTCAAGTCGCCCTACAAATTGCCATCCCCGAACTGGACGGGGCCATCGAACCCATCGTCCTCTCCGGTCGGGATGGGGCCACCGGCAAGGCCCACGCCATGCAAGACCGCATCGAAGCCGTCGCTACCCGAGCTATGAAATGGGCGAACCTGCGGCGTAAACCCAAACTCCATAAAAAAGTTGCCATCACCATCTTCAGCTTCCCCCCGGACAAAGGCAACGTGGGAACCGCCGCCTATCTCGACGTCTTCGGTAGCATTCACGAAGTCGCCACCGCCCTGCAACGCAACGGCTACCGCATCGAAGACCTGCCCGAGAATCCCCAGGAGTTGATGAACGCGGTCATCCATGATGCCGCTGCCCAATACGCCAGCCCCGAACTCAACGTGGCCTATCGGATGCCCGTTGACGAATACGAAAACCTCACCCCCTACGCCAAACGCTTAGAAGAAAACTGGGGGTCGGCACCGGGAACCCTCAACAGTGATGGGCAGAACCTCTTGGTGTACGGCAAACAATTCGGCAACCTGTTTATCGGCGTCCAACCCACCTTTGGCTACGAAGGCGACCCCATGCGGTTACTATTTAGCCGTTCTGCCAGCCCCCACCATGGCTTCGCCGCCTACTACACCTATCTCGAACAGATTTGGCAAGCCGACGCTGTTCTACACTTTGGCACCCATGGGTCCCTGGAGTTCATGCCCGGAAAACAAATGGGGATGTCGGGAATGTGTTACCCCGATAGTTTGATTGGCAACATTCCCAACCTCTATTACTACGCCGCCAACAACCCCAGCGAAGCCACCATCGCCAAACGCCGCAGCTACGCCGAAACCATCTCCTACCTCACCCCACCAGCGGAAAACGCCGGTCTGTATAAAGGACTCAAAGAACTCGGCGAACTCGTAGGGTCCTACCAAACCCTCAAAGATGGCGGACGAGGGATTCCCATCGTCAACACCATCGTTGAGAAAGCCCGCATGGTCAATCTCGACAAAGACATCGACTTCCCCGAGGCTGAGGCGAAAGACCTCAGTCAAGAGGAACGGGATACCATCGTCGGCTTGGTGTACAAACAACTGATGGAAATTGAGTCGCGGTTATTACCCTGTGGCTTACACGTCATCGGTAAACCCCCGACAGCGGAAGAAGCCGTCGCTACCCTGGTCAGTATCGCCAGCATCGACCGGGAAGAAGAAGGCATTATGGGACTTCCCAGCCTCTTAGCCCAAAGTCTCGACCGCAACATCCAAGATATTTACAGCAACAACGATAAAGGGGTTCTCGCCGATGTGGAGTTGAACCAGAAAATCGTTGAAGCCACCCGCGAGTGTGTTGGGGCCATGGTGGCTGAGAAAACTGACAGCGATGGCCGGGTTCGTTTGGAGAATCTGGGGAACTGGCTGCAACGGATGATTAAGGATGAACCTTGGTATGAGGTTCTTAAGGCTGCTGGCTTCCATCGGGTGGATAAAGAGGCGTTAGACAAGCTGATTGAGTATCTTAACTTCTGTCTCAAACAGGTTTGTGCGGACAATGAACTGGGGTCTCTGTTGCGGGCCTTGGAAGGGGAATATGTGCTACCGGGCCCCGGTGGTGACCCCATCCGCAACCCCGATGTCTTGCCCACGGGTAAAAATATCCATGCCCTCGACCCCCAAGCTATCCCCACCGCAGCAGCGGTTCAGGCGGCGAAAATTGTGGTTGACCGCTTGGTGGAACGGCAACGCCAGGAAAATGGCAATGAGTATCCGGAAACCATCGCCTGTGTGCTGTGGGGAACGGATAATATCAAGACCTATGGTGAATCCTTGGCTCAAATCATGTGGATGGTTGGGGTGAAGCCGGTTCCTGATGCTTTGGGACGGGTGAATAAGTTGGACTTGATTCCTTTAGAGGAGTTGGGCCGGCCTCGGATTGATGTGGTGGTCAACTGTTCTGGGGTCTTCCGCGACTTGTTTGTTAATCAGATGGCCTTGTTGGATAAGGCGATTAAGATGGCGGCGGAAGCCGATGAACCTGAGGACATGAACTTTGTCCGCAAACACGCCATTAAACAAGCCGAGGAGATGGGGGTCAACCTGCGTCAAGCGGCGACTCGGGTCTTCTCCAATGCGTCGGGGTCCTATGCGGCCAATATCAACTTGGCGGTGGAGAATAGCACTTGGGAGGAGGAGTCGGAGTTACAAGAGATGTATCTGACTCGTAAGTCCTTCGCCTTCAATGCGGATAATCCTGGCATGATGGAACAGGACCGCAAGGTGTTTGAGTCGGCCTTGTCGACGGCGGATGCAACCTTCCAAAATTTGGATTCTTCGGAAATCAGTTTGACGGATGTGTCCCACTACTTCGATTCTGACCCGACGAAGGTGGTCTCGAAGTTACGTAAGGATGGTAAGAAACCCAATTCCTATATTGCCGATACGACGACGGCCAATGCCCAGGTTCGCAGTCTTTCGGAAACGGTGCGTCTGGATTCCCGGACGAAGATGCTGAACCCGAAATGGTATGAGGGGATGTTGTCTCATGGCTATGAGGGGGTTCGGGAACTCTCGAAACGCTTGGTGAACACCATGGGTTGGTCGGCCACGGCGGACGCGGTGGATAACTGGGTGTATGAGGAGGCGAATGATACCTTTATTAAGGATAAGGAGATGCAGGAACGCCTGATGAATCTCAATCCTCATTCTTTCCGCAAGATGGTGGGAACATTGCTGGAGGTCCATGGCCGTGGCTATTGGGAAACCAGTGATGAGAACCTGGAACGTCTGATGGACTTGTATCAACAGGTTGAAGACCGCATTGAAGGGGTTGAGTAAGCCGCGAGGCTGACGGGTTTTATCTCTTCAGATAGTGTTTTGGCCCCCTTCATTGAGAGGGGGCTTTTTTGGGAGTAAAGATTATCCCTCATATTATGGCTAGAGGCAAATCACGGGGACAATGGTTTGATAGGGAAATTTTTAAGGATAAGTGGCCATTCAACAAAGATGATGGTAGACTTGATTCATGGGCATCGTCCGGGACGCGAAGTCAAACATCTGCCCTGGTTAATTTTAAAATTACTCCTCAAAAAGTTGATGTTTACATCAACAAGCCCTAAACTCCCATAAAATTCCTTAATTTTGTATTGAGTTAGACTGTCAGACCGGCTCAGAAGTTGTAAAGATACAAAGACTCTGGAGGTAAAACACCTCAGGAGCGGTGGGTTAGGATTCTCATCCCAGAGCGGGAGAGCGATCGCCCACCAAGTCAGAGTTCAGTCATCAAGTAACCCAGTCTAATGTCGAGTTCCGCAGACATCTCCCAGGGAGCGATCGCCGACTTAACCAAAGAAGTCAAACAGGGCGATCGCCAGGCCCTAATCAGCCTCTGTATCGCCTTAATTTCCGTCTCCTTTGCCCCCATTTTCATCAAATTTAGCGAACTCGAATTGGGAGCTAATGCCACAGTTTTTAACCGTTTATTCTTCTTTTTTATCATCTTCGGTTTCGGTCGCTTCTGCCAGAGCCGAATCTCCCCAACCCAGCCTATAGAGGAAGTTCAAGCAATAACCCGCCGACAATGGCTCCTCCTAATTGGCGTCGGAGCCATCGCCATTACCTCATTAGTCCTGTGGGCAATTTCCTTGCAATATACAACCGTTGCTAAAAGTATGTTGCTCAATAATCTAACTCCAATCTTCACCAGTTTAGGAAGTTGGCTCTGGTTCGGCAAAAAATTTGACAAGCGATTCCTAATCGGCATGACCATTGCCCTAATGGGCGCGATCGCCCTCGGCTTAGAAGACCTAAACGGAGCCGAAGGAACCCTCCTCGGCGATAGTTACGCCCTCCTCTCCGCCGTCTTCCTCGGCATCTACTTTCTCATCGTCGAACAACTGCGATCGCGCTTCAGTGCCACCACCATACTGCTGTGGCGTTGCAGTATCGGCAGCCTCCTCCTCCTCCCCCTCGTCATTTTCCTCGAAGGACAACTCTTTCCCCAGAGTCTAACCACCTGGCTCGCCGTCCTAGGACTCGCCCTCATCAGCGAAGGACTCGGCCAACGACTGCTGGCCCAGAGTATGGACAAACTCTCCTCAAGCTTCGTCTCCCTCTTCCTCCTCCTCGAACCCATGGTGAGTGCCCTGCTCGCCTGGTGTATCTTCAACGAAGCCCTGAACCTAATCACCGGAATTGCCTTTATCATCGTCTTTAGCGGCATCTACCTCGCCAAAACCAGTCAAGCCGCCGCCGCTCACTAGCCCCCCTAGCCGTCCCATCCCCGAGGAATGGTAGTCTAACAATCAGTTCCCCAAAAGCGGACAGTGTTACCGTAAAACGTCACCCAGAACCCGACCCACCCCAGCCTCAACAGTCATCTGCCGGTGACCCCTTGCCCGTTACCCTTTGTCCCCCTTCTGCCATGACTCAGCCTCTCGAACGACATACCCTCAGACCCCATGGAGTTTATGCCCTTCACGGACTCACAGTGCTGCCGGCCAACCCAGACACCGGCTCAACACAGCCCGAACTTATCGCCGTGGATGCCGTTCGGGGCTATATCATCGCCGTCAACCCAGACACCGACGATACCCGCGTCTTAAACCCCCATAACGCCGCCGACTTCATCGGCGTGGGGGGGATGACCATTTGTGAGAACACCCTCTGGTTTACCCGAGGCGATAGCATCTACTTCTGTAACCTCGACGACTTCATTGCCCAACGCTTCATCACCCTCCCCTACGCCCTACAAGGCGTCGCCGTTCAAGGGGGAGCCATTTACGTCAGTTGTCAGAAAGAAGCCCTAATTTACGTCTTCTCCCGAGACAGTCAAAAAGAAATTACCAGCTTTTACGCCCCAGGAGTGGGAGTTGAAAACCTCGCCGTTCGTGGCGAAGAACTCTGGGTCACCGATACCGTCGAGCAAACCGTATACTGTATGGACCGTGGTACCGGGTCTATGCACTTTAGCGTTCTCACCCCCTTTTCCTCCCCCACCGCCCTAGCCTTCTATCCCCATCCTAACCAGGAAGAAGACCTCCTCTACGTCGCCTACGCCTACGAAGAACCCTATATCCGGGACGACCCCAACGCCGCCAACCCCTATCAACTTACCTTCCGCGATCGCACCTTCATCCATCCCCTCCACGTCTATCACAACGCCGAGAACCATTACACCCTCTCCAACGGCTACCGCATCGAAATGACCTACACCGAGGAACTCTCCCCCCTCGATGCGGTGGAACTCAAAGACTTTGAATGGCACATCGCCCTTCCCGTCGATACCCCCCGTCAGAGGGTTCACGGTATCGAAGCCATCGGCCTCCCCTTTGAAACGCGGGTTATCCAAGAACAACCCATGGCCGTCTTCAAGTTCGACCATCTCAAACCCTTTGAAGCCCGGATTTTCGGCTGGAAAGCCATCCTCGATGTGCGGGGAATCAAATATAACCTCAAACCCGGCGATGTCAGCGAGTTGCCCGAGTTACCCCCCGACTATCCCGAACGCTATCTCGTCGATAATGACAACTTAGCCATGGACACCGATACCGTCCAACGGGCCGCCCGTAACGCCGTCGGTAGTGAAACGAATCTCTTGCGGCAAGTGTTGAGTATCCGTGATTATGTCTATGACCGCCTCGAATATGGCATCAAACCCCATATTGATACCCCCGATGTGGCCCTAAAACGGGGCATGGGGTCTTGTGGGGAATATGTGGGGATTCTCCTGGCCCTATTGCGTCTCAATGGCATTGCCTGTCGGACTGTGGGCCGCTATAAATGCCCCGCCCAAGCAGAACTACGGGAAGTCCCCATGCAGCCGGACTTTAACCATGTCTGGCTGGAGTTCTTTGTCCCTGGCTATGGCTGGATTCCGATGGAGTCTAACCCCGATGGTATGGGCGATCGCGGCCCCCACCCCCTACGCTTCTTTATGGGCTTAGCCTGGTATCACTTAGAATTAGTCAAAGGGGCAAAATTTGAAAGTCTCATGAAAGACGGCAAGCGACTGCCCAAAACCGAAGTGTCCATGGGAGACCTAGCCATCAACCATGTACGGTTCCGGATTTTGCAAGAGTTGCCACCCCCCGGCCCCACCTCCCCCAGTGACCCGACGACAAACCTTTCCTAGTATGGCGAACCCTCTAGCCGACCTGCAAAATCAAATCAGCGATACCCTCAAACGCTATCAACATCGCGTGGATTACCTCGCCATCCGCTTAGAAGCCTCCGAGGGGACTGATATTTTCCTGCGGGGGATTCAGAAGACCCCCCACGCCGACCATCACATCGAAACCCTCAGCGAAGATGTCAGCTTGGGGGGGCAAGTGCGGGCCTGTTATAAGGGAGGTTGGGGCTTTTCCAGTTTTAACCGACTCTCCCAATTGGGCGATCGCGTCGAGGAAGCGGTCACGGCGGCCCGTCTCGTCGGCTGTGAACAGACCGAACTGGCCCCCATTCCTATCCTCACCGATATCTGTCAATTGCCCCTCACCGGAACCAACCCCCGCGAGATTGACCTGAAACAGAAAAAAGACCTTTGCGATCGCTATATCGAGGAACTGTTAAGCATCAGTCCCCGCATCGCCACCACCTCCGTCCGCTATAGCGACTGTGCCAAACGGCTCCTCATTGCCACCTCCGAAGGGTCATTCATCGACCAATCCTGGATTGACCTAGAAATGCGTTTCGCCGCCACGGCCCGCGACGGCGAAACCGTCCAAACCGGTCGTGAAACCAGTGGCTCTCGTCGAGGGTATGAGGACATGACCGACCTCGACAAACAGGTCAAAAGCGCCGCAGAACGGGCGGTAGAAGCCTTAGAATTACCGGGTGTACGGGGGGGAACCTATCCCGTCGTAATTGACCCAATTCTCAGCGGTTTATTCGTCCATGAAGCCTTTGGCCATCTTTCCGAAGCGGACATGGCCTATGAGAACCCGGACTTACTCGAAGTCATGACCCTGGGACGACGATTTGGCGGCGAGGACTTACAGATTTTTGACGGTGCGGCCCCTCAGGGTCATCGTGGCAGTTATTGTTACGACGACGAAGCCACCCCCGCCACCACCACCCAACTGATTGAAAATGGGGTATTAGTGGGACGACTCCATTCTCGGGAAACCGCAGGACGCCTAGGAGAAGCGGCGACGGGAAATGCCCGCTGTTTGGACTATCAGCACTCTCCCATTGTCCGCATGACCAACACCTGGATTGGTCGCGGAACCACCCCTGTTGACCAACTCTGTGCTGGGATTGAGGAGGGAGTTTATGCTCGAAATTGGCTGGGGGGAATGACTAATGGAGAGATGTTTACCTTTAGTGCTGGGGAAGCTTGGATGATTCGCAATGGGGAGTTAGGGGAGAAGGTGCGAGATGTCACCTTATCGGGGAATGTGTTTCAAACCCTGGCGGATATTGAGGCGATTGGCGATGATTTCTACTGGGATGAGTCTGGCGGCTGTGGCAAGGGAGGCCAGAATGGCCTACCCGTTGGCTGTGGGGGTCCGAGTTTGCGGATTAATAATGTTGTGGTTGGAGGGGAAGCTTAAATGGGGGATTGGTGCAACTCTGCACTGGAGAAGGGTTTTGAGCCAGTCATGCACCCCTCCTTGAGCAATTCGATTTGACGAGTTCTCGGCTAACCCCTGACTCAAAATCTCGGATATAACTCCTTCATAAATTGGGTTATCTCGTTCAATTAAATCGAGTTTTTGTAACCCCAATTCTTTCATATCCTGATGTTGAATTGGCTCCGTTGATGCGGCTTCAGGAGGTAAGCCTCGACGCGCTTTTTTCCAGGGAAACTCCCCGTGGGTCATCTCGCTCAGTCGATATTTGCTAGAGGGGAAACTGATAGTAAATTGTGCCAGTATCGCTGACCTGGAACGTGGCTTCAAATTGTTTGGCTTGCTGGTCTAGGTAAGTTTTCGCTGCGTCTCCTGACAGACCTGAGGCGATCGCAAACTGCATGACCGTGACAGACCCCTGGTTACTCTGAACCACCTCATAAAACACCTTTTGTAACCGTTCCGCCTCGGTGGACGCCTTAGCCTTAATAGATTTTTGACCCTTAGCCCCCAAAAGAGGAGGATGTTGCATCATCCACTGTCCCAACTTAGCAAAGCCAGCGGTAAATCCTAGGCAGAAGAGAAAGGCTAAAACATTCTCTAGTAAGGCTCCCTCGCTATCAAACAGCACAACGATCGCAACGAGGAGAAAAAATGCTGCACCACCGTAAGCAAAAATTCCCAAAATAGCTCGAATCAGCTTCATGGCTCACCAGTCCCAATGCGGATTTCTCCCATCTTAGACCGAAACATGGCGGTCAGGGGAGATTCATCCTGGCCCCTCGGCTAGATTGACCAGCCAAAATCTGGATTAACTCACTCCTACTGGGTTACAGCGCGATCGCAACCGGTCGACAATCTCCTCTAAACCATCATGATTGAGGCGATAACTCAAGGGATGGGCCACCAAGCGGGCCGTACTCTCAAACAAGACCTCAATTTCAATCAGACCATTCTCCTTCAACGTGCGTCCTGTAGAGACCAAATCCACAATCGCCTCGGACATTCCGGTAATGGGCCCGAGTTCCACCGAACCATAGAGGGGGACAATTTCCACCGGTAAATCCAAACTGCGGAAATAGTCCCGCGCACAGGTGACAAACTTCGAGGCCACCCGACCATGAATCGGTAAATCCAAGGGACTGCGATAGGGACTCGACGCCTTCACCGCCACCGAGAGACGACAACCGCCAAACCCTAAATCAGCCACTTGGGCCACATTGGGATGTTTTTCCCGCAAGACATCGTAACCCACGATTCCCAGTTGCGCCTGGCCATATTCCACATAAACCGGGACATCTAAGGCCCGTACCAGTAACCCTCGGGCCCTTCCACTCTCATCCAACATCTGAAGTTGGCGATTGTTTGAGTCTAGGAAACCACTAAAATCTAGACCAACAGCCTTCAGGGAACGAATACTGTCTTTTAAAAGTGCGCCTTTCGGCAGTGCGATCGTCAACATAAGAAAGAATACTAGCCTAGTAATAGACAATTGAGAACGGACAGTTTAAGCGTGTAAATTCGTTTTGGTGTCTCACCACGAAGATTCGCTGTTGTACTTTTTATTCTGTCTTTTTTGCAGCAATTCCTGAGGCAGTCCAGCTTCATCCAAACTAGACCTGAGACGAATCAACCCGAATCGCCGGAATCGGCCAGGGATTCTGCCACGGACTTGACATCCATCTCTGGAGTTTCCGCCGCTGGGGGGTCTTTTCCCTTGCTATTGGCCTTGACACGGGGGATGGGTTCGAGAAGTTTGGGGTCAAGCTCCTGATTCGAGAACAACGGTAGAATCTCGGTAATAAAGGCCTCAGCAGCCTTGGAGCGATAGCGATTGGGATTATAGATGAGATTGAGCGTCCGTTTCACCACAACCTCCTCAAGGGTCGCTCGGTGTAAGACCCCCATCTCCAACTCCTTCTCGATCGCCGATACTGAGACAAAGGCCGCACCGAGACCCGACTGCACCGCATTTTTAATCGCCTCAATGGAATTCAGTTCCATCTCTAGGGTTAAGCGGCGCGTATCGATATCACAGCGGCCCAAAACGCGATCGATGACCTTGCGAATCGTCGATTGAGAGTCCAGCGCGATGAACTGTAGATTATACAACTCCTCCTTATGAACCGACGGCAATTTAGAGAGGGGGTGAGACACTGGCAGAATCAGAGCCAGTTCATCCTCAGCATAGGGGAGGATTTCCAGAGAATCTTGTAAATCCGTGGGAACCTCACCACCGACGATCGCCAAATCCACCTGGCCATTGGCCACACTCCAAGAGGTGCGGCGAGTAGAATGGACATGGAGTTGCACCGCCACATCTGGGTAGCGTTGCCGGAAGGCGCCAATGGTGCGGGGGAGGAGATAGGTTCCCGTCGTTTGGGAGGCCCCGACAATTAGAGTTCCCCCCTGTAAATTTTGCAGATCTTCAATGGCTCGACAGGTTTCCTGACATAGCGTCAGAACCTTCTCCCCATAACTGAGCAGTAAATGACCCGCCTCAGTCAACTGGGCCCGTCGTCCGCCGCGATCGAACAGAGGGACATCCAACTGTCGTTCTAAATTTTGAACCTGAAGGCTCACCGCTGGCTGGGAAACATACAGACTGTCAGCGGCCCGCTTAAAGCTACCCTCCGAGGCGATCGCCTTGAGGATGCGTAGCTGATCCAGAGTAAAAGGAAGGTCAGACATAGATGAAAAGTCGGTGAGGGAAAAGCGCCATCTGGCAGCCCACCCATGTCACTAGCGTACCGGAGTGGGTGCGTTTTTTGACCCCCTCAAACAACGACAGTAGCATAAGAGCGAGTCAGGGCCTTCAAAGTTTTGTTGCTTAGACATCGAGGTTGAACAAACCCAGGATCAGAAAAATCCCCGTAGACTTGTAGCGGCCCTCCCCCTTTGCTAAAATTTATCTCACAAGTAGTAGTAAATACTTAAAAGACAAATACAGGTTCTTCCCCACAGGCAATCGGATGCTCTGTCAAGTTGTCTGCCGCTTTAAGGAGAGTCTTCAAGGGTCTTGTGGGTAACGATTTTCGCGGCCCAGCCAGATCAATTGTGAGCCTAGACTTATGGTAGACTGCTGATCGAGTTGTCACATCAACTCGAAGTCACGACAGCCAGGCGTCTGTTGAGAACTTGGACAACCCTGTGGAAGACTGGGTTAGACCTGTGGACGCTGAGTTAGACCAAGAGAAACTTAGTTTCGGTCAGCTTCGGCAAGGGAAGCAGGATGTCTCGGTTGTCATTGGCGATCGAATCGTTGATGCGATCGCTGGCACTTAACCAACCTTTTGCGTTGGCGCGGCAGTCCCGTGTTCTACCGAACCGGTGAGCGTTGGGAGAGATCGCGCCTCAATGTGGGACCAAAATGCCAAGAGATGTCAACTCGGGTAGACTTGTCAAACACAGTGGGGTTGGGCGAGGGTATGATCCCCAATCATATCCGAGGGGTCGCCTCACTATAAAAAAGCAAATCCCGTCCTGGGAGAAAAAGCCTGTGCTGCAACGCCTAAACGGTCAGCGCCGGGAGTACGTCACATGTGTCGATAGAGGAAACTTATGAGCATGAAGCCAGATCGCGTGGTTCTTATTGGTGTCGCGGGAGATTCAGGTTGTGGGAAATCTACGTTTTTGCGCCGACTCTCCGATTTATTCGGTAAAGAAAAGTTGACCGTCATTTGTCTCGACGACTATCACAGCTTAGACCGTAAAGGACGCAAAGCTGCCGGGGTCACAGCACTAGATCCTAAAGCCAACAACTTTGATCTGATGTATGAGCAGATCAAGTCTTTGAAAGAAGGCAACCCCATTGACAAACCCATTTACAATCACGAAACGGGAGAACTCGATCCTCCTGAACGAATCAACCCCAATAAAATCATCGTCATCGAAGGATTGCACCCGATGTATGACGAGCGAGTTCGTGGCTTGCTGGACTTTAGCATCTACCTCGATATCAGTGACGAGGTGAAAATCGCCTGGAAGATTCAGCGGGACATGGCGGAGCGGGGTCACACCTACGAAGACGTTCTGGCCTCGATTGAGTCTCGTCGGCCTGACTTTGAACAATACATCGACCCGCAGAAACAGTACGCGGACATCGTGATTCAGATTCTACCGACGAATCTCATCAAAGATGACAAAGAACGTAAAGTTCTCCGGGTGCGCCTCATTCAACGCAATGATGTTGACCATCTCGAACCGGCCTATCTATTCGATGAAGGCTCCACCATTAACTGGACCCCCTGCGGTCGTAAGTTGACCTGTTCCTATCCTGGAATGCGCCTGTTCTACGGTCCCGACACCTATTATGGACATGACGTGTCCGTCTTAGAAGTCGATGGACGCTTCGACAACCTCGAAGAAATGATTTACGTCGAAGGTCATCTCAGCAACACCTCGACGAAATACTACGGCGAACTGGCCCACCTACTCCTCGAACACAAGGAGTACCCAGGTGCCAACGATGGAACCGGTCTATTCCAGCTTCTGTCCGGTCTGAAGATGCGCGAGACCTACGAGCGTCTCACCTCCAAAGATTCTAAGGTCGCGGTAGAAGTCTAAATCCAAGCCTCAACTCAAGGTTTGCCAGATACGGAGTCAGGAGTCTTACACCCTGGCTCCGTTTTCTATGACAGACACTTAAAAAAGGACTATTAAAACGGCAAAAAGGCCTTAAGAGTAGTCCTTTTGGGGTAAAAAAAGTCCCGATTGATATGACTATAATTACCCATTCTCTTGCCTCTTCCCTCTTCCCCCTTCCTCTCCCCTCCTCTTCCTCTGTGTCCTCTGTGCCTCTGTGGTAACCCTCTTGCCTCTTGCCTGCTCTTCCCCCTTTCCCCAAAGTTATGTTACATTTAGTTAAGATTATGAAATGAAAACGCATCTAAAAATAATCGTTGCCGCAATCGGAGATAACTGATTATGAAATTTTCTTGGAGAGTTGCCCTGCTCTGGGCTATGCCATTATTGGTCATTGGTTTCTTTCTTTGGCAGGGGGCCTTCGCGTCCTCAGCCGTGACCAGTGGTGGTAATGCTGCCACAACCCGCATGAGCTATGGTCGCTTCCTCGACTACCTCGATGCCGGCCGGGTGACCAGTGTGGACCTCTATGAAGGAGGTCGGACAGCCATTGTAGAAGCTCGGGACCTTGACCTCGATAACCGGATTCAACGGTTACGGGTTGACCTTCCCGCCAACGATTCTCAACTGATTGCCCGTCTACGGGAAGCCAATGTGAGCTTGGATACCCATCCTCCCCGGAATGATGGAGCCATCTGGGGTGTGTTAGGGAATCTCATTTTCCCGATTCTGCTGATTGCTGGCTTGTTCTTCCTCTTCCGTCGTTCCAGTAATGCTCCCGGGGGTCCCGGACAGGCGATGAACTTCGGGAAATCTAAGGCTCGGTTCCAAATGGAAGCCAAAACCGGCGTTCTCTTTGATGATGTGGCCGGTGTGGATGAAGCCAAAGAGGAACTCCAAGAAGTTGTGACCTTCCTCAAGAAACCCGAACGCTTCACCGCTGTCGGTGCGCGGATTCCTAAAGGGGTGCTGTTGGTTGGCCCTCCGGGGACGGGTAAAACTCTCATGGCCAAGGCGATCGCCGGTGAAGCGGGTGTGCCTTTCTTCAGTATCTCCGGTTCAGAATTTGTGGAGATGTTCGTCGGGGTCGGTGCCTCTCGGGTGCGCGATCTCTTCAAGAAAGCCAAAGAAAATGCCCCTTGTATCATCTTCATCGATGAGATTGACGCCGTCGGTCGTCAACGGGGTGCTGGCATCGGTGGCGGTAATGATGAACGGGAACAAACCTTGAACCAACTCCTGACGGAAATGGATGGGTTCGAGGGGAATACAGGAATTATTATTATTGCGGCAACCAACCGCCCCGATGTCCTGGATTCAGCCCTATTGCGTCCCGGTCGTTTCGACCGTCAGGTGACCGTCGATGCTCCCGATATTCGCGGCCGTCTCTCGATTCTCGATGTTCATGCTCGCAATAAGAAGTTAGATCCTTCCGTGTCCTTGGAGGCGATCGCCCGTCGGACTCCCGGTTTCACGGGGGCTGACCTAGCCAACCTCCTCAACGAAGCGGCGATTCTCACGGCCCGTCGTCGCAAGGAGGCCATCACCATGGCTGAGATTGACGATGCGGTGGACCGGGTTGTGGCCGGGATGGAAGGAACGCCTCTAGTCGATAGTAAGAGTAAGCGATTGATTGCCTATCATGAGGTGGGCCATGCGATCGTGGGGACCTTGGTTAAAGACCATGACCCCGTGCAAAAAGTCACCCTAGTTCCCCGTGGCCAGGCCCGAGGTCTGACCTGGTTTGTCCCCTCGGAAGACCAAACCTTGATTTCCCGGTCTCAGATTCGCGCTCGTATTGCTGGGGCCTTGGGAGGACGTGCTGCCGAGGATGTGATTTTCGGTGACGCGGAAGTGACCACTGGGGCTGGAAATGACTTGCAACAGGTGACGAATATGGCTCGTCAGATGGTGACTCGCTTTGGGATGTCGGATCTCGGTCCCATGTCTTTGGAGAGTCAGTCCTCTGAGGTGTTCTTAGGTCGTGATTTGATGACTCGTTCCGAGTATTCCGAGGATATCGCCTCTCGGATTGACGCTCAGGTGCGGGCGATCGTGGAACAGTGTTATGAGGAGGCGTGCAGCCTGATTCGTAACAATCGGGCGGTGATGGATCGTCTGGTGGACTTGTTGGTGGAGAAAGAAACCATCGATGGGGAAGAGTTCCGGCAGATTGTGGCGGAATACACCCATGTTCCTGAGAAGGAACAAGTTGTGCCGACTCTATAGATAGGTTTCGGCTCAAGTTTGACCCCCCAGTTTCTGGATGAGACTGGGGGGTTTTTAGTACCACCTCGAACGGTAGGATGTGTTGCGGCATCAGTGAAGGTTAGCTGTGTCAGAAAAATCCTAAACTTGCCGCAACGCATCATCCCCGGCTGTATGATTAACCGGGGAAAAGCAACGCCAATCAATTCATCGGTGCTTGAACGGTAGGATGTGTTGCGGCATCAGTGAAGGTTGGCGGTGTCAGAAAAATCCTAAACTTGCCGCAACGCATCATCCCCGGCGGCAATCGGTGCGTTCCGGCAAGTTGAAAATCTTGGGTCAAGGTTTAAGATGAATTGATGCCGGGACGCACCCTACCGTTGCCTGTATGATTAACCCGGGCCATCGGTGCAATAACGGTAGGATGTGTTGCGGCATCAGTGAAGGTTGGCGGTGTCAGAAAAATCATAAACTTGCCGCAACGCATCATCCCCGGCGGCAATCGGTGCGTTCCGGCAAGTTGAAAATCTTGGGTCAAGGTTTAAGATGAATTGATGCCGGGACGCACCCTACCGTTGCCTGTATGATTAACCCGGGCCATCGGTGCAATAACGGTAGGATGTGTTGCGGCATCAGTGAAGGTTGGCGGTGTCAGAAAAATCATAAACTTGCCGCAACGCATCATCCCCGGCGGCAATCGGTGCGTTCCGGCAAGTTGAAAATCTTGGGTCAAGGTTTAAGATGAATTGATGCCGGGACGCACCCTACCGTTGCCTGTATGATTAACCCGGGCCATCGGTGCAATAACGGTAGGATGTGTTGCGGCATCAGTGAAGGTTGGCGGTGTCAGAAAAATCATAAACTTGCCGCAACGCATCATCCCCGGCGGCAATCGGTGCGTTCCGGCAAGTTGAAAATTTTGGGTCAAGGTTTAAGATGAATTGATGCCGGGACGCACCCTACCGTTTGGTCTATCATGAACCTGGCCAATCGGTGCGTTCCGGCAAGTTGAAAATCTTGGGTCAAGGTTTAAGATGAATTGATGCCGGGACGCACCCTACCGTTGCCTGTATGATTAACCTGGAAAAGGTTTAAAATGGATTGATACTGGGACGCACCCTACCGTTTGGTCTATCATTACTGAAATGACATGGCAAATTATCGGCGGAAACCTTGGAACGGGGCCACGTATTTTATAACACAGGTGACCTGCGATCACCTGCCTTGGTTGTGCCGTGATATAGCTCGGTTGGCTCTGCGAGAGGCAATCACAAAGGTTCGTCGAAAACGTCCTTTTGAAATTGACGCCTTTGTTTTATTACCTAACCATTTCCATGCTCTATGGACGTTACCAGAAAATGATGGTGATTTGTCAATACGAATGCGTTTACTGAAAAGCTACGTGACCCGCTCAATTGCTGATAAATTGGATTTGGAGACCAGGAAAAATCTATCCCGAGAAGCCCGGCGGGAACGCAATTTATGGCAGCGGCGGTTTTGGGAACACCGGGTGAGAGATGAAAAAGAATTTGCCGCTTATTGCGATTACATTCACATCAATCCGGTTAAACATCAATTGTGCCAATCTCCCACCGATTGGCCCTGGTCAAGCGTTCATCGCTTTATTCAACAAGGCATTTATTCTCCTGATTGGGGCGTTTAATCAGTAGGTTAATCGGTGGGTCAATCGGTAGGATGTGTTGCGGCATCAGTGAAGGTTTGCGGTGTCGGAAAAATCCTAAACTTGCCGCAACGCATCATCCCCGGCAGAAACCTCCATCAATCCATCGGCGAGGCGGTGCGTTCCGGCAAGTTGGAAATCTTGGGTCAAGGTTTAAGATCCATTGATGCCGGGACGCACCCTACCGTTTGGTCTATCATTAATCTGGGAAAGCGGTGCGTTCCGGCAAGTTGGAAATCTTGGGTCAAGGTTTAAGATCCATTGATGCCGGGACGCACCCTACCGTCAATTGACCTCGATAAAGCGACGAATCTGCCGCAATACCTCCTCAATCTCCCCCTCATCGCTGAAGTAATGGACACAGGCCCGAACACAACTGGGGTCGAGAAGGGTCCGTACCATCACGCCTTGCTCCTGCAAAAACTGCACCAGGCCCTTGTGTTCCCCTGACTCCAACACAAACGACACTAACCCCGCCTCCGGGGGAGCCGTCCGTAAACACGTGACTTGGGGAATCTCCCCTAACCCTTGCCACAGTCGCTCACTATTGCGGCAAATCTGCTGATAGCGTTCTTTCGCCGTTCCCCAACCCCGATGAAGCGCGATCGCCTCCCGTAATCCCACATACAAGGGATAGGCCGATGTAGCAATCTCATAGCGTTGTGCATCGGGTTTCCAGCCGGTGGGGTTACCGCTGCCATCCATGGTAATGCCGCGCCAGCCGATAAATGTGGGACGCAGACTGGCCATGGCCTCCGGGTGACAGTAAAATCCACCCACCCCAGCCGGCCCACACAGCCATTTATGACCGGTAAAGGCATAATAATCCACCCCCGACGCGGCTAACTCCAGCGGTAATACCCCCACGGACTGGGCCGCATCCGCCAACACCCGAATTGGCTCGCCAAATTGAGTGTCCACTTGACGACAGGCGGCGACAATCTCCTTGAGGGGTAACACTTGTCCTGTATTCCAGAGAATATGACTCAACACCACTAAACGGGTCTTAGGGGTTAACCCCTGAGCTATCACCTCAACGGCATTGTCGCTGTTGAGGGTGGCCTGAACTGGACAGATATCCACCTCAATGCCAAAGCGATGTTGAAGTTCCTTCACCGTCGCCACCACCCCAGGATGTTCGCAGTCGGTCATCAGAAGACGATCGCCCTCCTGCCAATCCATTCCCCAGAGGGCGATATTACAGCCGACGGTGACATCCTCCGTCAGAGCAATGGTGTCCGGGGTAACCCCCAACTCCTGGGCGATCGCCTCCCGGGTTTCCCGAGCACAGTCCTGGGCCCAAGCATTAGCCTGGGCGGAAAAGGGGCCGATCTGTTGCACCCACTCATAAGCCTGAGCGATCGCATCCAGGGCCGGACGCGATAAGGGCCCCTGACCGCCATAATTGAGATAGGTTTTATTCGCCAGGGCGGGAAACTGTTGTCGTTGTTGTTGAGACACCGTTGCTCTTAAGTCTTAGTCATAGAAGCGCGTACAGTTACCAATCTTATCAACGACTCCGTCACGGCCAACACGAATATAGCCCATGGCTGGCTGTTCAACGGGTAACCAGATATGGCCCGCCTCATCGCGACTGGGGTTAGTACTCCCGAGAATAATAGCAGCCCCCCGGCTGAGAAACCGCAGAATCTCACTATCGGGATTATTAGAGCGATGGATATTCAACCCATCGAGAGCGATGACATTACGCGCTAAGGTGACATCAGGACACATCGCGGGTTCGAAGCGGGCGGTCCCGGCCGGCCGTTGGGCCACCGCACCCGTGGCTTCCCCATCACAGACATACCCAGACCAAACATAACCCCGCTGACCCCCCGCTGCGACCGGTTGCCAGTTCCCGGCTGGTGGGGCAACTCGTTCAACGGAGGTTCGATTGTCGAGAACCGTCAAGACTCGACCCCCGGGGCTTTCTCGTAGGTTTAAGCGCGCTCCAGGGGTGCAAATATGGGCATCATTGGGGTAAGACTGAGCGATCGCCCCGTTACCTCCCATTAAGACAGTCCCAAGGGCAAGGGGAAGAAAAGCAAGAGGAAATTTCATGGTTTTAGAAGCGTCAAAGCTCTTTTACGGAGTTGCCTTGAATTTTAGCGGACGGACTGCCCAATCCAAGGCCCCTAAGACAGATTTATGAGCTGACCCCCCGCTTGACAGGACTGAGACAGTCCCTCCAACACCCGCACCAACTGCGCCCCCACCCAACCGGAGGAGCGATCGCAGTCTTGACCGGTTTCAATCCCCTCCAAGAAGCGATCGCACACCCGTCGCAGGGGTTCCCCAGGTGCCACTTCCACGGCTTCTGAGGTCACTGCACTCGGCTGCCATATCCCCCCCTCATCCTGGGTCAGTTGCCCATGAATCAGGGTCAAGGGAGAGGGTGCTAATTCATCAAACACCAGGGTTCCCTGACTGCCAACCACCGCTAAGCGTCGTTGTTTATCTGGGTTGGCCCAACAGAGATGAATGGTCGTCTCCACCCCACTGGGATAGATTAACCGCGCCCAGGCCAAATCCGCCAACCCATCGGGGAACAGATGTTGCGACGCCCCAACCCCCTGGGATTGCAGCCAGATTTTGCCGGTTCCCTGAACCTGAACCGGAAACTCTCCTAACCAATGATTAAAAATGGCGATATCGTGAATCGCTAAATCCCACAGGGCATCGACATCGTAGCGAACCGGACTCAGATGGGTGCGCGCTGCATAGCCATAACGTAACTCCCCCAGGTGGCCCTGACGCACCACCTCAGCCCCCCGTTCAACGCAGGGATTAAAGAGATAAGTATGGTCAATATTGAGCCGTCGTTGCTGTTTTTGAGCCAACTCCCAAAGGGCGATCGCCGTCTGAGACTCTAAGGTTAGAGGTTTCTCCGCCAAGACATGATAGCCCAGTTCCAGAGCCTCACGGATGGTCGTTTCATGGTCAGTGGCGGGGGTGGCGACAATCACTCCCTGAGCCGGTAAATCTTGGGTGTCCCGCCAATTCTGGCTTAATCTCACCCCAGCGGCTGCCAGATTAAACCGTTCATTGACCGCCTCTAAGCGTTGGCGATCGCAATCCACCACCGCCAGCAAGTCCCCTTTGGGATGCTCTAAGATATTGCGAATCAGGTGATTGCCCCAACGACCCGCGCCGATAATAATAATGCCTGTCATAACCTATTAGAAGAAATCGTAACGACTCAAGATTGGGACACGGGGGACTTGGGAGACTGTTGCTCCTGAGACAACGCCACAAAGGCCTCTCGGGCCGCCGCCTGTTCCGCCGCCTTAATCGATCGCCCCAATCCCCGGCCCAAACAACGGTCATTGAGCCACACCTCTGCCGAAAACCGGCAATCGCTATTATGTTCTCGGGTCACCTGTTCCACCACACGATAGGTAGGCAGTTGCCGATAGTGACCCTGAGTCCATTCTTGCAGAGCCGCCTTATAGTTTTGCCGTGCCGGATCTTGACGCACTTCCTCCGCCAGAGGACGAAACGGCTTATCCAACCAAGGGCGCACTAAACTCGTATCATGACTACTCAGATACAGAGCCGCCGCCACCGCCTCCAAGGCATCCGCCAAACGGGAACGGTACCCCGCCTTATCCCCACTGGCACTTCCTCCCACCAACAAATAGCGTTGAAAGCCATAGGATTCAGCAATATCCGCCAAGGTGCGATCGCTCACCAACACCGAACGAATCGCCGCATAGTCTCCCACTTTCGCCTCGGGGTAACTTTCCCAAAGGAACTCCGCCGAAGCCAAACGAATGGCCGCATCCCCAATGAACTCCAAGCGTTCATAGTTGCGGGTTGGCGATATCGTTGGATGGGTTAAAGCGGTATCCAAGAGATCCCAATTTAGACGGGAATCTGGCTCCAACCCCAACTTAAGCATGAATTGATGGAGGGCGTCTTGACGACGGGGATGCAGGGCGACCATAGGTGTGAGGGAAAAATCAGGCAGATTGAATAAAAAAAATAGAGAAAGTAGTCGTAAGCCGGGTTCTGTTCTATCTCAGCGTCCAAAACACCGAGACGGGCAGTTATCTATCTGGGACGTTTGTTACCAAACGCCTCAAGCGGTTCTCCAACTTCGGAACTGGTAAAAGACCAACCTTAGTTCCGGCGACCTTGCACCCACTCGGGGTTTACCGAGCCAGTACCTCTCGATACTGCTGGTGCGCTCTTACCGCACCTTTGCACCCTTACCCTGAAGACGGCACGCCGTGACATCGTTCAAGGCGGTATGTTTCTGTGGCACTCTCCTCACGCTCACGCGCACTGGGCGTTACCCAGCAAGTTCGGTCTTTCGGGTGCCCGGACTTTCCTCAAACTGGCTAAAGCCACGCTCCGCCAGTTCGCAACTGCCTCACCTACTTTCTCTAAAATCTAGTGTGACAGTCGATCGGCTCTAGTGACAAGATGTGGATATCTCCCCTCCGTCACGAGAGGTGTCATCGGGCCCAGGGCCCCAGCAACCGCCGACGCAACCCCCTCAGCCCAGGTCAACATCAAATTGTTGAATGTTCAACGCGAAAGACGTTACTAAAGAGGTTGGCGACGATTTGTTTCCCTTCCTGGGTGACTTCTAGGTATTTCAAACCATCTTTGATATAAGGGTACACGCCATGCCAATAAAACTTGGGATAGCCATTTCGCAAATCCCCAGGGGTTTTGTAACCTAGGGCTTTGTTCGTCCCTGTTTCTTCAAATTCATAGAAGAGGGCACTAATTTTTTGTAAATAGCGAGGGTCACTCAGTTGTCCAATCAGATCCGCCGCTCGCACCAATCCCGGTAAGTTCGAGGTATCCTGATGATCTTCCCCAGCAGGAACAGGAAACCGGGTTAGTTCCATGCTGCTGCGGATGAGTTCGGCATCAATGAGACGATGACCCCCAAAACGTTCATCAATAAAGAGTTTCCCGCGATCCACATGATAGGGAGTCAGGGCCGCATCTGTGGCACCGGGAACGAGATACACCATAGTGTCGTCAATGCCTGTTGAATATAGACGTCGGGTGGGGTCGTCTTTACGACAGACTCCCTTGACATAGCCGATATCATGACAGAGAAGGGCGATGGTAAAGTGTAGCCAGTCTTCACAGGAGACACCCCCTTCACGAATATGTCGCCCCCGCAAGATATCTTGTCCCACTAGGGTGACAAAGATTGTATGCTCCACATTGTGATAGAGAGCATCACTGTTGGCGATATTCTCAAGCGCCATACCGCCTGCCCAGCCGATAATTTCCGCATAGTCGGACTTTAGCCCGCCATAGGTGCGGTGGTAATTTTCTTGGAGTTTGGGGACAAAACGGTCGATGAGTAACTGGGTGGCATTAAACATCGCCTGTTTTCCTTTGCTGTTTCTGTTTGGGGAATTGGGTCACCGACTGTACTGAGGCAACATCCTGACCCCCTATTTTAGCAACTTCCCCGCCCATCTCGGCGATCGCCCGTGCAAGAAACCCAGCCCCGACGCACGGCGTGGAGAAGACGATTCAGCAGGGTGTAGTCGGCTTCGGTGAGGCGATCGCTCAGTAGATACGACCGCAGTTGCAAGCGATCGGCTTTGGTGAGTTTCCCATTCTCCCAAACTTGGAAGAAAAAGTCAGATAAGGTGGGCAGTGAAGGCAAAAATGAATTGGTCATTATCTTAAGAAACTTTCCTATTTCCTCTATGTTCACGGAGATTGAGTTGGTTTGCGGCGATCTCATACAAGTCAGCCGGTAATTGCGATCGCCTCATGAAGTAATTGGGATCGTCTACATTAGTGATGGAGATCGCTTTATATTTGCGATCTCCATCACAATAATTGTTTCAAATATCTGTAACCTAGACGACAAATGTATAAATCTTCATGAAATGTATTAATTCTTAGGAAAGAGAATATGGCTGAGAAATTCTGCCGAGATGAGGGACGTTTGACCGAGAATAACCAGAAATCATGACAAACTTGGGCCCAAAAAAACCCCAATCTCGGAAGACTGGGGTAACGGCATCTAAGGCTCTTTAGGGGGAATAGCAAGAGACAGAACTCTGAATTCCCTCTGAAATGTCTTAGTATTTGGGAACAGACGGGTCAATTTCCTCACTCCAGGCAGCAATACCACCCTTAAGATTCGTTCCCTCAATGCCAGCCTCTTTGAGAATGGAAAGTGCCTTAGCCGAGCGGCCCCCCAGTTTGCAATGGGCAATAAGACGTTTACCCTTGAGCATGGACTTAATCGTCTCAACCCCATCGCCATTCTCGATATCAGGCAACGGAACCAAGGTAGAACCATCAATTTTACCGATTTCGTACTCATTGGGGTTGCGAACATCCACCAACACAAAATCATCGGAACCACTATCGATAAGGCTCTTCAGTTCCGAGACGGTCATTTCTTGAAGATCCATATTCTGTTTATTTTCCTCTGCTTTGGCCTGGGGAATCCCGCAAAATTGCTCATAATCAATGAGTTTCTCAATTTTGGGGCGTTCCGGATTGGGTCGTAACGTTAACTCACGAAACGACATCTCTAGAGAATTATACAGTAAAAGCCGTCCATTGAGGGTTGTACCGCGTCCGAGAATAATCTTGAGCGTTTCTGTCGCCTGAATCACCCCAATCATCCCCGGCAGAATCCCCAAAACTCCCCCTTCAGCACAAGACGGGACCATTCCCGGCGGTGGAGGTTCAGGATATAAGTCCCGATAATTGGGACCTCCTTCATAGTTAAACACTGTCGCCTGGCCCTCAAAGCGGAAAATCGAGCCATAGACATTCGGTTTATTCAACAATACACAGGCATCATTGACCAAATAGCGAGTGGGGAAGTTATCCGTGCCATCCACCACAATATCGTAGGGTTCAATAATCTCTAGGGCATTCTCCGACGAGAGGCGAGTCTCATAGAGGTTCACCTGACAATCGGGGTTAATCTCATGAATGCGAGTCTTGGCCGATTCAATTTTGGGTTTCCCCACCCAGGAGGTTCCATGAATCACCTGGCGTTGTAGATTCGAGTTGTCCACCACATCGAAATCCACAATCCCGAGAGTGCCAATGCCCGCCGCCGCCAGATAAAGTAATAACGGAGAACCCAGTCCTCCCGTGCCGATACAGAGAACCTTCGCCGCCTTCAGACGCTTCTGCCCTTCCAAACCCACTTCTGGCAGGATTAGATGGCGAGAATAGCGTTCATAGTCAGCATTAGTCAGTTGAATTTGCTCTAAGTTTGGATTGAGCATGGGTAATGGGTCTAAGACTTGGTAGAGTCGAGAACGTATGTCGAGAATGTATGTCGTCCAGTGTATTATTCTACCGACTGCGATCGCCCCCGATCCATCCCTGTTACCAAACGTTAAGCATTCTCCCCCGACTCCACCGACAGCGGCACCTCTTGGAACTGGCCCTGCTCATCCAATTGCCAGCAGCGACTCTCCCGAGCCACACCCTCCGCCACAGACACAATCAGGTAATAATACTCCGGCCAAGCCCATTGCCGATCGCACTCTGAAGGAACCGCCTCATGATTGGGGTGTGAATGATAAATCCCCAAAATCCGCCAATGGCGATCGCGGGCCGTCTTCTGAGCCGCCAGCATCACCTCTGGAGCGATAGTATAGCGACGTTCCTGAGTCTGCCAATCCCGAATGGGTTCATCCCCACCCCGCTCAAACATCTCCGCCGTCGACGCATCCCAAGCATTGGCCGCCGGCCAAACCTGCAAAACCCGAGCCTGTCCTCCATCACCCGTTCCCAACAGCAACCCACAACATTCCCAAGGATAGGTCTT
Organism: Phormidium yuhuli AB48; assembly: GCF_023983615.1. Taxonomy (GTDB): domain Bacteria; phylum Cyanobacteriota; class Cyanobacteriia; order Cyanobacteriales; family Geitlerinemataceae; genus Sodalinema; species Sodalinema yuhuli. The sequence goes on along the minus strand of NZ_CP098611.1, from coordinate 2,103,477 downwards.
TTCCCCATGACCCCCAATCTCCCCCAACTGCACCCCAGAAATCCCCAACATCAACACCTCTTGCCTCTTGCCTCTTGCCTCTTGCCTCTTGCCTCTTGCCTCTTGCCTCTTGCCTCTTGCCTCTTGCCTCTTGCCTCCCCCCTCAATACCCCAACAACGCATTCCACGTCATCGGTCCCACCACCCCATCAACCACCAATCCCGAGCGAGACTGGAACCGTTCCACAGCCGTAATGGTAGCCCCTTGATAGAGACCATCAATCTCACCATTATAGAAACCCAAATCCTGTAACAGCAGTTGCAGTTCCACCACCGCCGACCCCTCAGCACCCCGAGACAACAGAGGTAAATTCCGACTTTCGGGAGTGGCCAGAGAAGATGCCGACACCATTCCCTCACCCGTTTCTGGATTGGGGAGTTGTTGATTAGAACTGACCACCCCCCAGTCCGGAGTTCGGTTAGCCGGTTCATACACAGGCGTTGCGACTCCCCCGACTGGCAGGGGCGGGAACAGCCGATTCCAGGTCTGGGCTCCAACAACGCCATCTACATCAATTCCGGCGGCTTCCTGGAAGGCTGAGACAGCTCTAGCGGTCTGTTCCCCATATTCCCCATTCACTGGACCGCGATAAAATCCCATCAGTTGGAGAATTGCCTGTAATTCCCGAACCTCAGAACCACGACTGCCAACCCGTAACAGAGGACGGGAAAGATTGAGATCAGGGAACTGTTGAACCCAGTAACGATCGCCCTGAGGCTGAGGACGGCCCCAGCTTGGCTCTGCCAGACCCCAGACGGCGGCCATCATCACAATCGTCGAGAGACGACGAGAGATTACTGGGGCGTTCAATAAGAGCTTCACGGTATTAGAGACTCCCAACACTTGGCAACAGGATTTGGCGATAGGACAAGTCACAGGACGCGCGTTTGTTGATTCTGGCGTTGATTCTGGCGTTGATTCTGGCATTGATTCTGGCATTGTATCCAGACCCCTGGACAGACCCATTGACATTTTGACACAGGGGGCAGGCTTTGTCCGGTCAGGTCATGGGATCGCCCGTTGGGGTCCGTTGCTATTCATCTAACAGCAGTTGAGACTCATTCTCACACTGAACCGGCAAAGCCCGAGGGTTTTTGTGGTAGAGTTTTAAGGGACTCGAACCCTGAGTATTAGGGAGTTTGAGAGTTCGCCCCCGTCGTCAAAACGAATCGTAAGTTGTGACATATAAAGTCGGTATCCTCGGATTAGGTACAGTTGGCACTGGAACGGCGCAGATTTTATCAGACCCCTCAGGCCGTCATCCCTTGCTCACAGAGTTGGAGATTGCTCAGGTGGGGGTGCGATCGCTCGACAAACCCCGAGCGGTGGACGTACCCCATTCCCTCTTCACCACAGACTTAGACGCCATCGTGAGTCATCCTGACCTGGATATTATCGTCGAACTCATAGGCGGGGTGGAGCCGGCGCGATCGCTGATTCTCAAGGCGATCGCCCATGGAAAACATATCGTCACCGCCAACAAAGCCGTCATTTCCCGTCATGGGGATGAGATTTTTGACGCCGCCAACGAAAAGGGCGTATATGTAATGCTCGAAGCGGCTGTCGGTGGTGGGATTCCCGTCATTCAACCCCTCAAACAAGCCTTAGGGGTGAACCGCATCAAACGAGTTACGGGAATTGTCAACGGAACCACCAACTATATCCTCACCCGCATGAAGACCGAGGGAGCCGACTTTGCAGACGTCCTCGCTGATGCGCAACGGCTTGGCTATGCTGAAGCCGACCCCACCGCCGATGTGGATGGCTTAGATGCTGCGGATAAAATTGCGATTCTAGCTTCCCTGGCCTTTGGCGGCCGCATTCGTCTAGAGGATGTCCATTGTGAGGGGATTCGTCACATCAGTTCCACTGAAATCGACTACGCCGAAAAACTTGGCTTTACCATCAAACTGTTGGCGATCGCCCAAGAAGACATCCCCGAAAACAGCAGCGATGGAACCCCTCAAAAACTCTCCCTGAAAGTCCATCCCACCCTACTCCCCAAATCCCATCCCCTGGCCAGCGTCGATGGAGTCTTTAATGCCATCTTGGTCGAAGGAGACCCCCTCGGACAAGTGATGTTCTTTGGTCCCGGGGCCGGGGCCGGGGCCACCGCCAGTGCGGTGGTCTCCGATATCCTCAATATCGCCGCCATCCTCAAAACTGAAACCGAGCCAATCCCCCATCCTCTCCTGAGTTGCACCCATCAACACTTCTGTGCGATCGCCCCCATGGAAGACTCGGTAACACGTTTCTATGTCCGGGTCAAAACTCAAGATTCATCCGGGGTCATTGGTCAACTCGGAACCTGTTTTGGCAATCATGACGTGAGCTTAGAATCTATCGTTCAGATTGGCTTAAGTGATAAGTTAGCCGAAATTGTCTTAGTGACCCATCATGTCCGTGAAGGGGATTTCCGCGCCGCCCTAGATAGCATCTCCAAACTCTCTGCCGTCGCTGAAATCTCCAGTGTCATTCGGGTTTGGTAGAACTCTCCAAAGACGAAAGGCGGGCCCTTAAGCCCGCCTGCTAGGTGTTGAGAGAAAGGTGATAGTTACAACAGCTTTAGCTGCCCTAACTATCAAGATTTAAAAACTAAACGTCGTCCGAATCGTGCCGACCCATTGAGCATCATTGTTGCTGTTATGTTCTGGGTTCGTAATCACGAAGAACCCAGGAGTAATAGCAATGTTGTCGTTGAGGCGATAGCGATAGAAGGCCTCAATATGTAGAGAGGTGTCCGTATCCTCTCGTCCCAGTAAAGCCGGGTCTGAGCGTTGAACTCGGGTCGCTTGCGGGGGAACCCCCACAATCAAACCAGCCAGATTACCGGGTCCCCCTAAATCTGGGGCGGTTAGGGAAAGGGCATAGTTAATGACCTCAGCGCGATCGCCTGAACGGAAGCCATTACCATTATTCTGAGCATTAGCCCAGGTAAAGCCAATCCAACCGGATAAATCAATCGCCCCAAGTCCTAACCGGAACTGACTCCCTAGGGTATCAGAGCCCACAGCCACATCACTCCCAAAGGGATTCGTGGCCTGACGGCTCCCGGTGCTTCCCGACAGATTCACCTGTCCTCCAGGGAAGTGATGACGGTCATAAAACACCCCGAGGCTGAAGTCGTTCGAGGGAGAGAAAGTTAGGTTGGCAAAGGCCCCTTGCTCACCATTGAACAAGCCATTCCCAGCGGTTGGGTCATTGGCATTTCCAGCCAGATATCCCAAATCTAAACCAAAATCTCCGAACCTCGCGTTTAAACCGACCCCGGCGCCGCCGCTCAACCGGAAAACGGGGTTATAGCGACCAAAGCGAGAGATGGCTCCAAAACCGCCGCTAACTTGGGGCGAGAGTGCGTTAGAAATATTTTCGGCACTCATACCGGCTCCCGAGAGATAGCCGCGAATATTATCCGTGATGGGAAAACGATACTCCAGACGGGCCAACTCAACGCCGTTAGTGGTGCCGGCAAAGCCGAGGCGAGTCATATTCGTTCCCGTGTTCCCCGTGCCAAAGTTGACCAAGTTACGGTCTTGCAAACGGACGCGCAGGCGATCGCGGCCGCTAAAACTGGCGTCAAAGTTCAGTCGGACTCGATAGCCAAACTGAGTTTGAGTGGGGTCACCGCTAGAGTCTCCCACGGCTGCACCAAAGGTATCCGAAAGAGCGAAAATGGCTTCCCCATTCAGTTTCGTTGTTGTGGAGAACTGATTGGCTTCCAGTTCAGCCGTGCGGGCCTCTAAACCATCTACCCGACCCCGCAGAGTCGCTAACTCCGCCGCAAATTCTTCCTGTAAGCGGCGAATGGTGGCCAAATCACTGGGGTCAACCCCCTCCCCACCGCCAATAATCGCCACAATCTGGTCTAAACAAGCATTGAGACCCGCCGCAAACTCAAAACGGGTCATGAAGTTGTTACCCCGGAAGGTTCCATCGGGATATCCCGCAATACAGCCATAGCGCTCCACCAAGGACTGTAAGGCCTGAAATGCCCAGTCCGTCGGCTGTACATCTGAGAGTTGGGAGACGGAGGTCACTTGGTCGAGAGACCTGGACGACACCGGTTGACTCAACTCATCAACTGAGAGTTCCTGACCCTGGGCCACGTTGGACAGGACTAGGAAACTTAGGACGCTGCTACTTCCTGCTAGGGCTTTCCACCACAAATTAGACACGATTTTTAGGTTCCTCGTTCACGACACTCACACCGAATCCAACCCCCCCTTATCTCCACCACTGGAGATGAGCTTAGATTAGATAACGATTCTCATTATTATTGATGAGGCTCGTCTTGTAAAGGCGATCGGTATTCTGCAATTCTTATTGAAAAGATGTTGCAACAGCAATTATCAGCTAGATGGTAACTACTGTCAACTAATTTCTCAAAATTGCTTCCGGTCTTAAACTATCCATTCGCGAGAGGTATCTCTTTTAGAGAAGACTGAACTGCCAAAATTCTTTCCGGGTAAAGGTTTTAACGTTTTAAGGTCACCCAAGCTCAAGGCACTAGATAGGTCTCAGCCCGTAGCATGGGGTATAACCATTGTCAATAGAATCAAGCCTCTCTCATCATAGTACTCCCCCTATGGCGGCTCTACCTATGACAGCACGTCATAGTAATGACTATATTTTGTATTAAAGAGGGGCAACCAAAAAGGCGGGAGACAGTCCCGCCTAACCGGAGTGGGCGATCGCCCTTGAGAGACCCCTAGAAACTAAAGGTCGTCCGCAGGGTACCCACCCACTGAGCATTATTGTTGCTATTGTGTTCCGGGTTCGTAATCACGAAAAACCCGGGGGTAATAGCGATATTGTCATTGAGGCGGTAGCGATAGAATGCCTCGATATGCAAGGAGGTATCCGTATCCTCCTGACCGAGCAGAGCTGGGTCTGAGCGTTGGATACGAGTAGCTTGAGGGGGAACCCCAACCACTAGCCCGGCCAAATTACCAGCACCTCCCAAGTCCGGTGCCGTCAAGGCCAGAGCATAGTTGATAACATTCGCCTTATCCCCTTCCTCGAAGCCACTACCGTTACTTTGAGCCTGGGCCCATGTGAAGCCAATCCAACCGGACAAATCAATTGCCCCCAATCCCAGTCGGAACTGGCCGCCGAGAGAATCCGACGACGCCGCCACATCAGCAGCGAAGGGATTACCTGCGCGTCCACTACCCGTCCCACCGGCGAGACTGACTTCACCACCGGGGAAATAGTTGCGGTGATAGGACACTCCGAGATCAATCGTGTTGCTCAGAGCATAGGTGAGATTCGCAAAGGCCCCATGTTCACCATTGAAGAGGCCGTTACCCCGTTCAGGGTCGTTGGCATTGCCCGCCAAATATCCCACATCTAAGCCAAAATCACCAAAGCGGCCTTGAACGGCAGCACCAGCACCCGAGGCGAGACGAAACAGGGGGTTATAGCGTCCAAAACGAGAAATTGCACCGCCACCACTACTGGCTTGAGGGGAGAACAGATTGGCAACATCATCAGCATCGAATTTGCCGCCGATATAGCCCCGGAAGTTATCCCCTAGGGGGAAGCGATAATAGAAATCATCCACTACAACCCCACCTGTGTTCCCAGCAAACCCCAGACGAGTCATGTTGGTCCCGGTGAGGCCTCCCCGGAAGTCATTGATGTTACGGTCTTGCAAGCGTACCCGCAGGCGATCGCGGCCCGTGAAACTGGCATCAAAATTCAGCCGCATCCGGTAGGCAAACTGAGTTTGAGTTAAATCCTCCCCAGCCCCGATCGCATCGCCAAACGTATCTGAGATAGCAAAAATGGCTTCCCCACTCAGTTTCGTCGTCGTGGAGAACTGATTGGCTTCCAGTTCAGCGGTTCGGGCCTCTAAGCCATCCACCCGACCCCGCAGGGTTGCTAATTCCGCTGCAAATTCTTCTTGCAAGCGGCGAATGGTGGCCAAATCACTGGGGTCAACCCCCTCCCCACCGCCAATAATCGCCACAATCTGGTCTAAACAAGCATTGAGACCCGCCGCAAACTCAAAACGGGTCATGAAGTTGTTACCCCGGAAGGTTCCATCAGGATATCCCGCAATACAACCATAGCGTTCTACCAAGGACTGTAAGGCCTGAAACGCCCAGTCCGTCGGCTGTACATCCGAGAGTTGGGACACTGAGGTAACTTGGTCTAAGGATGAATTGCGGTTCTGTAACCACCCATCACTCACCGTTAACCCTTGGGAGATGCGGGGAGTCTCAGGGGCGATCGCCTCATCCTCTAATCCTTTCGTCAGGGTTGGGGTCATGGGCGCTCCATCCTGACCTAGAGACTGGGTCTCCCTTGCTGCCACCTCCGGCCCCCAACCCAGTAATAGCATTGCCAAAAGAGCCGGGGACAGCCGGAACAGAAAACTTGTTGAATGAGTCACGTCTTTTACTCTCACACCTTTTATCAATGAAGCCCTTAGAATAACCGACTTTCGGTTCCCCGCTAGTCGTTGGGGCAACAGGCAACTGTAACCCGCTCTACCAGGGGAGATTCGGTTATCTCAGACTCGGTCAGAATCACGGTATCAGACCTAGGTTAACGGACTATTATCCAGAGTTTTTCTAAAGGGAAACCTCTTAACTGGCCTCAACAAACTGACGTTCAAGCACCTGTTGATGACCACGACTTCGGAAAAATCTAACCCCTTTGAGATTAGCGCCCTCAAAGTTGGCATCTGTCACATCGGCATAGGAAAGATCAGCATCTTCGAGATTCGCGCCGCGCAGGTTAGCTCGGCGTAGATTGGCCCCCCGCAGATTGGCTCCCCGTAGATCGGCCTGTTGTAGCTGCGATCGACTCAAATTGCCGTAATCCAACTGGGCCCCGGTTAAATTGGCCTGGTTAAAGGTTGCATCCCCTAAGTTGAGTCCACTCAAGTTCGCCCCGTTGAAATTCCCTTCGCTGAAGTCCACACCATTGAGATACTGCCGTTGCTGACTTAAATCCACCCCGGGCAACTGGAGTCGGGTAAACTGGCGTACCCCTTGTTGATAGCGTTCCCAGAACTCATCCGCTGAGGCCACATCCGATGCCGCTAACTCAGATGAGTCCCCGTTCTCCTGGGAACTCGCGGGGGTGACTACCCCTTGAAGCATTCCACTGGCCACATCAGCCCCTAGGTTTTCCAAATTCCCCAAGGCTTTCACGACCTGAGTCGATAAACTACTAATTTGTTGCTGAAGCTCGGCCACCGCTAGCATCGGCTGTTGGCTTTGCACCTGTAATTGTTGAAGTTGTTCTTGAACCGCCAATAAATCCTCATTAGCTGTGGTGGTCAGTGACTCTTGGGGCTCAACCTGAGTCTCCTCCCGCACTCGGGACAACTCATCCTCAAACTGACGTTCAACCTCCAAGCGTGTCTCCACTACGCGATTGCCCAAACTGCGTTCGAGTTCTTCCTCATGGCGTTGACGATTGACAAAATTCATGATCAGTGCTAGGGCCAGAGGGGCCGAGGCATAGATTAACTGTTGAAAGGCCAACCCGGCCACCGTTCCCAATACGGCTCCGATGAGGGAGACCCCCTCCAGAGAATCCAGCCAGCTCGAATTTGAGGGTTTCCGTGTCATCTGTCTGATGCTCCTATCCAATAGGTGAGTGAGAGAAACGACGGCCAAGGGATAGCCGCATTTCACCAAAACCCGCCGCCGCGCCCGCCACCGCGATTGAGGCGATGGGTGTATTTATTGGGCCTGTTGTTGGGCGTATTGTAAATTGGCTTGATAGGACTCGGCCCGATCTTGTGCAACCTCATATTGAGGATGGTCCTCGGGGACAGCCTCCATTTGGGCGATCGCCGTTTGCCAGAGTTCAGCAATTTCCTGCCATTCCTCAGCCGACTGAGCCACCTGGGTTCTTTCCGAAGCTTCAATCGCGGCTCCAACTCCCAAAGCAAAGGGATCAACGGGGGCATCCCCGTCAGCCTCATCAGGTGCCGTTTCCCCGGACTCCATCTCCGTCTCCGCCTCGGTATCGTCTAAAGGAGAGATAAACTCCAAATTTCCCTCAGCATCTCGCTCAAAGAAAGGTAGTGCTTCGAGAAGTTCCGGGCGATTGGTATAAACATAATAGCCACCCCCGAGAACCAGTAAGACTAAAACCGCGAGGACTGCTGCCAGGGTCACCCCGGGTTTCTTCTTCTCAGCCGCCGCCTCTTCCTCATCTTCATAATCTCCCCCCTCGTCATCTTCTGAGGCCTCCTCATAATCGTCTTGATAGAGGTCATCCTCATAGTGACCCCCCATTTCCTCATCAAACCGTTCATCTAAGTCATCCTTGAGAAAGGAGTCTGCCCCCAGGGGAGGATTTGGGAAATCTGTATCGGAAATGGCGGAACGATCCTCGTAGTCGTCCATTGCCAAATCAGGGGCATCATCCTCCTCGTCAAAGGGGTTAGCATTGGCTAAAACAATCTCATCTTGCCAAACCGGAGTTTCTTGGCCCACCTGACGGCCATAGACTTTAACCCGATCCACCTCTGGCACTTGCAGCTTCGCCATGCCATCTCGGACAAACTCAACGGTTTTGCCCTGATGAGGCACGACATCGCCTTCGAGTAGCACTTGTAAACAGCGATTCTTGAGGGACGCTTTCACAGAAATCCCTTTCGCTTGGGTTGAGCGATTCATCAGGGCGGCGATCGCCTTGGGATCGCCCTGTTTCGCTTGTTTGAGTAACTTACCAGGATTTGCGCTCATAGAGGTTGCGATCAAACGCGGAGTGGACAGCACAGAGGATGGTCAGAGGCAGAATAGCTCGGAAGGGGCGCAGATGGGAAGCAAACCCTGCTCTCACTGCCATGTTGATTTAATCATATCCTCTCTACCCCTGCATCGACGATGAGAACTCAGTTAATAGCTAGTTTTACAAGGTCGACTCGTCAACTATGATGATAGGAATTACCTCACAGGAGCGATCGCCCTCCTGATAGGTTTCTGTTATCGCCCCGGGTTGTTTTGCTGTTCACCACCTATCTCCCACGATAAATCCTATGGTTACTGGCTACGTTTCTCTGGTTCTCCATGCTCATCTTCCCTTCGTCAGACACCCTGAGAGTGACTACGTCCTAGAGGAAGAATGGCTCTATGAAGCCATCACCGAAACCTATATCCCCCTGCTGCGGGTATTTGAAGGTCTCAAGCAAGATGGCATCGATTTTAAGATGACCATGAGCATGACGCCTCCTCTGGTGTCCATGCTGCGAGATCCTCTCTTGCAAGAGCGTTACGATGCTCACCTGGCCTTACTCCAAGACCTCGTGGAGAAGGAAATCGTCCATAACGAGCATAATGGTCATCTGCGCTATCTGGCGGAGCATTACGCCACCGAATTCGCCGAAACTCGCAAAATCTGGGAAAAATACCAGGGTGACCTAGTACTGGCCTTTAAGCAATTCCTCGATAGCAATAACCTGGAAATCATCACCTGTGGCGCCACTCATGGCTATTTGCCCTTGATGAAGATGTATCCTCAGGCAGTTTGGGCCCAGTTAAAGGTGGCCACTGAACATTACGAGGAAAATTTTGGCCGTCCTCCCAGCGGAATTTGGCTACCTGAATGTGCCTATTTTGAAGGCTTGGAGCGCATGATTGCTGATGCGGGCCTGCGCTATTTCCTCACCGATGGTCACGGAATTCTCTACGCTCGCCCCCGACCCCGCTTTGGCACCTATGCCCCCATCTTTACAGAGACTGGGGTGGCGGTGTTTGGCCGAGATCATGAATCGTCACAACAAGTCTGGTCCTCAGAAGTGGGCTATCCTGGCGCACCGGAATATCGGGAATTCTATAAGGACTTGGGCTGGGAGGCAGAGTATGAGTACATCAAGCCTTACATCATGCCCAACGGTCAACGAAAAAACACGGGCATCAAATACCACAAAATCACGGGACGGGGGCTAGATTTAAGTCAGAAAGCCCTCTATGACCCCTATTGGGCCCGAGAAAAAGCGGCGGAACACGCCTCAAACTTCATGTTCAACCGGGAACGCCAAGTGTCCCACCTCCATGGCATTATGGGCCGTCCCCCCATGGTGGTCTCTCCCTATGATGCCGAGTTATTTGGTCACTGGTGGTATGAGGGGCCCTGGTTTATTGACTATCTCTTCCGCAAGTCTTGGTATGACCAGAATACCTATGATATGACCCACTTGGCGGATTACCTACGCATGGAACCCAGCCAACAAGTCTGTAAACCGTCTCAGTCTAGTTGGGGCTTCCGGGGCTTCCATGAATACTGGCTCAATGATACCAATGCCTGGGTGTATCCCCACTTACACAAGGCCACGGAACGGATGATTGAACTGAGTAAGCGGGAACCGGCGGATGAGTTGGAATGGCGGGCCCTCAACCAAGCCGCCCGAGAACTACTCCTGGCGCAATCCTCTGACTGGGCCTTCATCATGCGTACTGGAACGATGGTCCCCTATGCGGTTCGCCGCACCCGCTCCCATCTGATGCGCTTCCACAAAATCTATGATGATGTCCAAATCGGTAAGATTGATTCCGGCTGGATTGAGAAGGTTGAAGCGATTGATAACATCTTCCCGAGCATCAATTATCGGGTTTATCGTCCGTTGTAGGGGGCAAGGGGAAATAAGGCAATAGGCAATAGGCAAGAGGCAAGAGGCAAGAGGCAAGAGGCAAGAGGCAAGAGGCAAGAGGCAAGAGGCAAGAGGCAAGAGGCAAGAGGCAAGAGGCAGTAGGGAGGGCGTGCGCTGAAGTCAAGCCACCCCTAACCTCTCCGATGGAGAGGAATCCCCTGCCTTTCTTCCCCCTATTGCCTGTTGCCTACTGCCTTTTGCCTTTCTTCCCCCTATTGCCTGTTGCCTACTGCCTCTTGCCTTTCTTCCCCCTACTGCCTTTTTTATGTAAAGTTTTGTTAAAGTGGTTGCGGGGTCAGACCCCCCACCGCTATAGTGTGTTTAGTAGATGCACCCTGATGGCAACGCCCAGATTTCGGTCTTGGGCGTTTTTTTTTGGCGATTTTGCGACTAATGGCAGTCGGATGGCTTGTGGGAGGAGGGTTTGGGACCTTTATCAAGCAGGAGATAGGTGGGGGTTTTGCCTTTGCCTTTAATCTCAATTTCACCGCGATACTCTAGGTGATACTTCTGTTTTAAGGCTAAATAGGTATCTTCTGTAACCTGGATAGCATCGGGTAGGCCGTGGGATTCCATGCGACTGGCGAGGTTGACGGTGTCTCCCCAGAGATCATAGATGAACTTTTTCAGGCCGATGACCCCAGCTACCACCGGGCCGATCGCAATCCCCACTCGCATTGAGAAAACGGGATAATCTTCGAGTTGATGGTCCTGATTGAATTGAATGAGGGCATCTCGCATATCTAAGGCCATATCGGCGATCGCCTCGGCATAATCGTCTCGGGCCTCGGGTAAGCCGGAAACCACCATATAGGCATCGCCGATGGTTTTGATTTTTTCGAGTCCATGAAGATCGGCCAGGCGATCGAACTCGGAAAAAATCTCATTCAGCAGTTGCACCAGTTCCGGGGGAGACACTTTAGTTGATAGGGCCGTAAAGCCGACGATATCGGCAAATAAGACCCCCGCATGACTGAAACTATCGGCGATCGCCACATATTCCGTCTGTTCTTTCAACCGCTTGGCAATGGTATAAGGCAGGATATTTAGCAGCAGCCTCTCGGACCGCTCCTGTTCCTCAGTAATGCGGTGATACGCCTCTTCTAACTGTTGTCGGGCCGTAAACTCCGATCGCCGCAGCCGTTCGTAAAGATAAACGCATAAATTGCAAATCAGACAGATCCAAGCCAAATACATCCACAGGCCGAAGTAACTCAAGTTGGCCAGGGGAATCTGGGAGGGAATCTGAAACACCTGGTCTAATACCAGATAACTGCCCAAGGCGAGCAATTGGGCCACAACATGCAAACGCCAACAGACAGGAATCAGGGTAGCTTGTCCGAGAAACATGGCTGGCCAGACCAGCAGTGAGGGTTCCAAGAGACCGGCCATGGCCCGCTGAACCTGGGGAATCAGGGTCACGGTTCCCGAAAAAAACAAGAAAACCAGACCACTATGCCGTTGTCCCCAGGGCGATCGCACCAGCAGGCCGCAGACTCCCATCGCCATTAACGTGGTCAGTTGCGTCGTCAACCACATGGGGTCAAAGTCCTCAGGTTCGAAGTATAAACTCCACAGTTCCAGAATTAGAAACGAGAGATAGACCAACCCCACCAACCAAACCCCCACACCGAGACGATGGTGGATAAAGCGGTCACGCCAAACTTCATACTCTCGGATTCTGGGAGCATGGTATTCCGCAAAGGTCTTTAAAAATGTCAATGCACCCTGGAGATCCCGTCGCCATTTGACTTGATTCATAGATTAATCCGATAGCTCCCTGATATGGCTGAGCCTAACCCAAAACAACATACCCTTTTAGGGTAGTCGCGATCGCAGCTCTCAGGGTCAGACCCCTCATGGGATTTTCCCGACCCTAAGATCTAATCGGGATGACACAATAACCCTTTTCCCGCCTCCAAAGACCGAGTTTGGTTGAGATAGTCGTCAATCCAGGCACAGCCTCGCTTAAATAAAGCCTCAAAATTCCCCAGACTGGGCAGAAGCCACAAACGCACCGTACCATCCTTACTCGCGGAGGCCAGCAACTCCTGCTCCGGTGAGAGCAACACACTCAATACACTCTCCCCATGACCCTTAAACACCTCCGTGTTGACGAACTCCTGCCGATCTTCATCCCACTGCCAAAGCCGTACCGTGCGATCGTCACTCGCCGAAACCAATTGTCGGGGCCTCCCTTCAGGACTAAAACTGACCCAATTCACCCGAGCTGTATGACCGTCTAGGACTTGCAATAACTCACCCTCCCGGTTCCACAGACGTACCCGATTATCGGAACTGGCCGAGGCAATCCAATCCCCCTCTGGGCTAAAACTGACCCAATTCACCGACCCCGTCGACCCCGAACCACTTTCTAACGTAGCTTGAAGCTGTCCCTGAATCGTCCACAGTCGCAGGGTGCGATCGCGGCTAGCAGATATGACGTGATTGCCATCGGGATGCCAAGCGACACTATTGACCGCCTCCCCATGAGCCTGAATCGTCCGTTGTCGCACCCCATCGGCAACCCGCCAAAGGACGAGGGTTCCATCATCCCCAGCCGTCATCAGACGGCGACCATCGGGGCTAAAACTCGCCGTGCGCACTCCCTGACCCGGCGACCAAACCCGGACTGCTTCCGGTTCCCCCACTCGCCATAACCGCACCGTATCATCGGCTCCCGTAGAAACCAAAAACCGACCGTCGGGACTAAAACTCACATTAAGAACCATATCCTCATGGCCCAGAAGCCGCTGATGGGGCTGACCCTCTAACGTCCAGAGTTGTACGGCTCCCCCCTCATGGGCCGAGGCTAACAAATCCCCTCGGGGAGAGATGTCCACAGCCCAAACCTCCCCCTGTTGAGCCTCTAGTACCGTTTCCACCTCTCGCTGAATTTGCCATAGGCGCACCGTTGTATCGGAACTCGCCGTGGCTAAGCGTATGCCATCGGGGCTAAAGCTGGCCCCCCAAACGGCATCGCGATGACCCCGTAACTCCCGTAGCAATTCACCGTCAGCACTCCAAAGATAAATAACTCCCTCAGCGGTGGTCGTGGCGATCAACTGCCCATCAGCACTAAACGCCAAATTGAGAATGCGACTGTCACTGACGGCCGTTAGCACGTGAGTCTCTTGATAGGTGTCCCCTCGCCGTAACCAAACATTGCCATCAGCATCACTGGTGGCTAGGGTTTCCCCATCGGGGGTGAAGGCCAGACTGGTAATGCCACTGTTTTGAGGGGGGAGGGTCTGAAGTAGGACTCCTGTCTGACGCTCCCAGAGTTTCACGGTTCCATCCCGACTGGCTGTGGCTAGGCGATCGCCATCGGGGTGGAAACTCAAGCCCAAAACCCAACTCTCATGAGCGGAAATCGTTTGTTTTGGGCCGTCCTTCCCAGTCCACAGGCTTACCTGACCCTCTGCATCAGCGATGGCCCAGGTTTCTCCATCCGGGGCAAAGGCGACCCTCGTCACCGTAGCATCACCGGTTTGCATCACCTGTAATAACGTGCCGTCACGACTCCAGAGTTTGGCGGTGCGATCGTCACTTCCGGTCAAGATTTGTTGGCCATCACCACGAATGCTTAAACTGGTCACGGCTCGGTCATGGGCCGCAATCCGCTGAAGTTGTGTTCCATCACTGGCCCAGAGGTCAAGGGTATTTTCTAGACCCACTGTTGCTAAAAATTGACCATCGGGACTAAAGCTCAGGTCAAGAATACCCTTGCTGGGACTGTCCAGACGATTTTGTTCAAAGGTCACTTCCAGGGACTGTTGCAGTTGCGGCACAATTTCCCGTAGCAATTCCGGTTCCGGGGGGGTCAGTTCCTTGAATCGCTCCCCCGCTCGTAGGCTCTCTAGTAGGGCAGAAAAGGAGTCGGGGGGGGTCAAGGGTAAATAAGCCCGTGCAGCGGCGTTACGGGCTTTAATTTCGGCGATGGCGGCAGTTTTTTGGGCCCGGATGGCTAGGTTCGCGACCACCCCTAGTACCCCAGCTCCTAATAAGGAAAGTATGGCTCCCAATAGCCAGATCCGTTTCATCCGGGCATCGGTTTGTCGTTGCCGTTCCTGGGCTTCGGTCAGTTGTTCGAGAATGGCTTTCTCTTCATTAAGCCGTAGGTTCGTCTCCTGTAAGTCCACTTTGGCTTGTACATCAGCCCGCTCCCGAGAAAGACGAATAAAGGGGACTAAGTAATCATGCACCAGTTGAAAACGAAGTTCAGGAGCCTCTGGAAGCAGGGACACTAAGCCAGATTTAACGCAGATGTCTAAAATCAAATCCAAGGCCTGGGGAGTTTGTCCAGCCTCTTGGGCCAGTTCGGAATAGGCCTTAATGGGACGATGTCCCTGTTTGTTGGTCAAACAATAGAGCAGATGACGCGCGGCGGCTTCGTTTTCAGGGCCACAATCCTGGATGACATCTTCGAGGAAGTCCTCCACTAACTGTTGTTTGGGGTTCTTGCCCAGTTGTCGGTATTGGTCGAGATCCGTGATGTGCTGCTGCTGTAGCTGAGCGCCAATCAGTTGTAGTTCAATGGGGCGTACATCACCGGATTCTTGGGCTAAGTCTTCGACGATCGCATCGATGAGCGCTGGTTCTAGGTCAAGGTGAGGGCGGGTTTCGCTGAGGTGGCGAATCAGATGCCGGGTGTCATCGGGGGAGAAGCTTCGTAGGTAGTAGAGGTGACGTTGATCGAGGAGATTATGGTCTAAATCACTGAGGTTGAGGTGGCGATCGCACTCTAGCAGACAGTGCATATAGTCTTCCCGCAGGGATAACAGCACTTTGACATAGGAAATATCAAAGCAGGCTCGCAGGAAGTTATAGAAGGGCAATCGTTGCTCGGTTTTGGTATTGGCGAAGAAAAATTCTTCAAACTGGTCAAAAATCAAGACCATAAACTGATTACGCCGACTGGCCAGTTCCAAGACTCCGAGGAGATAGTCCTGGACACGAGTTTGAGAATTGGCCGGGGCGATATCGAGAGATTGGGCCAGATGTTGCCCGAGGCGATCGCCCCAATCATCGTAAACTCGCAAGACAATGGGGACGGCGGTGCGAACGCCGATACTCACCTGTTGCAAAGCTGGAACCAGTCCCGCATCAATGAGGGAGGTTTTGCCAACACCCGAGGGCCCGTAGAGGGTAATCAGTTTAAATTCCGGACGGGCCAGCCGTTCCCGAATCGTCTCAATATCCTGTTGGCGGGGAGACGCCAGGATTTCTGGGGCGACGTGACCGGGTTTGGCGGCGGCCTCGGGGGGGCGGTCGGTGAGGTTATAGGGGAAATGTTGCCGTTGTGGCTTCAGTTGACCCGCCCCGATAAAGGCTCGGAAGCCATATTGTTGTTCGATGGAGCGTTGCCGCTGTTTGATTTCAAAGGCCGCTAGATGTTGTTGATGTAGGGTGTAGCCACTGCGGAGGCGATCGAGTAATCGCAGATAGCAATGGGGGTCAATTTGGTGAGCGGAGTCTTGCAGGGCCCGAGGTAAATCGGCTAGGGCCGTCCGTAGGTTCTCCTCGGCACTGTGGGGACGATTGAGATGCTGTTGGGCCCTGACGAGTAGCAGCCGAATTTCTTGGGTAATTAGGTGTTGGAAGGGCGGAGGAAAGGGACGCTCAATATTGAGTTGGGTCAAGTGTTGTAGGGCCCGGTCTGCCCAGGTTTGGGCCCGATACCAGCGTGCTTCTAAACAGGCAATTTTGGCCAGAAAGCCATAGTCAAGGGCCAGGTGTAGGGGGTCGCCATAGGTTTTATGGAGGCGGATGGCCCGATGGGCCAGTTGACGGAGATTGGCCCAATCTCCCAGACGGTGTAGGGTTTCTCCTAGCAGGGGGAGAACTTTGGCGACGGCTTCGGCTTGATGGTTATTCTCAAAAAGGTCGGCGCAGGTTTGTAGATGTTGACGAGCGGTGTCTAGGGGCGCTTCGGCGTGAGGATGGCTATGGTGATCGAGACGGCGGCTGTCATGATCCCGTAGGGCCACTAGACCGAGGTGGAGATGAATTAGGGCCTGTTTTTGTAGGCTTCTGGGGTCTTGGGGCTGGGTTTGCCAATAGTGGAGGGCGTTGAGGAAGTGGCGGCGGGCGGTGTCCAGGGGAATGCGGGGCCGTTCATAGGCGTTGCGCCCCACGAGGACTTGGACGTGAGCGGCTAATTCGGGGGTGAGTCGTTGATGTTGCTGTTGCAGGGCTTCTAGGGCGCTGCGCAGTTCTTCGCGATCGCGGTCTTGGGTGAGGGTGGCGTTGGGATGCCATTGGATGCTATCCCCTTGCAAAAGCCGCTGTTCGAGGCGATCGCTCTGCCGGTTGAGTTCTTGACACAGTTGTTCGGGGGAGAGGCTGAAGTGATAGGTGGTTCCCCAACTTTCAAAGTCGGGAACTAGGCGGATGAGTTGGGTGAGTAGGCGATCGTTTACCCACAGCAGCAGGGGACAGGGAAAGTATTTGCGAAATTCCTCCCGCACGGGGTTGGCCGATTGTAGGAGGCGATCGGGGTCGTTGACGGCTTCTAAACCACTGAGGGAGAGAACGGCGGGATGATGGGGGGTGCGATAGGGATAGAGGGCGTGAAACAGGCTACAGGCGTTAGGCTGGATTTGTATGTCTTGGATGGTTAGGGATGTGGTCTGTTGTAGCCGTTGCAGGAGTTGCGATCGCAGGGTTTGATAGTTACAACGGACAAACATCAGTTTGAACTGTCCTTCGGCGGCTTCAAGGCAAAACCGAAGTTCAGCGAGTTGATTGTCCTGAACTTCGAGGGCTGGACGGTCAGTTGGAGAAGCAAAACCCATCATGGTTCTTGATGTTTAGGAATGACGTATTAAGGCTATGGGTCTGGTTGGGGGGGATGGTTTGGCGGTTTTTTATTTGAATGTTGAGGCTTTGAGCAAGGGATTAACATCAAACCATGACCCTTTACTGTCCCGATATTCAAAGATTAGAAGACTACGGATTAACGAATGATAGTCAGCATCACCACTTATTTTTTTGTGCTTTATAACAAACTTAAGCAGCTCTTTTTCGTCGTGGCTGATACTTCGTAAAAGTTGGTCTCGACGTTCGCGAAGGGTAGCTTGAAGGGAGGTATGAGAGAGGGGGAATTGTCGTTCTTTTTCGATTTGAC
Organism: Phormidium yuhuli AB48; assembly: GCF_023983615.1. Classification (GTDB taxonomy): domain Bacteria; phylum Cyanobacteriota; class Cyanobacteriia; order Cyanobacteriales; family Geitlerinemataceae; genus Sodalinema; species Sodalinema yuhuli. The sequence continues at coordinate 2,085,690 of NZ_CP098611.1, read as the reverse complement.
GGTGAAATAAGCGTAGCAAATTTCGGGGATGTCCGCCACTAGCATAACAGAGACGATTGAGGGTTTGAGACTGGTCGAAGAGGCGATCGCACCATTGCTGACGTTGTTGGGGCGAGGCATCAGGAAACGCCCGGGCTAGGACAAGCTGCCGTAACCGGCTTAATCCGGGCTTCCAGAGACGACCCTGGCGGTGTTTAATGGAGACCATGGGTAAGACCTTGGGGTCAACTCCGAGGCTGATGGTCAGGCGGCTGAGGTCACGGGAAAATAGCAAACTGGAGGGGATGGTATAGACCACATGACAGTTAAGTTTACAGAGACGATCGCCGCGATCGACAAATAGATATTCGGGTTGGGGTCGTCCCCAGGGTTTTTGACTGCTTTCTAGGCGATCGAGATTATCCACTAAAATGACCAGGCCGGTTTTCCCTTGCTGACGCAGGTGTTCGATCACTGGGTTGATGAGTTCTTGATTAAAGGCATCGAGAAAGGTCTGAATCCGAGGTTCGAGATAATGTCGCAGTTGCGATCGCAAATCGGGTCGTCCATGGGTTCGCTGACTCAGTTGTTGGAGTTGAACTCGGAAGCGATCGCCATCGCCACCTTCGTCTAGGGGCGGAATTTCGGTGCAGACGAGACTATTTGCGGTTTTGACCAGGGAAAAGAGTTGCCCCTGGGGCTGAATGATGATGTTCTGACCAAAGCGATCATAAACTTGACGGGCGATCGCCAACAGCACATCCCCCACATCCAAATCCGTCATATCCAAGTCCTGGGAGGATTCAAAATAAACAACGGCAAAGTTATGGTGTTGTAGGATAGCTTGGAGTCGCCGCAGTTCTGTGGATTTGCCACAGCCGATATGACCCGCTAATAGCTGACAGGTGGGTTCTTCAGGACAAAACAAACGGATGGTCGCATCGAGTTCCCCGAGGAGATCGCCCCCTCGGGTTTTGGATAAATTCACATAATAACGACGGTCTTGGCGACGGGTGATATCCAGAGTTTGACTGGGATTACAAGCTCGATACACGGTCGCCACATCTAAAGATGCAATCATAATGGCGGCTTGGGTAGGCGGTTGTGGAGATACACCCAATTCCGACCAAATTTGAGGGGGGCCCTAGTCACAAATGCCGAGCCAGACGCATTTATCAGAGTCTTCTCCTCGTCCGGCAATCAGGGTCGATTCTGAAGACTTGTTAGAGTTGGACAGGTGCTGGAGTTGGCTCAGCAGGGGCGTTAAGACGGTAAACGTGGCAATGGTGAGACAGATAAAAGTCCAGGATTGACGCTCACCTGGGGGGTTTGGGGTAGATGGGATAATGGTTCTCATTGGAACATAACTCCATGATATTCAACAGGGGACATTGAGTTTAGACTCACCAGGAGATGAGGTCAGGGTGTCCTAAGTTCTCTTTTCAAGGAGTCTTGGACCTATTCTGGCAAGTTTTGGCTTGCGGGGGCAGATGGGTATGACAGTTGGGGAATAGGGAACAGGGAACAGGGAACAGGGAATAGGGGGGAGGCAATAGGCAAGAGGCAATAGGGGACACCACAGAGTCACAGAGGACACAGAGGAGGGGAGAGGAGGGGAGGAGATCGGTTCGGGTTTGGGAGGGATTTGTTATTCTGGGGTTAATCTCTTAACCGAAATGGGTTATGTCACTCGACAGTACCTCGGAAGTGTTGAGGCCGGAGCAAGACTGTCAACCCTGGCAGCCGCCTCCCCCTCCCAGCAATTTAGTCTTTGATGACGGAGAACCGTTGGAAAGCCATCGTCACCGCCTGGCCATGAATCTGCTGATTGACTCGGTGGAGGTTACCCTCAGCCACCGTGAGGACTACTTTGTTGGCGGTAATATGTTCGTCTATTACAGCCGTGACCAGGCTATGAATCGGGATTTTCGTGGCCCGGACTGTTTTGTGGTTTTGGATGTTCCGGGTGATCGTGAGCGTCAGGGTTGGGTGGTCTGGGAGGAGGAGGGACACTATCCCAACATTATTATTGAGTTGATGTCCCCCGGTACGGCCCGCGTTGACTTGACTCAGAAGAGAGACCTCTATGAGCAGATATTTCGGACTCCAGAGTACTTTGTCTATGACCCGTTTAAACCTGAGTCTCTGAGAGGTTGGCGACTTGATAATGGTCATTATCAAGAACTTGAGCCAAATGAGAATGGCTGGCTCTGGTGTTCTCAACTCCAACATTGGCTGGGACTTTGGTCAGGACGCATTCACCGGGAATGGGCCATTTGGTTACGGTTCTATACGCCGCAGGGGGAGTTGGTCCAGCTTCCCCGAGAGGTGGAACAGCAACGAGCCGAAGCTGAACGCCAACGAGCTGAAGCCGAACGCCAACGAGCTGAGACTGAACGCCAACGAGCTGAGACTGAACAGCAACGAGCTGAGGCTGAACAGCAACGAGCGGAACGGCTGGCCGCGAAACTACGAGAACTGGGAGTGAATCCTGATGAACTCTAGTCCAAGCCTAATTCTCGTTTGAGTAGCTCGATGGATTTACTGCTGATGTAGTTCTCGAAGCAGGTCACTTGCGGCGGACGAATGAGGTCTTCTCGGGCGGCTTGGATGGCGGTTTTGACCGCGTCCAGGCTGGCGCGATCGCAGATAATTGTCCGCGCACTGCGCACCATGGCGTTAAGTTTATAGGTATTGCCTAACTCGGTGGTAATTACCAATAATTCATCGCCACGGAGACTATGAACAATCACTTCAGCGGCTCGTAATAGTCCGGAACTGATACTGACGAGGCCGAGACAGCTATCTTTGGCTAAGTCTTTCACCAGTTCGGTTTCTTTGGCGTAATCATAAATATCGATGGGAATCACGCGCACGGCTTTGGGGGCCGCGACGGATTCGGCTTCACCAATGAAATAGCGACTGGTGACGACGGTTCCGGAATGGGCCTTGTCGAGCACTTCCGACAACTCTTCCATGGGAACGAGTTGTACGGGAATTTTCAGGGCTTGTTCGAGTTCTTGGGACATCAACTCACCTACGCCAATATCTTGTAGGGGGGCCGTCACCAGAACTCGGGCGCTACAGCGTAAGCGCCAGTCGATTTCCCCTAGGAATAACTCTCGCGCTTCGTTGAGGGAACAGCCTTTGTTGAGGAGTTCGTCCAGACTACGTTTGATGACATCATGGGCCTCGGGATATTGGGCCCAGATGGGAGAACTCAGATGGGTTCCCCCGCCTTCATGGCCCTGAGCGCGAACATAAATCCCGGAACCGGCTTGCGCTTCGACTAAGCCAATATCTTCGAGTTGGCGGTAGACTTTACTGATGGTGTTGCGGTGTAGGCCAGTCTGCATCGCCAGTTGTCGGGTGCTGGGGAGTCGGTGGCCGGGGGGAAACTGACGGGAGGCGATCGCAAAGCGAATTTGATTAAAGAGTTGGTTGGAGGCGGGAATGTCGCTGTCCGATTGAATATGAAATTTCATAGGTTTTCGTAGAACCCTAACACACAAATCTAGCAGAGTTTAGTGGATATTTCTCATGCTATCCCATCTTACTGTATTGCTAGCGCAATCGGTCTGGTGCTGGGTCAGATGCTGACTTGAGTTCGAGATCTTGAGTCAGTTCCTCCACCAGTGAGCGCACTTGGAAGGTTTGGACTCGTTGACGATAATGCTGACAAAAGTTTCTGAAATTTGAATCTTCTAGTTCTAGGGTATCTAGGTACTGACTCAGACGATTTAAACTGCCTCGCTTGGCAAGATGTAAGAGTTCAACGAGATGGGACTCCTGGGGGAGGGTGCTGACGTCTGTGGGGCGGCTTACCACGGGTTTTTGGTCTCGGGTTGCGGTGGTCACGGACTCGCTATTGGGTTGGAGAGGTTCACAAAAGTCTGTATTCAGATGTAAGCTGAAGCTAAAGTGACTACCTATCCCTAGTTTAGATTTAACCTGAAGTTCTGTTCCCATATGATTGAGAATTTCTTGCACAATGACTAACCCTAATCCGGTTCCATCGGTGTTCCGGTCTGGGGTACTGACTTGTTCAAAGGGTTGGAAAATTCGTTCAATATCTCCATCAGCAATGCCAATTCCTGTATCAATGATTTCAAATTTGACTTCTAGGGAGTTTTGTGGGGTAGTTTCTGTTGGGGGCTCTTGTGTTGGCTTGGAAATGAGAGGGTTACAGGTCTGGATACGAAACTCGACTTGCCCTTGGGGTTCTGTGAATTTAATTGCGTTTCCCAATAGGTTAATTAAGACTTGCTTTAACCGTTTGTCATCAAAAAATGCGTAGGAGGGCAAGTCTAGGGAACGAGTGACAATTAGGTTAAGGGATTTTTCATCGGCGTTAACTTGACAAATCTCAATGACGGTATCTAATACTTTACCAAAATGGGCAACTTTGGGATGAATTGTAAGTTCACCCGCTTCAATTTTAGCAAAGTCAAGAATATCGTTAATCAGGCTAAGGAGATGATTGCCACAGGTATAGAGGGAGTTGAGTTGCTTAACTTCTAAGGCGGTTAGGTGTTGAGCGTGCATTAAAATTTGGGCATAGCCAAGAACCCCATTTAGAGGAGTTCGCAATTCATGGCTCATGTTCGCGATAAACTTACTTTTGGCGGCATTAGCTGCATCTGCAAGTTGCTTAGCTTCCTGAAGTTGAGCGGTTCGTTCGGCAACTTTATCTTCGAGAAGGTCGAAGGAAGTTTGGAGTTGTTGAGCCATGTCTCTAAAGGAGTCTGAGAGTTGACTGATTTCTCGGATACCCCCTTCTGGAATGGGACGATCGCGCTTTCCCTGAGCGATATCTTGACTGATTTCACTCAGTTTTAATAGAGGGCGAGTTAGCCAGCGGGCCGTTAGCCAACCCAAGCCAGCGGCAATGACGAGGGCGATCGCACATAACACTAAGGTTAGACGCTGATTGGCTTCAATTTCTACCATGAACTTTGATTCAGGAATAATGACCACACTACGCCAGCGAACACCATAGTTATCCCGAATTAAACGCACCTGTAGAAAATAATTTTCTAGTTCAGTTTCAAAATAAAGGTTTTTCTGTTCTACAATTTGACTCCAATGACCAAATCGAGATTCTAAGTAGTGAGCTGATTCAGCAATCACCGGTTGATTACTATAGCGAGCATAGGGACGCGCGAAATATTCTGAATATTGGGAATCTAAAGCGATAGCTCTGAGGGGGTCGGTTCCGTCAGAAATGCCGATGAGCTGACCGGTTGAATCAACGATATAGGCTTGTCCATCATAGGCAATATCGAGTTGTTTAAGAACTGTACTAATATATTGCAGTTGTAAGGTGACTGTTGCGACACCTAACAGCACATGACGTTCATCATAAATGGGTTGGGAGGCAGAAATGGCTAGGGAGTTATCGGCAGCTTGACTGATGGGACGATAGAGAGGACTCCAATTACTGTGACCCAATCCGATGGTTCGTCGATACCAAGGGCGATCGCGAGCGTCGAAATCCTGCCGCATGAGACGGCTGGTGGTCATCTGTCCCAAAACATCGACTGAAAAACTGATGAAATCACCATTGGTTTCGTCATCGGCAAATTCAATGTAATACTCAGTCGTTTCGTTGATTTCTCGTGAGGCAATTCCAATAAAATGTCCCTGATTGGTCTCTCCAAACCCAATCCCATTAATTGAAGGAAAACTTTGCAGCTGGTCCCAAAATAGCGCTTGCAAGTTACGAACATTACTCACGTCAATGCGATCGCGCTCAATTGCCCTAGCTGTGATTTGATTCACGGTCAAGGGCATTTCAAGAAACTTAGCAATCTCCGTTTCGATGCGATCGCTCTTTTCTTGGGCGAGTTGACTGACCAAATTGTGAACCGCCTCACGGCCCTTACGCAAGGAAAACCAGCCTGTTAATCCTACAATTAGGCTAATTTCCAAGAGAAAGGGAACCACCAAAATGAGGCGCAACGGAACTTGACTGCTCAGTCGTTGTATCCGTTGCTTGAGAGGCATTAGAAGACCATGGGACATATCCAATTGATCCTAACGTACGGAAGAAGGGGGAGCGCCGTGAATCACGTAGGAACACTTCCCTCTCTTCATGGTAGTCTCTCGGTTCAGGTGGAGGTTGGAGCTGAGTCTGCCCCATAAACCTGGTTATAGTAGTTCTGGTAATCTTCCGATAGTAAGGGTTTCCACCAGTCTTCATGACTGAGATACCAGCTCACCGTTCGCCGTAAGCCTTCTTCAACGGTGACAGATGGCTGCCATCCCAGTTCAGTCTTGATTTTACCGGCGTTAATGGCATAGCGTCGATCATGTCCTGGGCGATCGCGGACAAATGTTATCAATTCTTGACTGGGGCGGACGGGCAGGTTAGGAGCCATCTCATCCATTAAGTTGCACAGTAACTGGACGAGATCCAAGTTTTTGACTTCATTGTTGCCACCAACATTATAGGTTTGCCCGGGCAATCCCTTGAGAATGACGGTATCCAGGGCGCTACAATGGTCTTCCACATAAAGCCAATCCCGCACGTTTTGCCCGTCGCCATAGACGGGGAGAGGCTTCCCGAGGAGAATATTGATACACATCAGGGGAATCAGTTTCTCAGGGAAGTGATAGGGCCCGTAATTATTGGAACAGTTAGTGATGAGTGTCGGCAGGCCGTAGGTATGGAAATAGGAGCGGACGAGATGATCACTTCCGGCTTTGGAGGCAGAATAGGGACTATTGGGTGCGTAGGGAGTGGTTTCTGAGAAAGGGGGATCCTCTGGGCCAAGACTTCCATACACTTCATCGGTGGAGACATGGAGAAATCGCCCCCGTTGATGTTGGCTGTAATGCTGACGGAAGGCTTCTAGGAGGGTGAACGTCCCCACAACATTGGTTTGGATAAAGGCTTCGGGCCCGAGGATTGAGCGATCGACATGGGATTCAGCGGCGAAATGGGCCACAATTTCGATGTCATGGTCCCTCAGAAGGCGATCTACGAGCGGGCGATCGCAGATATTACCCTGAACAAAGGTGAGTTTACCCTGTTGTTCTAAGTCGGCAAGAGTAGCGCGATTTCCCGCATAGGTGAGGGCATCGAGAACCACAACCGGGGCATCTGGATGTTTTTGACACCAGTAGCGAACAAAGTTTGAGCCGATAAATCCGGCTCCTCCAGTAATGAGAATAGGGGGCATGGGGGATAGGGAATAGAAGGCAAGAGGCAAGAGGCAAGAGGCAATAGGCAAGAGGCAGGAGGGAGGGGAATGCACTGCCTTGGTTTGCGGGGGTTGGGTTAGTCGCTCAGGATTTGTAGACGAACGCTGTGTTCGCCATGTTCATCGAGGGGAACTTCGATGACGGGGCCACTGATGCGTTCGACAATGGTGATGAGCGATCGCAGGTTGGGGGTACTGGCCCCAGTATCCACATAGAGGCGATCGGCTTGGCTAGAGAGACGCTTCCAGGTGGTGTAGAGTTTCGTTACGGTTTGTTCGAGTTGGGCCGCCTGTTTGACTAAATCTGAGGCGACACTTAAGGAGCCAATGCGTAAGGCTTCTTCTAGGGCCATCTCTAAATCCAGAGCCGGATCTTGCAGGGTTTGCACCTGAGAGGCGGCATCAATATATTTTGAGAGATTGCGGGCCTCGGTGGTGAGTTGTTTCAACGTCTCTACGTCGGGACTGGCGGCGGCTTCCCGTTGAATTTCTTTGAGATGGTTTTCTGGGAGTTTTTCCAGTTCCCGAACTAAGGGGGCCACATGACGAGCGGGTAGGGAATGATCTGCTGCTAAATCCCGGACTTCTTCGGGTAATAACTCCGATGTCATGGCCATCCACTCATCGGAGAGTTGTTTGACTTCGCGGCGGGTGATGCGATCGCCATCCTGGGCCGCTGAGGCTACCAGTTGTTGCACCTCAACGGGAGAGTTGGCGGTTTCGACAAAGGCCCGCTTACTGAAGTTATTGATGCTGTTGGGGTCGAGTTTACCTTGTTCGAGCAGGGTATCGGCACTATTGGCCAGTTCAATCAGGGAATAGGCTTGACTTTTGCTGATTTCCCGTTCGCTGAGCCATTTGAGAAAGCCTTTCCCCCGTCCCTCGCCGCCAATTTTTTCGCGATCGCGCACGGCCCGCAAAATCCGCCCTCGCCAAATGTCCGTCTGCAAATTAAAGCGATCGCACACCAGCCAGGCGCGATCGACTTGTTGCAAAAACTCAAAATCTGGCAAATCCTCATCTTCGGGGTTGGGCAGATCGAAGTCTAAATCTGGGGGTTCTTGGAGAACTTCAATCAGTTCGTCTTGTAAGTCTGGCATAGGGGGGAGAAGGCAAAAGGCAAGAGGCAAGAGGCAAGAGGGATAACCCACCCCTGCCCCTCCCAGGAGGGGATAGCAGCAAGAGGGATAACCCACCTCTGCCCCTCCCAGGAGGATAGCAGTAGGGGGGAAGAAAGCAGTCGGAAAGATTTAGGGGCGCACCGAACGATAGTCGAGGTGTGTTCCCCAAGCGATCGCCGAGGGGGTGATTGCTCTCTTCCGGTAAGAATTTAGGGTGAGCTGACTATTGAGTTAAGGCGCGGATGAAACGTTGTACTTCGGCAAACAAGCCTCGGGATTTGGGTTTGCTGGGATTGGGGGATGCGCCTGGATCCGCCTCAGCCGCTTCAGAAGACTCTGGTTCGAGTTCTTCACCCATTAGCAGACGTTCAAGTTCCTCGCCGACGGGTTTGTAGGACATTTCCGTTAACACCTCATATTGATTATCCTCGTTTAAGCTCCAGACAATCCAGGGTGAGGGATAAATCCGTAACAGGGCCCCACCGGGGAGAGGACGAACATAATAACATGAGGTGATTTTGCTCAGGAAGCGTTCCCGTAACTGGCGGGCGGCGTAGCCAATGCCAACGGTGGCGACACTTTCGAGGCGGGGGAGGAGGAGGATTACCGGGCGATCGCCGGCTTCGTTGGCCAGTTTCTCCACCTGTTCGATTTCCACATCCGAGGGTTCCACCAACAGATAGCACTCATCCGTCTCCTCCATCTGACTGGTAACCGGAAGGCGACGACTCCCCACATCGGTAATCTTGAAGGGAGTATCTCCCCAATCCCGCCGCGCCAAGGCTGCCGCACCGGTATCCGGGAACATCACTTTAAGGGTATAACCCATTTCCGTCAAAACGGGGATAAAGGTTTCAGCGATAGGTTGGGCCTTCAGTTCTGGATAGACGATCTCAACTTGGATCAGCCGATAGCCATCCTCCAGGGCCGCTTTCGTCGCCGCCTTCGCCTGGGCGATCGCATCCTCCAAATCATCGGGGAGTTCAATCCGCTTATCTGTAGTATCCATCCCGTGATAAAAACCCTACAACGCTTTAACATAGTCAATCGACTCTCATTTTAACCCCTCACGGCATCCCCTCCCCCCTTTTGCCTCTACTTCAGACGACGTCACTCAGTCCCCAGACTCGCAAATCGGGCTGCGATCGGCCATAAAGCTCGAATTAGGTATTGTCTTGAGAGGATGGAGACAGTATCCCGCGCAAATCTAGAGAATCTAGTACAGCCTTAAGATCGGCTAAAACCTGTTTTTCTTTTGGGTCAAGCATTTTCATCTCTCTCGGCAATATATTTCCGGTAAAGGCGCTCCGCAGTTTCTTGCGATCGCTCATCGGCAATTAACAGCAACTCTGCATGAAGTAGTAAGGGATCTGCGAGGGTTTCCATCCCATCCTCACTCCAGTTATTCTGCGTACCAAATTGCTGGACAAAGACGATATTTCCTTTTGGACTAGGCTTAAGCCTCATTTTTGCTGCGATTGTCATGGCTTGTGATTTTGCCGATGTTTGGAGATTGCTCTCATTTAAATGTAATGTCGCGCTTTGAGGACGAAGATAATCCGTTGCGATCGCCGCCCCCAGTTCTCCACCTAACAAAAAATCACCCTCTTTCGCTCCTTCAATAATACGCTCTGCTACATCGAAAAAGCTTCTCTCTCCTACGGGCGTAAAAGCTTCGACTGTTAGCTTTGGGCGAAGACTTTCAGCGTAGCCCATTTCCCAGCGCTCTAAAAGTTTTGGATAATTTAAAATTCGATAGTTACCATCTCGTTGCCGTTGTAAATACTCCAAATTATATAAAACCTTAAGACTGCGACTCACTGTTGATGGTGCAATACCAGAAGCTATAGCAATATCTCTCACGTTTGTCTGTAATATGTGAGGATTTTTTAATAAAATATAGATGAGTTTAAGTGTTGTGACGGTAATCTTGGAACGAGATAAAGGTTTCCCTTTTGTCCGACGTTGACCGCGAATTAGAATATAAATGCCTGGAGTATTGAGATACATATTACCTGCTGCATCGATAAACTCTATATTTTCTTTTAGCAAAATATTGATAGCAGGGTTGGATAAGTAGCGAGTAATTAGTAATATTTTTTCTCCCTTATCTCGTTTAAATCGTTGAAAATAAGGACTTATGAGTTCAGCCATTGTACCTGTAACATCTGGCTGGATTTTGTATACATAATCCACTAATTCATCACAATTACGGATAGTAATACAGTTTTTATTGCCGTTTTTTGCCTCGATATCGGGTAAGGCATTTAGATGGTCTAGGCACTCGCGTAGCAACAAACTTTCTTGTTTCATAGATACAAAGGCTGAGGAGTCTCAACGTTCAGGTAAACCTTGTCAAAAGCCAGATTTATTGGCATGATTTTAGCACAGATAGCAAACAGCATGAGTCAAAGTTAAATCGGTCGGGGATGCGATCGCACGCTTCTAATTGCCTGTTGCCGTCTGCCCCTATTGCCTATTGCCTTCCCCTCCTGGGAGGGGTTAGGGGTGGGTTATACTGCCTATTGCCTTCTCCTCCCTCTTGCCTGTTGCCTCTTGCCTCTTGCCTCTCCCCCCATGTCTCCTAAAACCCTCGGCTTATCGCCCCAACTCTACGACTATCTCCTCAATACCTCCCTCCGAGAACACCCCGTTTTGCAACAATTGCGGCAGGAAACGGTCCAACTCCCCGGCGCGCGGATGCAGATTGCCCCGGAGCAGGGTCAGTTTATGGCCCTACTGGTGCAGCTTTTAGGGGCGCGGAAAACCTTAGAAATTGGAACCTTTACCGGCTATAGTGCCTTGGCCGTGGCCCTGGCCCTGCCCCCAGAGGGCCGACTGCTGACTTGTGATATCGATGAAACCACAACGGCGATCGCCCGGGGCTATTGGCAACAAGCGGGGGTTGCCCAGAAGATTGAATCCCGCCTAGGACCCGCCTTAGAGACGTTAGAGGAACTTCTCAACGCTGGAGAGGGGGAAAGTTTCGATTTTGCCTTTATTGATGCTGATAAGCGCAATTATGGCAAGTATTATGAGTCCTGTTTGCAATTGGTGCGAACAGGGGGACTGATTGCGATCGATAATGTTCTATGGTCCGGGCGTGTGGCGGATGCAACGGTGAGCGATAAACGCACGGAGGCGATTCGTGCGTTTAATCATCAGCTTCATGAGGACGATCGCATCTCCTTAAGTCTGATTCCCCTCGCTGACGGCTTGACGTTGGCGTTGAAGCTGTAACTGACGGACTTTTTCCTCTCGGCGGCGGCGTTTCTCGTCACTGAGATGTTCGTAACAATGGGGACAGGAAATCCCCCAGTCGTAGTGGGGAGAGTTGCGCTCGTCTGGGGAGAGGGGATGTCCACAACTGAGACAGAGTTCATATTCCCCCGGTTCGAGGCCATGTCGCACCGCCACTCGCTCATCGAAGACAAAACAGTCCCCCTCCCATAAACTTTCCTCTTCTGGGACGTCTTCTAGGTATTTAAGAATGCCTCCTTTGAGGTGATAGACCTCTTTAAATCCCTGTTTTAAGAGGTAGGATGTGGCTTTTTCACAGCGAATGCCACCGGTGCAAAACATGGCGACTTTTGGGGTTGTCTCGGGGTCTAGTTCCTCTTTGATATAGTCTGGAAACTCGGTAAAGGACGCGGTCTTGGGGTTTTTCGCTCCTTTGAAGGTCCCCATTTCGACTTCAAACTCATTGCGAGTATCGATGAGGGTCACGTCGGGATTTGAGATAAGTTGATTCCAGTCTGTTGCTTGAATGTAGGTTCCGACGGTGTCTTGAGGGTTGATATCCTCTTGTTTGAAGGTGACAATTTCCGGTTTGATGCGAACTTTGAAGCGTTGGAAGGGGGGAGTTTGATGTTGAGACTCTTTATACTCTAGGCGTTCTAAGCCCTGGAATTGGGGCATTTGGCGCAGGGTGTCTATGAGAGCTTCGATCGCCATTGGGGGGCCGGCGACGGTGGCGTTGATGCCTTCAGGGGCGAGAATGAGGGTTCCTTTGAGATGGCCATCACCCCCCAACTCCAGAAGCTGCGATCGCAGGCTATCGAGATTATCAAGGGGGACAAATTGATAGAAGCTGGCAACAACAATGGACATGGGAACCCGAACAGACAACAATAACGAGCAGGACAGACAGGACGACCTGGGAGCGATCGCCCCTATGTTCCTCTAGAATACAGGGTAGATGTCCCCCAGTCCCACGAGTTATGACGCTTCCGCCGGCTACCCCTATTCCCCATTCCCCAACCAGCCTTGATCGCGCCCGCCGGGCCCTCCGTTGCGCCCCCTTTACCCTGAAACTGTATCAAGACTTTCGTCAACAAGGGATTTTCTTAGAAAAGATTGTCGGGGAGGAGGGCGTCAAGCAAGGCTATAGCCGTTATCCCCTCGGGGAACTGGCCGCAGAGAATGACTTATTGTGGCTAATTAACGTGGGGGTTTTGCGGCGAGAGGTGGATGGCCAGGGAATTACCGATAGTTTTCGCTTAACCCCCCTGGGGCGAGTGGTGGTGGATGAATGGGCCGCGAATGAGGCCACCTGGCTGGATGAGATTACCTTGGGCGATCGCCTCTCCAACAGTCTCCGTCGCTGGCTGCGATGGCCCTTTTGAGGCAAGGTTTGAGACAAAAACAAAAAAACCCCGGCGGGGTGTAATCGCCGGGGTGGAATCATCAGGGTGCATCTACCTATCTTTTACTTTCGTCCGTGAGGCAGGGATTCCGGAGAATTTAGAAAAATCCCAGAAATTTTCCTAAGTTTGTTGGTTTTCCTCATCCTGTAAGGCTTCTTGATATTCCGCATGTTGCATCAGGCGGCGTTTGTAGCGTTCCTGACGATGCCAACGATACCAGGCGGAGGAACTGCGTATGGCCAGCCATAACAGCAGCAGGGCAATCAATCCCCCCTGTTGTGGAGCATCAAAGGCAAAGAGGACTAGGATAACCGAGAGGGCATCTTGTAGCCAAATTGCCCAGATGGGGAGTCCCCGCAGCCGGAAAAACCAACCGGTTTGCACCAGTTGCAAGACTAAGGCCAGCAGTCCGCCGACAATCCCAATCACGCCAATTTGCCAATCTTCAATGTCCGCCAGTTGAGCCACGGCCATGCCGACAATTGCCCCGGCGATGGGTGAAAATATCAATTGCAGGATTTGTAACACTCGTTGCCCCAGGAGTTGTTTTGAGGCCAAGAGTTCAAAACAAGACCAAGCGGCTAGAACTCCCACCACTAGGGAGGGAGAGAAATTAGAGAGAAGTGGCACATCTGACCAAAGATTGGTTTTCACCAAGCCAATCATCAGCAGGGGGAGGCCAATTCTCAGGCCAGCCGCAGCGGATGCAGACAAGGCGGCGAGAATTTCGACCATGTTGTATCTTCCGAGTGCGATCGCCTCAGTGTCCGTCAGAACCGTCACCAAGTACTCCGTCGATTCCGACTTAAATCGACAGGATAGACTATCTCTAGTTTACGGAGAATGATAAAAGTTGACCGGAGGGGTGGCACTCTTAGGGGAACCTGACCTTAAATAATCTTCTCCAGACCGTACACCAAGGAGGTGAGTTGGGTAACTTGACGAATCGAGAGGAGAACGCCGGGCATATAACAGGCGCGATCGCTCGTATCGTGGCGTAGGGTATAGACTTGACCGGGAGCCCCAAAGAGAATCTCTTGGTGCGCAATCAGTCCCGGAAGGCGGACACTATGAATACGGATATTGTCTTGGCCCACACTCCCTCGGGCCCCCTGTAACTTCTCCTCTTCCTCTACGGCGGCTGGGTTATAGCGTTTACCCAGTTCTCCCAACATTTCAGCCGTTTTGATCGCGGTTCCCGAAGGGGCATCGGCTTTTTGATTATGATGGAGTTCGATAATCTCCACATGGTCAAAGTATTTCGAGGCTTGGATCGCCGCCTGCTGCATCAGGACGACACCAATAGAGAAATTGGGAACAATCAGACAACCGGTACTGGCTTTCTCGGCAAACTCCCCTAAATCTTGGATTTGCTCAGGACTTAGTCCCGTGGTTCCCACCACCGGACGCACCCCATAGGCGATCGCCGCCCGGATATTCTCATAAACCCCACTGGGATGGGTGAAATCGACCATCACTCCTTGGGTTTGTTCCTGGGTGGCCATGACCAAGGTACTTTGCAAGTCACTGAGAATCGGCACTTCCAGGGGACCACAGCCGGCCACCTCCCCCACATCCTGGCCCGCCACGTTGGGGTTGGTATCCACTGCCCCGAGAAGCATCATATCTTCGGCTTGGGCAACGGCTTTGACGACTTCGCGGCCCATTTTTCCGGCAGCACCGTTGACAACGACAGGGATGGGGGATTGACTGGCCATAGGGTTTCGAGACTGTGACGGTCGAACTACTCCAGCATTCTCACATTTTGCAGACCCTCCCGGCAAGCTCCCGCAATGACTCCACAAAAACGCCCCCAACCGTAACTTGGGGGCGTGAGTTCACCGAGTTAGTATCTAACCTTGTGGCTGGATGTTATGCGTCGTCAGACTTGCGGCGGAGGCGGCGGGAGGCTAGGGCGATCGCGCCTAAACCGAGGAGAGCAGCGGGTTCAGGAACAGTCTCATGGTCATCATCCTTGATGCGTCCCCAAACAATGAAGTTAGACAGGCCAGGGGTATTGTTAAGGTTCCCTGTCCGCAAGTAGATTCCGTGAAGTTATCAGTCGAGCAGGTTGTACCGGAGATATGGAATAGGGCATTTGCGGATTCGACACCAATGGAGAAGGAGGTGACAGTGGCAACAGCAACGCCGCAGAGGGTTGTCGTGGTTGAGTTCAGTCGTTTCATGTTCGGGACATCCTAAAAGGGGTATCAAGGAAAATACTTAGAGAAAACCGCAACGGTAGGCTTTGGTCTAGAATTTACGTATTTCTACAGGAATTTTAGCCCAATCATTCTAGTATGTAGCCAAAGCTACGCAAATTTCATTGAAACTTCATAATTTTCCCTGCGTGTCTTCATGCAAGCTTCAAGAACTATTCTCTAACTCACACTCCCATTCATGGGCATTTTGACATATTTCACTGTGTATCTACGCAAAAGTGACGCTAAAAAACCCCCCGACCTAAATCGGGGGGTATGGAGAGAAGATGGAGCGCCTTTAAAATTGTGAAGGGCCTGAGCCGCTAAACTAGGCTAGAGGTCTGAACACCCAAGAGACCTAAGCGTCTTCTGACTTGCGGCGCAGGAACCGGGACGCTAAGGCAACGGAACCTAAACCGAGGAGAGCCGCAGGTTCGGGAACTGGGGTCGGTTCGGAACTATTACCACCACTTCCAGTTCCAGTTGTCCAGACGGTGAAGTGAGACAATCCAGGTCCGACACGTCCACCACCATTACGTAAGTCATCCGTGTTCCAAGTTCCCGACATGGTTACGCCGTCAGACTTGTAAGCAGTAAAGGTTGGACCGCCTTTGAGGACGAACATGACAGAGTCGTAGAGGTCGAAGTTAAAGTCTTCAGAGAGTGTCCAAGTCCCGGAGGTTTCCTGACCCGCGTTATTTAGAGCAACGGTGAGGGGGCCTGTGGTGCCGCTGCTGTCATCAACTTTCCACAATTCAGACCAACCGGTCTTGCCGAACATCTCAGTGCTGGTGGTGATGCTATTGGAATCGTTGCCGCGATAAATCCCTTCGCAGTCCGTGGTTCCGGTTAGGTTAGCGATGTCACAGGTTCCTTGGGCGACCAGGTCAGCACTCGCCGCTTCTACACCAAGAGTTAAGGAGGCGACGGTGGCAACGGACAGGCCCACCAGGGTTGAGTTAAAGAGTTTCATTGGGAATGGCTCCATTCTAAATAGTTTAGGTTTAGAAAGCGAACCGAGTTCTGGGTCGTCGCCTTCGTTCAAGTGGTGTTTCTTTTCACATTCTCATCCTAAGGGACAATTTCTGTACTGTCTCCCATTTTGCCAAGAGTTCATCAAAACTTTATTGTCTTTAGACTAGAGCTTTACACAAGCTTTATAAAGCAAAAAATCAATTTTGCTTACGGAGTGTAAAGGCTAGATACCTTTGCTGGAAAGAAATACGGCTATTTTCCTTAAATCCTTGCTAATCTCTGGATTGACGTAATTTTGTGTTTGAAACTCATCAAAAGCTCGCAAAAGTATCAGTATATTTTCTGCGTATTTTTACGTATTGACTCTAGTTGGTTTTACGCAAAAAATAAAAACACCTTGGATTTTTTAGGTCCAAAGTGTTTTTTAAAGAATTCATTACCCTGTCGATGAGCGACCTAAGATTCAGGTCCCAGTTGGAAGGATTTCACCTCAAACACCGGTCCTAGGGCCGCGAGGGTCATCACATCATCACGGACAGTTCCCTCTAGGGTGACGGACTGACCCGGCTTTAAAACCTCTGATGGGGTGCTTTCATGGAGTTCATAGACTTGGCCTGTCCCCGTTTCCAGGGTCCAGGCCCCAGTTCCCATGGCGACGTGTTTGACGACTCCAGTTAGTTTCATGCCGTAATTCCTCCGGGTTTCGCGGCCAATCGGGCCAACATCCAACAGGCGATCGCATTCACCGCCAAGAAGCCCCGGGCCAGCCAGCCACTGCCCAGCCAAACTAACTCAGGGTCTACCACCGCACTCACGGCCAAACAACTGGCCACCCCAAGGGTTGCACCAATGGCCCACCACTTCCGTTGTGCATGGCCCAACAGCAACACCAGCAGCACCCCTGGAATCAAGACACTGGCAAAAATCGGGTTCAAGGCCGGATTCCCCTGAACCGCTGTCCCTAACTCCGGTAGGGAACTCCCCGCTAGCCGTAAGGGCCATTGGGGCAAGTCAAAGACATAGAAGCTACGGAGAATAAAAATACCCGAACTTCCCATCACCAAGCCGGTAGACAGATTCCAATTCCAGCGGAAGGGGAAGTAATTGCGTAGCAACCAGGCCAGCAAATAGGACCCAATCACCATCGCTAACTTGGGAATCAGGGCGATGGTTCCCCCATCAATCCAGAAGCGGGGGTTCAGATAGCCGTTATCCCGTAACCAACGGAAAAAGTCGCGGAAATTCAACTGGCCTTTCACCGCCAACTGGACAGCGGAGGCCGCATCGAGATGACCAGCACCAAAATGGTTAAAACTATCCTCTTCCACCGGACGGGCCGACTCCTTAAGGATTTGCATCACCTCATCGGGACTCTCAACCCCGGTGGCTTTCACCAACGCCGCTACAGCAGCCACGTGAGGGGAGGCCATGCTGGTTCCCTGAAAGGCGGCAAAGACCGCTGACCCATCTTGAGGATTGAGGGTATGTTGGAGAATCCCCCCGGTTTCCCCATTGCGGGTATCACCGCCGGGGGCAGAAATATCCACCCCAGCGCCAAAGTTGGAGTAGGGGGCCTTGTCTCCGGCGGCGTTACTGGCAGCCACCCCTAAGACGCGGGGATAGCGGGCGGGATAGCCGGCACTATTTTGATTGGCATTGCCAGCAGCAGCGATGACCACCACTCCTTTACGATGGGCATAGTCGATCGCATCGCGCATCAGATGACTCTCGCCACTTCCCCCTAAACTCAGGTTAATGACATCGGCATCATGGTCAGCGGCAAAGCGGATAGCCTCAGCAATATCACTGACCGTCCCGCCGCCCTGTTTACTGAGAACTTTCAGGGGCATCAGTTTGGCCTGATGGGCAATCCCCGCCACGCCGAACTCGTTATCGGTGGTTTGGGCAATGGTTCCGGCCACATGGGTTCCGTGGCCATTGTCATCATCGGCATTGACGCGATCGTTGACGAAATCGTAGCCTTCGACAAACTCGGTTCCCTCTAAGTCGGCCACTTGGAGAATCCCGGTATCAATCACCGCGACGATGACCTCGTCGCCGGTACTGTCAGCCCAGGCCCCTTCCACGTTAATGGCTTTGAGGTTCCATTGTTTGGAATAGAGGGGGTCGTTGGGATAGGACTTGGACAGTCCCGGAATGGCGGTTCCGTCAAAGCTGGATTGAATCGGCTTCTCGGGAACCCCATAAATATAGTTGGGTTCGGCGAACTGCAAGTAGGGCCGGAATTGGCGACGCAGTTCCCGCAAGACCTCGCGATCGCCCTCGACAATATAAATGTGATCTCGCTGAGAAAATTCGCTATTGAGACGGGGGCTGAGGTTGAACTGTTGCGACATCTCCTCTAACTGCTGGCTGACCTCGGCTGAGGAGAGGTCATCGCGGAAGTTGAGAATCAGGGACTCGTAGGTTCCTTGATTGGCGAGTCCTGAGAAGGTCGCTAAGGCCCACCCCAAGCCTAGGAAAAATAGGCAAGTGAGTAGAAAATTTTTCATGGTCTTAAACTGGTTTTGGTGGATGTACAACCGACGGGGTTGTGCGGTTGTGCGATTCGGCGACACCCGAGACGGGACAGGTGATGATGAAGACTTCTGAATGTTCTCCCAAGATAACGCATCACGAGTGGGCCCCGAACGGGGGACAATGGGGGAAGCAGTTTTTAAGAGAGTTATGGAACGCGGTTTACTTTGGTTGCCCTTGCTGGTGTTGTTTTTTGGTTTGGCTTGGGCGGGCTGGAATGAGTTTCGGAAAGTGGAAGCCTATCAACGTTGGGCCAAGGGCTTCGATCGCGCTAAATACGATATCTTAGCCGTCTTGGGACAACGGGGCGATCGCCTGGTGTGGGGGAAATCCAGCCGGACTGGGGTGGTGGAGATGCAGGAGTTCTCCTTGACGGAGGTTACGGCCATTGAGGTGGAGGTGAATGGCAATCCCATTAATGAGGCCCATCCTCCTAAAAGCAGTCGTACCGTTAGCCTTTGTTTCCAACGGGGCGAAGCGGGCCCGATTCAGGTTCCCTTTACTGAAATTAGCCTGGCGCTGAAATGGGCGCAAGCCTTGCGATCGCTCGATCCCGAAACGGGACAACCCAAACAGGTGTCCCCCAATTCCTAAGGGACAATTGCAACAAAACGTATCAACCCTGACAGATTCCATTGTTCCGAGGAACTCAATCCCGTAAAATACATTGGCCCCAAGCGAGACGCTGTTCCCCCACTACCCCGAACACCACTCACTTCAATCAGGAACGGTTTAATGTCAGAAGCCAATCAACACCGCTACGAAACCCTCCAAATCCACGCCGGACAAACCCCCGCCCCCGGAACCAACGCCCGGGCGGTTCCCATCTATCAAACCACCTCCTATGTGTTTGAGGATGCGGACGACGGTGCGGATTTGTTCGCCCTCAAGAAGTTCGGGAATATCTACACCCGAATCATGAACCCCACCACGGATGTGTTTGAAAAACGCATCGCCGCCCTAGAAGGGGGAGTCATGGCCCTGGCCACCGCCAGCGGCCAGGCGGCCCAGTTCCTGGCCATCAATAATATCTGTCAGGCAGGGGACAATATCGTCTCCACCTCCACCCTCTATGGCGGCACCTATAATCAATTCAAGGTCGCTTTCCCACGTCTTGGCGTAAATGTCAAATTTGTGGACAGCGATGATCCCAAAGCCTTCGGGGAACAAATCGACGAGAACACCAAAGCCATCTACGTCGAGAGTCTCAGCAACCCTAAATTTAACATCCCCGATTTAGAGGCGTTGGCGGCGATCGCCCATGAGAATGACATCCCGCTGATTGTCGATAATACCTTCGGTTGCGCCGGGTATCTCTGTCGTCCCATCGACCACGGGGCCGATATTGTGGTGGAATCCGCCACAAAGTGGATTGGCGGCCATGGAACCTCCATCGGTGGCGTGATTGTCGACTCGGGGAACTTCAACTGGGGGAACGGCAAATTTCCCATGTTCACCGAACCCTCTGAAGGCTATCATGGCTTGAACTTCCAAGAAGTCTTTGGTCCCGACGGTCCCTTTGGCAATATCGCCTTTATTATCCGGGCCCGCGTAGAAGGGTTACGAGATTTGGGTCCCTGTCTGAGTCCCTTTAACGCTTTCTTGTTGTTGCAAGGATTAGAAACCCTTTCGTTACGGGTCGATCGCCATACCGAGAATGCCTTAGCCTTGGCAAAATGGCTGGAAAAACATCCCAAAGTGGATTGGGTCAGCTATCCCGGACTGCCGAAACACGCCTATCATAAACAGGCGAAAAAATACCTCAATCATGGATTTGGTTGTGTGTTGAGTTTCGGGATTAAAGGAGGCTTAGAAGCCGGTCGCAGCTTTATCAATAATGTGCAACTAGCCTCTCACCTCGCCAATGTGGGAGATGCCAAAACCCTGGTGATTCATCCTGCCTCCACCACCCACCAGCAACTCGACGAAACCGAACAAGCCGCTGCGGGAATCTCCCCGGCCATGGTCCGGGTGTCTGTCGGCTTGGAACATATCGAGGACATCAAAGCCGACTTCGACCAAGCCTTTGCCAAAGCGGGCTAAGATAGTCCCCCTCTCGGTCATTCGTGCTAAATTAGCCCCCTCCCCGCCCCAGGGAAGGGGGACAAACCCGATTTATGATAATTTTGAGAGTGGTTCAGTCAAATCTCCCCTAAGGAGGCAATATTCACCCATCCCCTATCGCCTTCTTCCCCCTATTGCCTATTGCCTCTTGCCTATTGCCTTCTCCCCCCCTCCTCTTCCTCCTCATCCGACCTGTACTCTGT
Source organism: Phormidium yuhuli AB48 (assembly GCF_023983615.1). Taxonomy (GTDB): domain Bacteria; phylum Cyanobacteriota; class Cyanobacteriia; order Cyanobacteriales; family Geitlerinemataceae; genus Sodalinema; species Sodalinema yuhuli. The sequence goes on along the minus strand of NZ_CP098611.1, from coordinate 2,064,758 downwards.
GTCTCTGTGGTAACCCTATTGCCTCTTGCCTCTTGCCTATTGCCTCTTGCCTTCTTCTAATGAAATACCGCCATTTAATCTCCCCCCAGACTCAAACTTATCAGCTACCGGAACCCTTTTCATTGGAGTCGGGTGAGCAATTAATGGACGTTGAAGTGGCCTATCGCTGTTGGGGAACCCTCAATGAATCAGGTGATAATGCGGTGCATATTTGTCATGCGTTGACGGGAAGTGCGGATGCGGATGAATGGTGGGGGCCGCTGTTTGGAGAGGGGCGGACGTTTGATGGCGATCGCGATTTTATTGTCTGTAGTAATGTCCTGGGAAGTTGTTATGGAACCACGGGACCGATTTCTCTCAATCCAGCGACGGGGAAACCCTATGGCCGGGCGTTTCCGGCAATTACAGTTCGAGATATGGTGCGGCTGCAATGGCGATTATTGCAAGGGTTGGGGGTGAAGAAACTTAAGTTTGTCATTGGCGGTTCGTTGGGGGGAATGCAGGTTTTGGAATGGGGAAAACTCTATCCAGATTATGTTGAACGGATTGTCTCGATTGCAGCGGCGGGACGACATTCGTCCTGGTGTATTGCCATAAGTGAAGCCCAGCGTCAGGCGATTTTTGCCGATCCGAATTGGTGTAATGGCAATTATGAGGAAGATGCACCCCCCACTACGGGGTTAGCGGCGGCCCGGATGATGGCGATGATTTCCTATCGGGCCACGGCTAGTTTTCAAGAACGCTTTGGGCGAGAGATTCAGGAGGATGGGGAGTTTGCGATCGCTAGTTATTTACGGTACCAGGGACAGAAGTTAGTCCAGCGTTTTGATGCCAATACCTATGTGGCGTTGACGGAGGCGATGGATCGTCATGATGTTTCCGGGGGAGAGGGGGATTATCTGGCGGCCTTGGGGGCGATCGCCCAACCGACGCTGGTGGTGGCGATCGACTCGGATCTCCTCTATCCCCCTCGGGACCAGCAGGAGTTAGCGCAATGGATGCCCAACGCCCAGTTAGAATGGTTATCGTCGCCCCATGGCCATGATGCGTTCTTAATTAATATGGTGGCGTTGAATGAGTTGGTAATGGGGTTTTTGAATCCGTAACCGTTAAGGGCGACAATTAGTTTTAGATTTGTTGCCTTGGGTATCCAACTGTAGGGGCATAACCCACCCCCACCCCTCCCAGGAGGGGATTTTTCGCCCCTACGGTAGGGAATATAATCTGCAACAAATTTTCCTGATCATCCTGAACCCGGAAAACACCATTTGTTTTTCTGGCTCACCCATTAATCCACAATCCAAGTCTCATTCCAAGGGCCACCCCCAACTTCTAACCCACATTGAGAACTCGTCGCCTCTAATAGCATTTCATAACGGCCCTGACGACGCTGTTTAAGCTGTAGATGAACCTGGCCCTTCATCGTATCCCGACAGGCGAAAACCAGGCCCTCCTGAGTTGGGGCCCGCAGGGGTGTTCCGGGTTCCTCCGTAGTTCCCGTCAGTGTGACTTCCAAGTCTCCACTCCAGGCCTGCATTTTCCAAAATCCCCAGGGTGCAATTTCCCAGGTAACGGTTCCATTCCAGGGAACAAACTCATAAAATTGCCCCTCATGATGAATCCCCACCATGGCCACCGATTCCATCCAACTGAGAACCTCTCGCCGGCCACCCCCAGCGGTGAGGGCTAAATTGGGTTCGCCGTCGAAACTGTTGCAGTTAAACCAAAACCACTTTTGCGGAAACGATCGCCCCCAGTTCTTTTCTCCATAGGCGGGAACTCGGTTAAACTCATAACGCTCTCCGTTCCAGTCAATCCATCCGGTGGCCCAACCGTGGGCCATGAGAATTTGCCAACCGGGTTCAAAGATTTCTAAAAATGATAGCCAGCCGGCCGTGGATTGGCGATCGCCCCAACCATAGACCGGTTCAATGGTATATTGCCAGGTACAGTGATGGCCGCTGCCGGGGTCATAGAGTTGCCCTTGATGCCAGGTGGCGGTGGCCTGATAGCCTTGTTTAACCTCAGCCTCAAAGGTATCGCGATCGATGAGTTTAGGGGGAATGGTGAGAGAGGTTTGTCCCCAATGGCCCAGGCCCAGTCCCTTTTTCCAGGCCCAGAACTTGCTCACATCAGGAAACGTCCGACAGAGATATTCGTCACGGGGGCCAAGAATTTGCGCACCGCCGCCACTGTTGGATTCGCCGCCAAGGGGATCTTCGATGGAATACATAAACGCGAAGGTTTCCCCCGCTTCAGGAAGGGTGACGCGATAATACCAACCTTCAAAGAACTTGCGACTTTCCCCATCCCAGTGATAGCCACTGTGGGGAGTTGGTGCAGAACTGACTCCGGACCCTACCATAAAGAAATAGATGTGATGTTTTGGGAACTGTACGGCTGATGTCTCCACTCCAACAACGCCCGATTTATCTCGACGCTCACGCCACAACTCCCGTTGATGAGCGTGTGTTGGCGGCGATGCTGCCTTATTTTACCGAGTATTTCGGCAACCCTGCCAGTATTAACCATCACTATGGCTGGGAGGGAGAAGCGGCGGTGACACAGGCCCGAGAGACGCTGGCGGCGGCGATTAATGCGTCTCCTGAGGAGATTATTTTTACCAGTGGGGCCACGGAGGCGAATAATTTGGCCCTCAAGGGGGTGGCGGAGGCCTATTTCAGTCAAGGACGGCATCTGGTGACGCTGGCGACGGAACATAATGCTATTTTAGACCCGATGGATTATTTGGAATCCTTGGGGTTTGAGGTGACGCGGCTTCCGGTGATGTCCGATGGGTTAGTGGATATAGAGGAGTTGGCGGCGGCGTTGCGGGAGGATACGATTTTAGTTTCGGTGATGGCGGCCAATAATGAGATTGGTGTGTTGCAGCCGTTGGCGGAGATTGGACAACTTTGTCGCGATCGCGGGATTCGTTTTCATACGGATGCGGCCCAGGCGATTGGTAAAATTCCTCTGGATGTTCAGGCCCAATGTATTGATGTGATGTCTCTGACGGCCCATAAAGTCTATGGGCCGAAGGGAATTGGGGCGTTATATGTGCGGCGACGCAATCCTCGGGTACGGTTAGCGGCCCAGTTGCATGGGGGTGGCCATGAACGGGGGATGCGATCGGGGACGCTGTATCCACCGCAGATTGTCGGCTTTGCCAAGGCGGTGGAGTTAGGATTGGCTGAGATGGAGGAGGAGTCGGCGCGGTTGCGGGAGTTGCGATCGCAGTTATGGAAACGACTCTCGGTGTTGGAGGGAATCTATCTCAATGGTCATCCGACGCAGCGACTTCCGGGGAATTTGAATGTCAGTTTTGAGGGGGTGGATGGCCAGGCGTTGTTGTTGGGATTGCAGCCAGTGATGGCGGTGTCGTCGGGTTCAGCTTGTACGTCGGTGAAGATTGAACCCTCTCATGTGTTGGCGGCGTTGGGCCGTGAGGAGTCGTTGGCCTATGCGTCGGTGCGGTTTGGGATTGGCCGTTTTAATACCTTAGAGGAGATTGAGCGGGTAGCGGAGCATGTGATTTCTACGGTTGAGGCCTTGCGGAAGGTGGGGGCGATCGCCCGTTAGGGACAGGGCAGAATAATAGTCACGGTAGGGTGTGTTGCGGCTCAAACCCATTTAGAATTAAGACAACAATTTACAAGCTGCCGCAACGCACCGGCTTGATAATCTGGCAAGGATTCATCATCGATATATCCTGGTATTTGTCGTCGGGTTCCCGAATCGGTGCGTTCCGGCTAGCTTAATCTTGTTGCCAAAATCCAAGAATTGAACGAAGCCGGGACGCACCCTACCGCTGCCTATTTATTGTTATGATCCCGCCTCGAATTCATGCCGCCAAAGTCCATTATCAATGAGTCACGGTAGGGTGTGTTGCGGCTCAAACCCATGTAGAATTAAGACGACAATCTACAAGCTGCCGCAACGCACCGGCTTGATAATCTGGCAAGGATTCATCATCGATATATCCTGGTATTTGTCGTCGGGTTCCCGAATCGGTGCGTTCCGGCTAGCTTAATCTTGTTGCCAAAATCCAAGAATTGAACGAAGCCGGGACGCACCCTACCGCTGCCTATTTATTGTTATGATCCCGCCTCGAATTCATGCCGCCAAAGTCCATTATCAATGAGTCACGGTAGGGTGTGTTGCGGCTCAAACCCATTTAGAATTAAGACAACAATCTACAAGCTGCCGCAACTTAGAAAAAATTACGCCGTGGTTTCCGGTGGGGTTGATTCACGATTTAGAGGACTTTTTAGGGCGAGATGTGGATGTGGTGACCGCTAAGTCGTTGCACCATTATATTAAAGAGCGGGTATTGTCGGAGGCCAAGCCCCTATGACAAGCCATATGGAAGCTGATTGACGAGACGGAGACATGAGGACGAAACTGGCGGCCCAGACAGCCCAAAAACCGTAGTAAGATAACAAACGCCCATCATTAAGCTCAGCCAAACCCCATGCGACTGTCCCAAATGCTCCTCGTCACCCTGCGCGAAGACCCCGCCGAGGCAGAAATCCCCAGCCATAAACTCCTGCTGCGGGCCGGTTACATCCGACGAGTCGCCAGTGGCGTGTACGCCTACCTCCCCCTGATGTGGCGCGTGTTGCAGAAGGTGTCCGCCATTGTCCGGGAGGAGATGAACGCCACTGGGGCCCAGGAATGTCTACTTCCCCAACTGCAACCCTCGGAATTATGGCAAGAGTCCGGACGCTGGGAGACCTATACTAAGGCAGAAGGGATTATGTTCGCCCTCAGCGATCGCCAAGGCCGAGAGATGGGACTCGGACCCACCCATGAAGAAGTGATTACCGCGATCGCCCGCGACTGTATCCAATCCTATCGCCAACTTCCCCTCCATCTCTATCAAATTCAAACCAAGTTCCGGGACGAAATTCGCCCCCGCTTCGGCTTGATGCGCGGCCGGGAGTTCATTATGAAGGATGGCTATTCCTTCCACACCGACGAGGACAGCCTCAAACAAACCTACGCCGACATGGACCAGGCCTATCGCAATATCATCCGTCGCTGTGGCTTAGCCTTCCAAGCCGTGGAAGCTGATTCTGGGGCCATTGGCGGGTCCGGTTCCCAAGAGTTTATGGTTCTGGCGGAGGCCGGGGAAGATGAAGTTCTCTATGTTGAGGATGGAAGTTACGCCGCCAACGTGGAAAAAGCGGTCTCCCGTCCCCCCGACGCCGAACCCTCCCCCTTCAGCAGCTACGAGAAACGAGATACTCCCAACACCGCCACCATCGCCTCGGTTTGTGAGATGCTCAACTGTTCGCCGACTCAGGTGGTGAAAAATGTTCTCTATCAAGCCGTTTATGATACCGGATTGACGGTCTTGGTCTTGGTCAGTATTCGGGGCGATCGCGATGTCAATGATGTAAAACTGCAAAATGAACTGACTCGCCGCGCCGCTGATTATAAAGCCAATGCCCTCATTTCTCTGGAAGTTCCTGATGCTGAAGCGCAACAAAAATGGGCCGCAAACCCTCTCCCCCTCGGCTACATTGCCCCGGATTTAGGAGATGATTGGATTCAGTCCCAAAAACAGGTTCATCCCAAGTTTTTACGCTTAGGAGATAATACCGTCAAAGACTTGACAAATTTCGTTACAGGTGCTAATGAAACGGGCCATCACGTGGTGGGGGCCAATTGGGGCGATGCCTTTACCTGTCCGCCGCTGTTGGATTTAGATAAGGCTATGGCGGGCGATCGCTGTCTGAAAAACCCCCAGTTAACCCTACAAACCGCCCGAGGCATTGAAGTGGGGCATATCTTCCAATTGGGAACCAAGTATTCCCAAGCCCTAGGCGCCGTGTTTACCGATGAAAATGGCAAAGGCAATCCTCTGGTGATGGGCTGTTACGGAATTGGGGTCTCTCGTTTAGCTCAATCGGCCGTGGAACAGTCTCATGATAAGGATGGCATTATTTGGAATCCGGCGATCGCCCCCTATCATGCCATCATTACCGTTCCCAATATCAACGTCGAAGAACAGATGCAGGTGGCCGAACAACTCTATGCAGAACTCAACGCCGCCGGAGTGGAAACCCTCCTCGACGATCGCAAGGAACGGGCCGGCGTCAAGTTCAAAGATGCCGACTTGATGGGGATTCCCTATCGCGTGGTTACCGGGCGGGCGATCGCCAACGGCAAGGTTGAAGTGGTACAACGGGCCACCCAGGAGAAACAAGAACTGGAGATTTCCCAAGTCGTCTCAACTCTAAAAACCTGGTTGGAGGCCAGTCAGGGGTAAACCCTGGGGAGTAACAATTTCGCAAAACTCAGATGAGATTGCCACAACAGAGGTTAGGTTGGGACATATCAAGAGGTTTCCCTATTCCCTCTTGAGGAAGTCCCCATGAGAAAACGTGCCATTGTCCTAGCCAGTTGTGCCGCCTTAGGTGTGAGTCTGTCGGCCTTGGCCAGCTCCAATTCCCACCCTAACCTTCCTAATCCTGAGGCCATGAGTGAAGCTGATCGCGATGCCTTGGATGCCTATCAGCAGTATCGTGAAATTATCCAACGAACCACTGGAATGGTTCGCAATAACAGCGCCCAGTCTCAGGTGAGGGAATACGGACTGAATATCGTCAATGTCATGTGGGAAGACAGCGCCCGCTATGAGAATTCCGCCGTGGGCCCCAATATCAGCGATTTAACCATTCAAGTCCGGCACTATCACCCAGAACTGCGGCGCTATGAACAACATTTAATGCCCGTTATCCGTCATCCCAACTTTAGTGATTTAACCGCCGATATTCCCCTGAATCGGTTTCATCTGCTGGTGGGGAATCACAATGGGGGAGACTTAGAGCGGGTATCCTTGCGGGACGTCTTAGAAAATCTACCGAACTACCTCCACAATCCCGACTCTTGGGCCAGTGAAATGCCCTCCCTGCTTGCCAAACGGGATACTCATGTTCTCGTGAGCGCCCAGGCCTGTTTTCTCCCCATTCCTCAAGGAGACAAAGCCCAATTTAACCCAGTTTTGTTCAATTATCAGTCCTATCCCGGCGACCCCGCTGTCCTCACCCTTCTCGCCACCCGAGAAGGAACCAGTATTACCATTATCGACAACCGGGACGAGGATGATCTCCCCTATCGGCCCATGTGGGGACAACCACTATTTTTTAACCAAAACGGCCAACGGGCCCGACTCACCGGAGAGCGTCTGAGCGATTTTCAGGCTCAGCAAGCCTCAGACGCAGAACCGACTGATGGGCCAACCCCAGAAGCGGCTGGGGAGTCAGGACTGAACATGGTCATGGTGATTCAGGTTCCCCTCAAACAAAAAGAACCCATACTCTATGAAATGTTGGATATGCCTGTCTTGATGGCGGCCCCTGAGGAGGCGATGGATCTCAGTAACATTGAAGAGGCGGTGATTGGCCATGGGGAACCGGAGGGGCCCTTTAGGGAAATCGCTGGACTTTCGATTGAACGGCATCCTGACTTTCCCATTCGCGTTACCGTGCAGTTTTACAAAGCCACCGATAATGGGGTGTTGTCAGCGGAGGATGTGCAGGACATTCAGGCACAAATTAACCGTGTTTATGAAGATGCCGATTATGTGGGCAGTTTGGTGGTGGGCGATCGCACTCACCGGCCCACAGACTATGATGGAGAGCATCAACAACCGAAAGAGTGGTGGCACAAATTCTGGGAACATTACTATCGCAATCAGGGGTGATGGCCCTTACTGTCGTCGGCGGTGCGTTCCGGCAAGTTTTAGCCGAGTGGTTAACGTCCAAAATGAGCTGATGCCGGGACGCACCCTACCCCCTCTTTTCCTTTCCCCTCCAAGGAGGGGTGCCCGGAGGGCGGGGTGGGTTCTCCGGTGTTCCCTGTTCCCTTCTTCTGCCTAAAACTCATAATTCTCCTCCCCAACCCACAAACTAATGGGAACCGCATGAGCGCGATCGCTCACCTTAATTTGCACCACAAACGACTCAGGTTCCTCTGCTTGAATCTGCATAATTTTGTCGTTGATGTCATTGCGCTGGTTTTCCGGCATATAATACCGTTCCAACCCATAGAGAATTTGCCAATTGCGATATTGTCCTCGTAGGGCAATTTGATTCGCGGGTAAATCTTGAGGACGCTCCGCCCTGACTTCAATGGGAACCCAGGGAAGGGGGCGTTCTCCGGGGGCAGCGGTTTCGCTGGGTTCTTCCAGAATCACGTAAAAGTCAAAATGACGATCGCCATGTAGAGGAGAATTAAACAGTTCCTGACCCCCAGGAAGTTCCTCTAAGCGATGGCGTTGGGAAATATCATAACTCAGGGTTTGATAATAGCCCCGCAAAATATCATAGGGGTCAACCGGTGCTGTTTGTAAAACCACCGGAGTTCCCGTGATGACCGTATGAGCATCACGAGCCGGAACCGCTAGAATCAGGAATCCTTGGAAGAGTAAGGGCAACCAAAAGCGCCATTGGGGAAAACGACGGGGTTGCTCAGTTAGCTGACTTTCCGCTTGAGTCTCGGCAGCATTGGGGATTAAATCCTGTGTCATGAGTTGTGCTCCTGAAGTTGAGGATGAGATCTAGATGTCTGATGGTGGATGTTGCGCTCAAACCAGAGTCCAGCCAAAATTACGCCGACGCCACAGGCGGAAAACACGACGGCCTTGGTCATTAGAGCGGTGTCGTATTCCAGAGTACGGGTCATAATCCCAATAATAAGGAGGATCATGCCACTCCAAAAACTGCGACGACTCCCTAACGCGAGTCCATCACGAATGGCGGCAATGGAGAGGACAAAAAAGAGAATATTGAATAATAAAGGACCTAAAACGACCAGAGGGGTCACGTTTAAATGGGTGTAGAGACTCCCCACCGTTAGGAGTAACATCCCCAGGATGACCCCAGTATTGAGCGATCGCTCTTGCAGCAAACTAAACTGAGACCCTTGACGGGCGAGCTTCAACCACAGCCAAATCGTCAGAGTCGAACAGATTAGAAGGTCAACCAGCAAATGACTCCCTAAAGAAAGGCGGAACATCTCTTCGGGAATTGACACCGATGCCCAGCCGTTAAACGACAAGACATAAAACACCAAAGCCAACCAAATTAAGGCAATTTTACGAGCGATACTCTGAAATGAGGGTTGAAACCATTTTTTCTGAGATTGGACGCTATAAGCCCAGAGAAGCGCCGCTGGGAGGACAATAGCTGTCTCACTCCTCCAACTGCCGATCGCCATCAGATTAAAGAAGAAGGAGAGGCTAAAGAGGAGTCCTCCCAAGCTAAAGGTCAAGTTGGAGCGACTACGATGAGCCAGAGGCAGAATCAAAGCCAAGGTTAATAGGGGCATATGGATGATCCCCAAATGGAAGATCGTCAAATCTTGGGCGGTTACCGTATCGAACACCCCCCGTAAATAGCCAAACCCCAGCAACAGCACTGAGAAGATACTCAGGGCCGGCATGGCTAAACTCAACGCCATCAACCAAACCGCCAGCCCCCAAACTAAAAAGAGTTCATAGATCTCTCCACTCTGATGAAACATCTGGGACACTAAGGAGATGTTCGCCCCCAAGGTTAACCCCCCCATCAGTAATAGAGCCGCCCCGAGTTTTTTCGTCCCCTTTTCCACGGGCGATCGCCATAGATAAAAACCAATCACATTGATGGCTAAAAACGTTGCCATCAACAGAATGACCTTAAGCTCACGACTCCAAACCGTCCAGTTGGCCGCTACAAAGGTAATCACCCCCAGGCCCAGGAGAATGCCCCCCAGACTAATGAGGATAGTCGTAAAGCGACTACGAGCATTAACCTCAATGTCACGAAACTCATAGCGAGTCGCCAGAGTCTCATAGAATTTTGCATCAATCAAACCTTCACGCCACCAAACCTCCGACTCCTGCCGAAGTTGGCGGCGAAATTTTTCTGAAGTCATCTCAAACTGACTCCCTATGTGAGTAGGATGTCTTCAGCTTAGGCCCAGACTGACCCGTTGACGTTCAGGAATAGACAGTTTCTACTAGAAAAAACAGCCGAGAAACTGTCCTAACCGGGGGACTGGATTAGGGGGTTTTCGTTTTCATCCACTCGGGGCAGTCCTAAACTATAATTGCGAACCGGCGCACCCAGGTTATAGCTGAGATCTCCCTGTTGCAACATCGAACGCACGAAATGTTCCAAATCTGAACCAATACGGCGGATATTGTATTCCGTTAAATCCTGACCAGCACTGGCGGCTACCAATTCCTCAAATTTGTCGTACACCCGTTGCACCGCCTCATCGCTCCACACCAGTTCATTATCCGGATCGAGATCAATGGTGAGCTTATCAGGACTCGGGACAATATCTCTCCCGTCAATTTCAGCCGTAAAAATGCGAATGTGGCGGGTGGTGGATTTTAGCAGCATGGGTTGAGATGGACGTAGAACAACAAATGAAATGAGCGCACCGAGTCAAAAACCGTTAAACCGTCGGCTGACTCATGGATGGCACTGCTTATTGTAGCGGTCTGTTTACCCCCAGGACAATATTTCTACCTTAGAGAAGAGGGGAATTGGCCGAGAGTCCTGCTAGGATTGAGGGCAGTAGTTGGTCATAGTTCAGATAAAACGACGTGAAAGACCCGTTTGTGCGATCGCCTCGTGGAGTTGATCCAGCAGACAATATTGTTCAGCAAGCCCGTCAGGGGAGCATTGCTGCCATTGTCCAGGTATTGAATGATAACCTGACGGATCTCGGGGTGCGCACTCGGGCCGTGTTTGCCGAGGGTTGGTTGCAACTCCTCTGTGAGTCTCCCCAGGCTCAAAGCCTGGATGTGGATGAGGTGGTTGAGCGGATTCAAACCTTACTCGAAAGTATTTCTCCCCGTAGCATTCGTCGGGTGAATGTGAACTGTCGGGTGGCCCGAGAAGAACAACTCCTCTGGCTCGATGAGATTCGTCGCGATCCTGAGAATCAGCTTCTGTGGTCAAAATCGATCTCTATCCGTCGTCCCAATCTTCTCAAACGCGCCCTGAGTCACCAGCGTCAGCCCGCTGGCCCCCGTAAAGTGGCTCTACCGCGACGGCTACAACCCTCTCAACCTCGGAATCAGGATCGCGATCGCCAACTCTTGATGGGTAGCCTTATTTTGATTCTGCTACTCTTACTCGGTGGAGTCTGGCTGTATCGGACTTGGATGGCCGCCTCTCCCCCAGACTCAACGGATTTACCCGCAGATGACCCCCCAACCCCTGCTGAGACGTCCCCCGCTCCCCCCCCTCAAGTGGACCCCTTTGCTCAAGCGGTTACCTTAGCGGAACAAGCCTCATTTGCTGGACAAACGGCAGAAAGTCGAGCCGAGTGGTTGGATTTAGCTGCCAAATGGCAACGGGCCGCTGATCTGATGGCCCAAGTTCCCCCGGAGGACTCCCGTTACCAGACCGCCCGCGATCGCACTCAACTCTATCGCCAAAATAGTCAAGTGGCTCAACAACGGGCAGAAGGGGTGGAACAACCGGACGATTAGTTGCCATTCTCGTCCATGTCTGGGGAGTCGGGTTCCTCTGAAGTTGGAGATTCAGGCGCGTCTCCCGCTTCCGGTTCAGCCTCCTCCTCACGTTCCCCATCCAGCGAGTCCTCATCGGGAACCTCGGCTTCAGGTGTCTCCTGTTCAGGGATCTCCGGCTGTGGTATGTCCTCATCAGGAGCCGCTGGAAGGGGTTGAGCCTGCCAATCGTCCCGGGAGCGATTGACCGCATTTTCAACATTGAGGGGTAAGAGGATCACAGACACCTCACGGGAGTCGCCGGCGTCTTCCTCAGCCTCCTCATCTGGGTTGTTCCCCAGAGCCTCATCTCCCCCGTGAACCCATCCATAGACAAAACTACCCGTAAAATCACGATCGCCCACCCATAATTCCTGAACCTCACCATCATCCAACTCAATCCTGAGGCGAGCGCGGGGATTGTCTAACCCATACTCCCCCAGATTATCCGCCGTCGTCACAATGGGGCGATCGCTGCGAGCATTGTCCAAGACCATCAACAGAAACGAGACATAGGCATCATTTGCCGGATTTGCCTCTCCCTGGGGGTCACCATTTTCAAGCATCACATACTGCCATTCTGTGGTGCTGAAGCGAGTTTCATCCTCTGAAGGAATTTGCAACGGCTCATCGAGTCTCGTTAACTGCACCGTATAGTCAGAGCGAGTTAGGGTCATCTGGCGAATCGCACTGGCCCGAAAGCGAAAGGCCCGTTGTTCCTCTTGACGTTGACGTTCAAACTCTGGGGCAACCGCCCCCTCATACAACAGCACCCCACCGCCAAAAATTACCGCCAACAGCAACAACACCTGAGTTGATCGCTTTAATTTCATATCCGTCTCCTTGAGAACTCATTTTAATCTCAACCCTGAAGCCGATAGAATAACAACAGCCCCCGCCTCGGGTTCTTGGCTCTGGGTTGAGAGCTGCAAATCCAGGCCATACCTCAGTTGGGCGGTTTTCCCAATCGAACCCTACCGAACATCTACATCATTTATGGATATCCAGAACGGCTTTGTCGGCACTGTCGGGAACACTCCCCTGATTCGTCTCAACAGCTTTAGTGAGGAAACAGGGTGTGAAATCCTTGGAAAAGCCGAATTTCTTAATCCGGGTGGCTCCGTCAAAGACCGAGCCGCTCTCTATATTATCGAAGATGCCGAGGCTCAGGGACATCTTAAACCTGGGGGAACCGTCGTGGAAGGAACGGCAGGTAACACCGGGATTGGCCTAACCCATATTTGTAATGCCAAAGGCTATAAATGCCTAATTATCATCCCAGAGACCCAATCTCAGGAGAAAATGGACACCCTCCGCACCTTGGGAGCCGAAGTGCGACCCGTTCCGGCCGTTCCCTACCGCGATCCTAATAACTATGTCAAACTCTCCGGTCGTCTGGCGGAGGAAATGGACAACGCCATCTGGGCCAATCAGTTTGACAACCTCGCCAACCGTCGGGCCCATTATGAAACCACTGCCCCAGAAATTTGGGCCCAAACTGAGGGCAAAATTGATGCCTGGGTCTCCGCCACCGGAACTGGGGGCACCTATGCGGGGGCAGCTATGTTTTTTAAAGAGAAAAACCCCCAGGTCAAATGTGTGGTGGCAGACCCGATGGGGAGTGGCTTATACAGCTATGTGAAGACCGGCAAAATTGACACCAGCGGGAGTTCCATCACCGAAGGAATTGGCAACAGTCGTATTACCGCCAACATGGACGGTGCTCCCATTGATGATGCCATTCAAATCGACGATACTGAAGCCCTACGAGTGATCTATCAACTTCTGCGTCAAGATGGCCTGTTTATGGGGGGCTCAGTTGGGATTAATGTCGGGGCGGCGGTTGCCTTAGCCAAGAAACTGGGGCCAGGTCATACCATTGTGACGGTCTTGTGCGATAGTGGCTCTCGCTATCAATCACGATTGTATAACCCGGACTGGCTGGCAGCCAAAGGGCTATCTCTATAACGACTCTCCCAGAGAATTTAGGTTGGGGATGGGGATTCATTTCAGCCGATCCTCATCAAAACTTTAGATCATCAATGTTTTATGAAGGATTACAGTCGATATACTTGGACTAGGGCGACTCTCTTGTTGAGTACGACGATGATGAAGCCAAAAATTCCCCCTAACCTTCCCAGATCCTGTTCCTCAAAGGACTCTTCCGATGTCAACCGACTCTCGACAAATCGTAATTGGTGACGTTCATGGTCATTACGATACCCTAGTACGACTTTTAGACAGTCTCCACCTACACGATGGCGATCGCGTCGATTTTCTTGGGGATTTGATTGATCGCGGTCCTGCCAGTTGTCAGGTGGTTGAGTTGGTTATGTCTCATCCGTCTTATCATGCGATTCGAGGCAATCATGAGGAGATGATGCTTTCAGCCTTGGTCTACGGCCGAGAGGATGACCGCTATTTTGACTTCTGGCTCAGTGGCGGGGGGGATATGACCTTGGAAAGCTATCCTAACTCGGGCCTGATGTACGATCATTTGGATTGGCTTGAATCTCTGCCAACCTACCGAGACCGGGGAGATATTTGGTTGGCTCATGCCGGGGTGGACCCTCATCGTCCTCTGGAACAACAGTCCAGTCAAGAGTTTTGTTGGATTCGTGATGTCTTCCATCGTCAAACCACCCCCTATTTTGTGGATAAGCTGATCGTCATTGGTCATACCATTACCTTTACGTTCCCTGGGGTGCAGTGCGGTCAGCTCGTTCAAGGCTGTGGTTGGTTGGGGATTGATACGGGAGTCTATACCCTGGAAAGCGGCTGGCTGACGGCCCTGGATGTGACTCATAAACGGGTGTATCAAGCCAATGTGTGGCAGGAAACAGTGCGATCGCTCCCCTGGGATGAGGTGGTGGTCACCCTAGACCCCAATCGAGTTCGTCGCCGTCGCTTCGCCTTAACGTGATCCCGACGAAAAGACAATGTTAGGATAACCTCGGTGATGACCGGCCATCTGGATCGCTCGTGGCGATCACAGCCGCTCAAGTTAAAGGGGTTTTGGTGATGAGGAAAAAAACAAACCTATCGTTGGCGCGATCGCTCCGAAAACCGGAGGCGGGACTTCAGAGAATTTACCCAGAGACCCCCCCGGTCCCCCGTCGACCTCCTCGACGCTCTTGGACATCCTGGCTCCCCGGCTGGCAGTTCTGGACGCTTCTGTTTGGTGTTGGAACTATTGGTACGGCAATTACTGCCTCGGCGATGCTGCTGAGTTTACCGAGTGTCCCCAATTGTCCTCGTATTTTTTGGCCCACCGCCTCTGCCTCAATGCGTCTCTATTGTGGACAGTTGGCAGCCAGTAAAAATACGGTGGACGATATCCTTGAGGCGATCGCCCTGGTTAGTGGACTTCCTGAGGACCACGGCCTCCGGCCCACCATCAATGCCCAAATTGAGGAATGGACTCAAGAACTCCTCGAGTTGGCAGAAACCTCATTCCATGAAGGACGACTCACGGAAGCGATCGATACGGCCCGGCGCATTCCCACCTATGAACTATCTGAGAGTGCTAGAACCGCGATTGAACCGGTCATTGAACAGCGGGTTGAGGACTGGAAGCGGATTTGGACGGATGCAGAAGATATCTATGCTGAAATTGAGGATCATCTGCAAAACCGTCGCTGGAATTTAGCTTTTTCCGCGACTAATCGCCTACGTTCGGTGGAAAACCAATATTGGCGGGTAACAAGGCAGGAGAACATTAGTAAGCAGGTTCAACAGGCCCGGGATGATACTAATAAGTTGGCCAATGCTCGTAGTCGGGCTAACCGTCGCACCCTAGATGATCTACTTGAAGCCATTGGCATGGCTGAAGGCATTGCCCTAGACTCCTTTGCCTATTCTAGTGCCCAAGATGCTTTAAAAGACTTTGGACGCATGATGTTAGATCTAGCTCAGGCCCAACTTGATGCCCAAAACTTGACAGAGGCGATCGCCATCGCTCGACGGGTTCCAGCCAGCACCCAGTTAAAAGAGGAGGCGAATGATTTTGTGGTCTTAGCTCGGGGTGAGTTTATGGCCTGGCAACCCAGCGTGAGAAATCTAGAAAACGCCATTTCTCAGGCACAGCGGGTTCCCCTCAATAGTCCTCTCTATGGTCGCGCTCAAACTCGCATCCGCGAGTGGCAAGGGGCTATTGATCAGGTGGCTGTTTTGGAACGGGCCCGTAATACTGCCCGTACTGGAAGTACCACAGATTTAACGACGGCTATTGCTCAAGCAGAACTCATCTCTAATTCCACGCCAGTCTATGATCAGGCTCAAGAGGAGATTAATCGCTGGCGCACCCAACTGCAAACCCGTCAAGACCAACCGATTTTACAACGAGCGCAAGCCCTGGCTCAACAGGGCAACTATCAACAGGCGATCGCTCAGGCGCAACAAATTGGTAGTTCACGGGCCCTATATAATGATGCCCAAACTCAGATTAGTGGCTGGCAACGGACAATCAGTGAACAGCGCGATCGCCCCATTCTTAATCGGGCGCAAGGTCAGGCGAACGCCGGCAATCTCCAGGAAGCGATCGCCACCGCCCAGCAAATTCCCTCTGCCAGCACCCTTTCTGGGGAGGCGCAAACAGCAATCGCCCGCTGGAACAGTGCCCTGCGCGATCGCGATCTCCTCAATCAGGCCTATCGTCTGGCAGACAATGGTTCTGCTGAATCCCTGGAATCAGCCATTCGCACGGCCAACAGTATTAGTTCTAATGCCAGTCAACGGCCCGATGCGGATCAGCTCATTCGTAATCTCAGTTGGCAACTCCTGGAACTGGCTCAATCTCGGGCCTGGAATAGTTTAAGTGGGGCGATCGAGATTGCCGAACGCATCCCTAGATATGCCGAGGCCCACAGTGAAGCCCAGCGGTTAATTCGCAGTTGGGATGCCCAACGAAACCCACCTCCAACCCCCCAACCGGAACCGGAACCGGAACCGGAGTTAGAGCGTAAGTTTGAGAATGGGATTACCATCGATTGGGAGAGTCCTCTATCGGATCGTTAATCGCCCCCATCCTGCCATTTGCCGAATAGGCAGATGTCAAAGGATTGTAGAGTCTCAGGAATGGTCATAATTGCCCCGGTATCGTAGTGATTGGACAATAACACGGTCCAATCCTCTCGCTCTAGGGGGACATCTAAATCTAGGGATTTTTGGAAGGAGAAGTTGATTAACACCAAAATCGACTCCTCCTCGGTTTCCCGCAGATAGACTAGATGTTCATGGGGGTAGTGAATCAGCGATCGCCAACTCCCCCGTTGCAAGGCGGGATGTTTCTGATACAGCTGAATCAAACGCCGGTAGAAGTTGAGTAAGGAATCGGGGTTTTTCCAGGCCGCCTCCACATTCAAGTCTTTGTAATTGGGGTGCAGCGGGAGCCAGGGTTCTACGTCTTTACCGAAACTGAACCCCGCCTGGGGGGAGTCATCCCATTGCATCGGGGTTCGGGAACCATCCCGCTGTTCCGGGACTTCACCACTGGTACTCGGGGCGATCGCCTTATCCCGCAACTTCTCAGGGGGAATCTCTTGATGGTCGACCATGCCCAGTTCCTGGCCATAATACAAGACCGGTGTGCCTCGTACTGTGAGTAATAAGGCCGCCGCCGCTTGGGCGATCGCATGGGAATCAATACAGAGACTACATTCCACCCAGCGGGAGAGATGGCGCGGGATATCATGATTATCGAAAAAGTACACCGGTTGCGCCCCCGCTGGTGTCACCAATTCCTTATGTTCAATTTCCCGTTGTAGATACCCCGGATACCAGGGACTAAAGGCAAACTCAAAGGTAAACGGCAAATGCAATTCGTCATTCTGAGTGCCATAAAACCTTGTGGATTCATAGAGACGATTATCGATAAACGTCTCCCCAATCAAGAGGCGATCGCCATACTCATCTAAAATTGAGCGAATCTCGCGAACAATCTCATGATTTTCAGGCAGATTTTTCTCGTAGAGATGATGATAATTATTATACTCATTCTTATCATTTGTCCCAAACTTTAACGGATTGTCGCGGAAGTATTTATCCTTACTATAAACACTAGATGCGTCCAACCGAAAGCCATCTACACCCTTATCCAACCAAAAGCGAACCACCCCATACATCGCTTCTCGAACCTCAGGATTGCGCCAATTTAAATCCGGCTGATTCTTATTAAACGTGTGAAAATAATACTGGTTTCGACTCTCACAGTACGTCCAACCGGTGCCACCAAAATAGGACAACCAATTATTCGGTAGATTATCCTTATAGCCCTCCTGCCACAAATACCAATCCGCCTTCGGATTCTCCCGACTCTGTTGTGACTCTAAAAACCACTCATGTTGATTCGAGGTATGGTTGAGGACTAAATCTAAAATGACCTTAATATCCCGTCGATGACATTCCTCAAGCAACTGCTCAAAATCCGCCATTGTCCCAAACATCGGGCAAATTTTGGTGTAGTCGCTGACATCATAGCCATTATCCATCATGGGCGACTCATTGATAGGAGACAGCCAAATCGCATTAATTCCTAAAGAGGTCTCACTCTCCAGATTGCCATCATTGAGATAATCTAACCGCTGAATAATACCCTGAATATCACCAATTCCGTCACCATTAGCATCTGCAAAAGTCAGGGGATAAATCTGATAAATAATTCCCTTTTCCCACCAAGATTGTTCTGTTTTCGTCATTCTACTCATATCGACTGATAGCACTCAGAAACAGCAAGCCTGACCCAGCCTTCCCCTGGCCATAGCTTGCCGTTCCCATATCTTCAAATTAAACCCAGTCAGTGAAACCCAGGCCATTGCCAGCCAGCCTAACCCATCACCTGACGCTCTAGCCAGTCTAGGACTAGGGGGTTCACCACGTCTGGGCGTTCATCATGGGGACAATGACCCGTTTTGGGGATGGAATGGAACTCCACCGGATGGCGTTCTCCCCACTGGCGATAAATGTCCGCCCCTTTTACCGGTGTCCAGGGGTCATCTTCTCCCCAAAGCACTAACACCGGACAGATGACCGAATCTAGCAACTCTGAAGGTTTTGGGCCCGGAGGGGCCGAGAGAATCGAGGCAAACACCTGCTGCGCCCCCAAATCACAAGAGGGAGTATACAACAGTTCCACTAACTCATCAGTGACCGCCTCTCGGTTGCCATAAACCTGATAGAGGGTGTTACGAATCCGTCGCGGCTGTCGAACCTGGTTGAACATCAGGGGTCCCAAGGTTTTCGAGGCCACCAACTTCGCAAACGTCCCCATCACCACCCGTAGGGGGAAGGCCAATTCCTCGGGGCGATGATTGAGGCCCCCAGCACAGTTGAGTAAGACGGCCCCTCGGGTAGAATCTGGATACTGGGCCGCCATCACCAAGGCCAATAAGGCGCCAATGGAATTGCCCACAAAGACTGTGGGTTCAGCGATGAACTCCTGGCAAAAATCCGCCAAGAGGTCTCGCCATAACTCAATGGAATAGTCAAATGGGGGTTTTGCCGACTGACCAAAGCCGAGCAAGTCTAACCCATAGACACGATACCCGGACTCCGCCCAGACGGGGATATTCTGCCGCCAATGACCAATCGAAGCCCCAAAGCCATGAATGAGAACCAGAGGGGGGCCCTCACCATTGACTGTATAAGCAATGGACTGTCCACGCCATGTCCAAAACTGTCGTTGTAAAGAAGACTGAGAGGAGGGAGATTGTACTGTCACAACAGAATTGATAGAACTGATAGTTAAGACTTCATTCTACCGGGTTTTCCTGGACTCTGCCGCCGTTGGGGATGGCTGTCATGACCGTTGGCTCAGACTTCGGAGTAACGATTCCCGAAATCTAGGCCTAAGAAAAAGAAAACCGCAACGCCGTCTTACCTCAGCTTCCGACCTGTATGCGACAGTGGAATCCATCTATAACCCAGATGGTTCCTCAGCCCTTTGTCTCCGGCTCCAGGAGTCTAACGCGAGGTTAGCATACCGAGCCACAAGCACATTGAGGGCCTCATACAGGACAAGTATAGATCGTAAAACAATATTGGCAGTCACCAACGTCGCAGTTTCCTATAGGGATTATTTTAGCAAGCTGTCAGAAAATGGCAACCGCTTGTGGTGAAATTCTGCCCGATGAGGGAGTCAAACCCCATCGAAACAGGATACAACAAAGGAGTATGAGACCCATCGAACAAGACAACAACCACGTTATGCCTGACTATCCTGGACTCTCTAGTGATGCCTTCCGTCATCCCCTCGATCGCGAAGCCGAAGAGGCCCTGCGTAACTTAGCGGGGTTTGATGGAGTGGCCCGCAAGTTTATCGAATATGTCTATGAACGTCCCCAAGAGGTCTTTCTGACGGGAAATCATATTCAGGTGGGGCCCCGGCAGTATTCCACGGTCTATCAACTCTTCCGTGAGGCGGTGCGGGCCTTGGACATTTCCCCGGAACCGCTGCTGTTTGTGTCCCACAATCCCCAACTGAATGCCTTTTCCCTGGGGCAAGACCACCCCTCCATCACCCTGAATTCTGGCTTACTCGATGCGATGGATGAAGCCCAGTTAAAGGCGGTGATTGCCCATGAACTGGGGCATCTCAAATGTGGCCATACGATTCTGAGTCAGATGGCGATGTGGGTGATTTCGACGGCTAGATTTGTGGGCGAGTTTACCTTCGGCATGGGGAATGTCATCAGCAGTGGCTTACTCTATGCTTTCTATGAATGGCGACGCAAAGCGGAACTCTCGGCCGATCGCGCGGCCTTGTTGGCAACGGATAATCTAGATACGGTGACGCAAACCCTGATGATTGTGGCGGGGGGAAGTCAGAAATATGCCCATGAGTTGGATATGACTGAGTTTATCCGTCAAGCGGAACGCTACCAAGCGTTAGATCGCGATGAATTGAATCAAGTCTATAAGTTTCTCCTCTACAACGGACCTCAGACCATTGCCACTCACCCCTTCGCGGTTGAGCGTCTGCACTATATCCGCCAGTGGGCCTATTCGGCGGAGTATCAGCGCATTCGTGCCGGAGACTACCTCCATGATGATGCCCGAGGTGCGGTGAATGTCAAGACTGATGCGGGGAATACTATCACCAGTCTACGCCGGGAGATTGAAACGCTCCAGGCGGAAATTGAGCGGGAAAAACAACGGCGATCGCCCTCGGATGCCTCACAACGTTCTTAAAGATGACGACTCGCTAGGGAGTCAGCCTCACGGAACCTATCGAAATCCCCTTGCACTAAGAACAAGCTGATGGGTTCCTGGCTCATTTCTTGAGCATAGGCGGCATTGAGATAGGCAGCAAACTCTGAATTACCCACAATATGGGTTTGCAAAAACGCCAAACTCAAGGCTTTGACGTAACTTTGGGCCACCTGTGGATTGGGGCCGATAATATCCCCAGGCAGGGTGACTGTGTCCCGTTCCGAGGTGCCAATGACGGAGAAATGGGTGGCCTCGGGAAGTAAGACAAAATAGCGATTGGGAGTGGTTAACCAGCTAAAGGGGGGAATTTGCTCAGCGATAGCCGGGGAGACGGTATCCGCCCCCCCCGCTAGGAGCATGACGGGAATCTGGATATCTCCGTACCCTTCGGGCCCAAACAAAGCACTACCAATGGGATTGAGGGCGATAATGCCTTGCACTCGTGGGTCTCGGAAGTTGAGTGGGTTGTCCGAGGCGGTAGCGAAGAGGTCTAGGGCCCGGCATTGGAGAAATAGGGAGACATTCCAGGATTGGCGTTGTTGGTTTTCTCCGCAGCGATTTTGTAATTCGGGGAAGTTTATACTGGCCCCGGCGAGGGTTAAGGCCGTGTAGCCGCCAAAGGACTGGCCAATGACTCCCACTCGTTTAAAGTCGAGGCGATCGCTCAATTGGCGATCGGTGATGGCTTGCTGTTCTAGGCTATTGAGAGCAAAGGTGACATCAAGGGGGCGATCGAGAAATTCCTGGGGACGGGCGATTTCCTGGGCCTGTCCCCGTAGCAGGGCATCCATATGTTGGGCACTACTGCCGGAATGCTCGGGAACCAAGACAGCGAAGCCATGGGAGGCTAAGTGTTCAGCTAGGTATTCAAAGGATTCCCGATTCGATCCTAAGCCATGGGAAATTACCACGATTGGGGCGGAGAGAACCTGGCGGGGTAGATAAAGATCCACTATTAAAGGATAGCCCCAGGGGAGGGCGCGCTCGCGATCGCGTAGGTTCAATGAGGTCACTTCCCAGGAATAGTCTCCTAAACGGGTAAGATTGCGCAGGGAACTTATCACCCCTGAGTTGGCTTCAGCCTCCAATAAGGACTGATTGGCGACGCTAGCCACCGCCTGATTGTTATCCCGGATTAATGTCTGTAACTCCTGGGCCATGCGTAGGGTTTGGTTAAAGTCCAAACGCACCGTATTCGTGGGAAAATGACGGAGGACATTGAGCAGGGTTAGGCCCTCAGCCTCATCAGCTGCCGCTAAAATCAGAGCCGAACGCAAGCCAAAATATCCCGACCCCCCAGACCCCAAGCGAATCGCTTCTCCAAGCCGCTGTAATAAGGCTTCCCCTTGAGGGGTATAGAGAAACTGGGACACGGCCACCGCATCCACCTCTGCCCGGGCCGATAGGGCCTCACGAATCGTCTCCCGCAGTTGTGGTGGGGCAAAACGGATATAAGGGGCGAGATCCCGTTCAACTTTTCCAGTCCGGGCATAGGTTTCCAGAGCGGTCACCGACACCGAGCGTTCAAAGAGACTGTAATTGGCCGTAATCCTTTCGGCACTCCATCCGGGCAGGCTCAGGGTCAGAATGACACTACCCAGGAGGAGTCCGCAAAACATCAGGGCTGAGCGAAAGCGGGAGCGTCGCATGAGTGTGATCCAACAAAGGGGCTGGGGGCTATTCGCCTTTAGCTTAGCGCAGTCAGAGACGGCTATCGTCTCATATCAACTGTCCGTTTCGCTATAATAATTCCCAAATGCCGGTTTAGTCCCTATGCGTATTTTGTCCGACTCTCTGCTATTCCGCAGCTTCGTCACTGTGGTGGCGTTGACCCTGATGATTTGGGTATTGCGAGGTTTGACGCTGTTGAGCTTCCTACCGGGGTTAGTTCTGTGGTTGGGGATGTTGCTGTCGATCGCCCTGGGACTGCTCTGGGCCTGGCAAAGCTCAAAACGCTGGTAATTTGCTAGGATTGACCTAACAGGCTCCGACTGTCATCGCATCACCTTTAGCGACTACTGCCATATTTTTTGTCCTATGACCTCCTATGTCACCTCAGCTGCGAAAGCTGAAATCAATGAATTGCGCCGTCTCCGGGGACTGTTACCCCCTGAACTGCAAAGTTGGGTAACGGTCGAGAAAACCACGGAAATTGACCCTCCCCTGGTTCGTTGCGAGGAGTTGAGCCGGGATGAGGTAGAAATTGCCATTGATTTGGTCAAATGGGAGAATTTAGCCCTTGACCAGCGCAATTTGTTATTTTGGCATGAGGTCGCCCGGATTCAGAATGACACCATTCCCCGGGAAGGCTGGGAAATGGCAGCGTTGGCCATTGGTCTCGGTGGGGCCGTGGGAGAACTCTGGGTTCAGGATGGGGTATTACTTCTATTGGCCTTAGGACTCTGTGGCGTGTCCGGCTATCGTCTCTATCAGAAGAATAATAGTGAGAAGGCTTTACAAGAGTTATTGGAGGCCGACGACAAGGCGATCGCCCTAGCCACCCGTTTCGGCTACACGTTGCCCAACGCCTACAAGAGTTTGGGGAGTGCCCTCAAAACCCTGATTGAACAAACTCCCAAAAAGCGGCTACGCAAACAATACGAAACACGCCTAGACGCTCTCCGCCGCAGTGCCTCTAAAGCCAAATCTCAATCCAAAAGCAAACGCACCAGCCGCGACGTCACCCAACCGAGTCCCTACCAACTCTAGACCTCCATCCCTCTTGCCCCTTCCCCCTCCTCTTCCTCTGTGTCCTCTGTGCCTCTGTGGTAAACCTCTTGCCTAAGCTCTAATCCCCCCTCTCAATCCAAGTCGATGGAGGGGGGCGGGTCTTTAGCTAGCTAGGAGGCTTTCGACATCTCCTGAGGGTTCATGGCTCCATTTTCTGAGGCTTTACGGGGTTGAATCACACCATACCCACCGTGGTTGCGCTCATAGATCACATTGATCTCACCGGTTTGCACATTGCGGAACACGTAGAAATCGTGATCCACCAGTTGTAGCTGTTCCAAGGCTTCTTCAGCGGTCATCGGCGGCATGGCAAAGTATTTCGTCCGCACCACTTCAGAGGGAAGTTCCACCGCGCGATCGCCAATCAAGTCTTCCGTCACACCATCGGAGTTCGAGACCACTTCAGCCAAAACTTCGGCGGTTTTGCCTTGGGTGTGCAACTTGCGATTGCGTTTCTCTTTATATTTACGGAGTTGACGAGCAATCTTGTCTGCCACCAAGTCAATGCTGGCATACATGGATTCGCTTCCTTCCTGAGCGCGGATGACGGTTCCATTGGCGTAAATTGTCACCTCAGCGGACTGGTTGGCAGAAATACGAGGATTGCGGGCGACAGACAGATGAACATCAACTTCAGTCGTCAATGTTTCAAAATGGCTCACCGCTTTCTCAACTTTTTCCTCAACATAGTCACGAATGGCGTCGGTGATCTCAAAATTTTTGCCTTGGATAACTAATTTCATGTCGTAAAATTCCCGCTCGATAACCGATTTTCTGAACGGCAAGGGACGAGAGTCCTCCAAGCTCCTGGGTCTGAGGGACTACTGAAATTCCGGCGGGGCGGGGATTGCCGCGTTCATGGGTCAGCACTCAGCTCAGATGGCTATCTTGGGGGGATAAGTCCATCCCCTTACGTTCCTTGTCCTCATTGTATTGTGAATCGTCGATTCCCTGAACCACACTTTAAAATCCTTTGCAATCCTTGACAATTTGTGATTAGATTTGGGGATTTCAGCCATGATTCTTACTCAAACCCTCTTGCTTTTTTTGATGATGTTTAGTACGACTTCCCCGCCACGACTTCACATTCTCTGGTTTCAAACCCCGATTCCTTATCAAACCGCATGGGAAATTCAGCGATCGCTTTTTGAGGCTCGTCGCGCGGCTCCTCAACTTGAGGATGTCTTACTGCTGTTGGAGCATCCTCCTGTCTATACTCTGGGACGAGGAGCAGATGCGAAGTTCTTACAGTTTAACCCCGAAGTATCTGGGCGGGAAGTCTATCGGGTTGGACGGGGGGGCGAGGTGACCTATCATTGCCCTGGGCAACTGGTGGGCTATCCCATTCTCAATCTCAAGCGACATCAGCCGGATTTACATGACTATCTACGACGGCTCGAAGGGAGTTTAATCGCCGTTTTGGCTCATTGGGGGTTGTCGGGGTCGCGGCTGCCGGGGTTGACGGGGGTTTGGTTGGAGGGGGCCAAGGTGGCGGCCATTGGCATTCAGGTCAGCCGCTGGATTACCTGTCATGGCTTTGCTCTCAATGTCTGCCCAGATTTACAAGGATTTCGTGAAATTGTCCCCTGTGGCATTGGCGATCGCCCTGTGGGGAGTTTACGGCAGTGGTTACCCCAGATTACCGTGTTTGAGGTTATCCCAGTCCTGATTGAAGCCTTTGCAGAGACCTTTAGCCTAACCCCCCACCTCTACCCCCTTGAGGCAGAAATTCCCGAGAGGCTCTGGGGAGAACTTTTAGGCTTAGCCAAGGCAGACAGCATACCCTTAAATGAGGATAAATAAGGATGAATTTCACCTCAACGGGAGTCGCTTAGAGTTAAGATTCCGGCTAGAATTCTGAGTGTGAGAGGGATTGGGACAATTGCAAAGTTTCCGCGATCGTTTGACCCGGCCAGAGAAACTCGGACTAGGATCACAATAGGGTGGTCGCAGATCCTGCCAAGGTTAGCTAGGGTTAATCCTAGGGGTCTGGGTAGCTACAACGGTTTAAACGGGCCGATGTTGGGCGATCACTGACCTCTGTTGTCAGACAAGAGGTTCCGAAAGAGTTGAGCGATCGCATACGTTGTCACGCTGCTGCTTGATGTTCCCTCCCCAAACTATGGACAGTTTCCAGCCTCGCCTGCCTCAGCAAAGACTCCCGATCGCCACCTTTGAGCAATTGCGGCTTTGGGTTGAACAGACGGCACAAGAGTATAACCCGGACGCAATTGTCCTAACCGAACGAGCGGTACGAGTTCAGTCACTCCCCCAAGTGGGTCAGTTTACCTTAGGAGTCTCCCCCCAGTTTTGTGCCATTGTCTGGGGCAATCCTCAACCGGGAACCCCCGTGGATGTGGGGTTTAGTTTAGAACGTCATCACCTGGAAACCTTCCTTGAAGACTGTCCCCTGAAAAAGCCCCTACGGAATCGGGCCCTGAAACACTTGCAGGGCTATGAACTCCACCGTGATCAACAGAGTCAATTGACTTTAAACCTAGCCCAATTTCTTAGCGATCACCATTCGTCTATGACCTCTGTCCCCTCCACCGCATCGGGCACCCATCAGATGCAAGATGCCCTCCAGCAACATCGCCAGCAAGAACAACTGCTAAAACAGGTCACCACCCAAACCTGTCAGAGTGTGGCCCTGGCGGTGTTAATTTCTAATACTGTTGACCGCGTCTGTCGCTTTTTAGATCTCGATCGCCTCTGTATCTATCAATTTGATAATTATTCCCAAGACGAGGCTCAGCGGGGCGATCGCCCTCAAGCCTACCCCCAGTCCCGCGATTGCATCACCTACGAAGCTCTGGGCAATGATAGCCTGCCCTCAGTTCTCTCCCGCCAAGAGAGAGTCAATTGGCGATTTCTCAATCAGTTTCGCGATCGCTATCAAGAGGGGGAAACCCTCGTCTTTCAGGAGACTCATCTCAGAGACAGTCTCCCCCAAAGCAGCCGGGCCTACTTTGAAGCTTTAGGGATTCAAACCCATTTGACTGTGCCAATTCGGGTTCAAGGCCAGCTTTGGGGAGTTCTCTTGGCTCATCAATGCGATCGCCCTCGGCTATGGGACCATCAGGAACGGGAATTTCTCGAACATATCGCCGATCATCTCAGTGTTGCCATCTATCAAGCTCAACTCTATGCCGAAGTTCAACAGCAAAAGGAAACCCTAGAACAGCGGGTTGAACAACGCACCCAAGACTTACGAGATGCCCTCGTGACGGCCCAGGTGGCCAACCAAACCCGCAGCGACTTTCTCGCCACTGTCAGCCATGAATTGAGAACCCCTCTCACCTGTATTATTGGCATGTCCTCAACCCTGTTGCGGTGGTCTTTTGGTAACTTAACCCCGAAACAGCGGGACTATATCCAAAGTATCTATAACAGTGGTGAGCATTTGATGGAACTCATCAACGATTTACTGGATTTATCGGAAAATGAATCGGGTAAAACGGTGTTGAGTTTCTCGGAATTTTCTCTGACTCAATTGGCTCAAGAAATGTTTTGCATGATGGTGGATCGAGCCACCGTGAATGGGGTGCATCTGGCCTTAGATTTACAATTGCGGGAACATCAAGATCGCCTCTGTGCCGATCGCGATCGCCTGCGTCAGATTCTCTTCAACCTCCTCAGTAACGCTATCAAGTTCACCGCCACTGGGGGGCAGGCCCTATTACGAATTTACTGGCAAGATAGGGATACCGTCGTCTTTGAAGTGGCTGATACAGGCATTGGGATTCCCGAAGAACAGCGATCGCTCCTATTCCAGATGTTTCGGCAACTGGAGTCCACCTATACCCGCCAATATGGAGGAACGGGTCTGGGATTAGCCTTAACCAAACAACTGGTCGAACTTCATGGGGGACTGATTAAAGTAGACTCCGAAGTCGGGGTGGGGTCGAAGTTTACCGTGCGCCTTCCCTGCCACAGTTCCTGCGTCCTCGAACAGCAACCGACCCCTCCCCCCCGAACTCCCCTACCACCCCGCAAAGGTCATGTGGTGCTTGTGGCTAACCGGGAAGATGACGCGATTCTGATTTGTGACTTACTGACCGCCGCCGGCTATCATACCGTCTGGATGTTGGATGGGTCCACAGCCTTGGAACAAATTAAGATGTTAAAACCCGTAGCCGCAATTATCGATCGGCAACTGCCGGGGATGGATGGCTGTGAACTGACCCAGTTACTCCGTACACTTCCTAACACCCAATCCCTAAAAATTTTGTTAATGACCGATCCCCTTGATGCTGAAGGGTTGGCCTACTGTAAAAATCAGGGGGCTGATATCTGTCTAACGCATCCCATCGACCCCGAGAAGTTGCTCAATAGTATTATTGAGCTGCTAATTGAGCTACCCGCCTCGAATGAGGATTCTGAATAATGTCTATTGTGTTAACCCAGCGTGTCCCTGCTGCTGATCCTCTCCCAGGGTCTCTAAAGGAAGAGGGATTACTTGATCTGAGTTTAACGGCACAGGAACGGCAACGCAGTCGTCACCGCTTCGACACCGATTCCGGGGAAGTGGTGTTTCTGCGATTGCCCCGTGGCACAATCTTAGAGGATGGCGATCGCCTCCTTGATGAGGTCGGACAGCCCCAGGTGGAGATTCACGCCAAACCCGAACCCGTCCTCACCGTGACCGCCCGTGAACCGCTACATCTGTTGCGGGCCGCCTATCATTTGGGAAATCGTCATGTTCCCTTGGAAGTCACAGCCGAGTATTTGCGGTTGTCGCCTGATCCAGTTTTGGCGGATATGTTGCAACAATTGGGGCTGACCGTGAGGTTACAAACCTTCCCCTTTCACCCAGAAACCGGGGCCTATCATCATGAGGCGTCCCCCAGCCATCATCACCATTAGGGTGGAATCTTGAGAAGTCCTAGCGGCCCGTTGCCCAGACCCCTAAAATGGAGGGAAATAACCAGCCTGAGCAACCATCGACCATGGCACGAGATTTACGGGGATTCATCCAGCAACTCGAACAACGAGGCCAATTACGACGCATTAGCAGTCTTGTGGACTCGGATTTAGAAATTGCCGAGATTTCCAATCGCCTTTTACAAGCGGGGGGCCCCGCCCTGCTGTTTGAGAATGTTAAAGGGGCTAAGTTCCCCGTCGCCATTAACCTGTTGGGCACGGAACAGCGGGTGTGTTGGGCCATGAATATGGAGAAACCTCAGGAGTTGGAGGAGTTGGGGCAGAAATTGGGGATGTTGCAACAGCCGAAACCCCCGAAGAAGATTTCTCAGGCCGTGGATTTTGGCAAATTGCTGTTTGACGTGGTGAAGGCCAAGCCGGGGCGTAATTTCTTTCCCCCCTGTCAGGAGGTGGTGATTGAGGGGGACGAGTTGAATCTCAACAGTATCCCCATGATTCGTCCCTATGCCGGAGATGCGGGCAAGATTATTACCTTGGGCCTGGTGATTACCAAGGATTGCGAGACGGGAACGCCCAATGTGGGGGTGTATCGGCTGCAACTTCAATCTTCCAGGACGATGACTGTGCATTGGTTGTCGGTGCGGGGTGGGGCCCGCCATCTGCGTAAGGCGGCGGAACGGGGTAAGAAGTTGGAGGTGGCGATCGCCCTGGGGGTAGACCCCTTGATTATTCTGGCAGCGGCAACTCCGATTCCGGTAGATTTATCGGAATGGCTCTTTGCGGGGCTATATGGGGGGTCTGGAGTTTCCCTGGCTAAATGTAAGACGGTGGATTTGGAGGTTCCGGCCCAGTCGGAGATTGTTTTAGAGGGGACGATTACCCCCGGAGAGGAACTCCCCGATGGTCCCTTTGGCGACCATATGGGCTATTACGGCGGCGTGGAAGACTCGCCCCTGGTGCGGTTTCACTGTATGACGCACCGCAAAGATCCCATTTATCTGACCACCTTTAGCGGCCGTCCCCCCAAGGAAGAGGCCATGATGGCGATCGCCCTCAACCGGATTTACACCCCCATTTTGCGGCAACAAGTCTCGGAAATTAAGGACTTTTTCCTCCCCATGGAGGCCTTGAGTTACAAGGCGGCGATTATCTCCATTGATAAAGCCTATCCAGGGCAAGCACGACGGGCCGCGTTAGCCTTTTGGAGTGCTTTACCTCAGTTCACCTATACCAAGTTTGTGATTGTGGTGGATAAGGATATCAACATCCGCGATCCTCGCCAGGTGGTATGGGCGATTACCTCGAAAGTTGATCCGGTTCGGGATGTGTTTATTTTGCCCAATACCCCCTTTGATAGTCTAGATTTTGCCAGTGAGAAGATTGGTCTGGGGGGACGCATGGGCATTGATGCAACGACGAAAGTGCCCCCGGAAACGGAGCATGATTGGGGGGAACCGCTGGAGTCCGATGAGGATACCGCAGCCATGGTCGATCGCCGTTGGGCGGAATATGGTCTAGCAGACATCAATTTGACCGATGTAGACCCTACTTGTTTTGGCTATGAAATGCCACCCCAACCGTGACCCTTCTAAGCCCAATCAACGGCTAAGAAACCGAGTGTCTCCGAGACACCCGGTTTCTGCGATTCGACGCTGAGAGGAGATATTCCATTAACAAGACCCCCTCTCGGGTAGAGAGGAGGTCTTGTGGATTATCCTAGGGGTCGGAGTTCAGATTAACCGAACTTACCAGCCGTTGAGGCAATCAGGAAGGCCGCGTAGGTGAAGATATACCCCACAGTGAAGTGAGCTAGACCCACAACCCGAGCCTGAACGATGGAGAGTGCAACGGGCTTGTCTTTCCAACGAACCAGGTTCGCCAGAGGAGTGCGCTCGTGTGCCCAAACCAAGGTTTCGATGAGTTCTTGCCAGTAACCCCGCCAAGAGATGAGGAACATGAAGCCTGTCGCCCAAACCAGGTGACCGAACAGGAACATCCAAGCCCAAACCGAGAGGTTATTGACACCGAAGGGATTGTAGCCGTTGATTAACTGAGACGAGTTCAACCACAGGTAATCGCGGAACCAACCCATCAGATAGGTGGAGGACTCATTGAACTGGGCAACGTTACCTTGCCAAACGGTGAGGTGTTTCCAGTGCCAGTAGAAGGTCAACCAGCCTAAGGTGTTCAGCATCCAGAACATGGCGAGATAGAAGGCATCCCAAGCAGAGATGTCGCAGGTACCGCCACGACCGGGGCCGTCACAGGGGAAGCTGTAACCGAAGTCTTTTTTGTCCGGCATCAGCTTAGAACCACGGGCATCCAACGCACCTTTGACGAGAATCAGGGTGGTGGTATGCAGACCGAGGGCGATCGCATGGTGAACCAAGAAGTCACCAGGGCCAATGGTCAAGAACAGGGAGTTAGCGCCGCTGTTAATCGCATCCAGCCAGCCGGGTAACCAGACGTTGCCATAATTCGGCCATGCGGTAGATGCGATACTATCCGGGTTGGAGAGTAAGACATCAAAGCCATAAAGGGCTTTTCCGTGGGTGGCCTGAATCCATTGGGCGAAGACCGGCTCAATCAGGATTTGTTTTTCGGGGGTACCGAAGGCAACGACTACGTCGTTGTGAACATAGAGTCCCAGGGTATGGAAGCCGAGGAACAGAGACACCCAGCTCAGGTGAGAAATGAGAGCCTCTTTGTGTTCCAGCATCCGAGCCAGAACGTTGTTTTTGTTGGTTTCGGGATCATAGTCACGGACGAAGAAGATGGCGCCGTGAGCAAATGCCCCAACCATCAGGAAGCCAGCAATGTACTGGTGATGGGTGTACAGCGCTGCCATGGTGGTGTAGTCCTTAGCCATGAAGGCGTAGGGAGGCATAGCATACATGTGCTGTGCCACTACGGAAGTAATCACACCGAGGGAGGCGAGAGCCAGACCCAGTTGGAAGTGCAGCGAGTTGTTGATGGTGTCGTAGAGACCTTTGTGACCTTCACCCAACATGCCGCCGAAGGGAGTGCCTTTGGGGGGATTGTGGGCACCGAGGATCTCTTTGATGCTGTGACCGATACCAAAGTTGGTACGGTACATGTGACCGGCGACGATGAACAGGACGGCGATCGCCAGGTGGTGATGCGCCATGTCCGTCAGCCACAGGGACTCAGTTTGAGGGTGGAACCCACCCAGGAAGGTCAAGATAGCGGTTCCTGCACCTTCAGATGTGCCAAAGACATGGCCAGCGGTGTCAGGACTTTGAGCATACACGCCCCAGTTACCGGTGAAGAACGGCTTCAGTCCGGCGGGGTGCGGCATGGTGCTGAGGAAGTTATCCCAGCCCACATGCTGACCGCGAGATTCAGGGATGGCGACATGCACCAGGTGACCCGTCCAAGCCAGTGAGCTAACTCCGAACAGACCCGCGAGGTGGTGGTTCAGGCGAGACTCAGCATTTTTGAACCAAGAGAGGCTCGGACGATATTTCGGTTGCAGGTGCAGCCAACCGGCGAACAGCATCACGGCGGCCAGGAGCATCAGGAAGATAGACCCTTGATACAGGTCACCATTCGTCCGCATCCCGATGGTGTACCACCAGTGATAGACACCGGAGTAGGCGATGTCGACCGGGTTAGACGCCCCGGCTTGCGTGAAGGCATCAACGGCGCCTTGACCGAATTGGGGGTCCCAAATCGCGTGAGCGATGGGACGGATGTTGAGGGGATCTTTGATCCACTGCTCGAAGTTGCCTTGCCAAGCGACATGGAAGAGGTTGCCTGACGTCCACAGAAAGATAATGGCGAGGTGTCCGAAGTGGGACGCGAAAATCTTTTGATAAAGATTCTCTTCCGTCATGCCATCATGGCTTTCAAAGTCGTGGGACGTAGCAATCCCATACCAGATCCGCCGTGTGGTTGGATCCTGGGCCAGGTCTTGGCTAAATTTTGGGAATTTCGTTGCCATAAGTCCTACAAGGAGATGCGTGCGAGTATCATCCTACTGAAATGATCCGTGCCAGGAAGAATGCCCAGGTTGTGGCAATCCCACCTAACAGATAGTGGGCGACACCAACGGCCCGACCTTGAATGATGCTCAGGGCGCGGGGTTGAATCGCGGGAGCGACTTTGAGCTTGTTGTGAGCCCAAACAATCGACTCAATGAGCTCTTGCCAGTAGCCACGTCCACTAAAGAGGAACATGAGGCTGAATGCCCAGACGAAGTGAGCACCGAGGAACAGCAGTCCATAGGCGGACAGAGCTGAACCGTAGGAACCGATTACCTGAGAAGCTTGCGCCCACAGGAAGTCGCGCAACCATCCATTAATGGTAATGGCGCTTTGAGCAAAGTTGCCATAGGTGATGTGAGACACGGACCCGTCGGCACCAACAGTTCCCCATACATCGGATTGCATTTTCCAACTGAAGTGGAAGATAACAATGGACAGGCTGTTGTACATCCAGAACAGACCGAGGAACACATGGTCCCAACCAGAGACTTGGCAGGTACCGCCACGTCCCGGACCGTCGCAAGCAAAGCGGAAGCCTAGCTCGGCTTTGTCGGGAATTAGGCGAGAGCTACGGGAGAACAGAACCCCTTTGAGCAGAATCAGCACCGTCACGTGGATGGTGAAGGCGTGAATGTGGTGAACCATGAAGTCAGCCGTTCCGAGTTCAATCGGCATCATGGCGACTTTACCGCCGACGGCGACCACGTCACCGCCAAAGGCAGGACTAACACTCGCTAAGGCGTTGGGGGCAGTGTTGCCCGGCGCCAGGGTATGTAGGTGTTGAACCCATTGGGCAAAGATTGGCTGAAGCTGGATCCCCGTGTCGGAGAACATATCTTGAGGACGACCAAAGGCACGCATGGTGTCGTTATGGACGTAGAGTCCAAAGCTGTGGAAGCCCAAGAAGATACAAACCCAGTTCAGGTGGGAGATGATAGCATCTCGGTGGCGGATGACCCGATCTAACAGGTTATCCACGTTTTTGGCAGGGTCATAGTCACGCACCATGAAGATGGCGGCGTGAGCACCTGCACCGACAATTAGGAAGCCGCCAATCCACATATGGTGGGTAAACAGCGACAGTTGTGTCGGGTAATCCGTCGCGATGTACGGATAGGGAGGCATTGAGTACATGTGGTGAGCCACGATGATACTCAGGGAACCCATCATGGCCAAGTTAATGGCGAGTTGGGCGTGCCAGGAGGTGGTCAGAATCTCATAGAGTCCTTTATGACCTTCTCCGGTGAAGGGTCCTTTATGCGCTTCCAGGATTTCCTTCATGCTGTGACCGATACCCCAGTTGGTCCGGTACATATGACCCGCGATGATAAATAGTACGGCGATCGCCAAGTGGTGGTGAGCCGTGTCGCTGAGCCAGAGACCACCGGTTTGGGGGTTCAAGCCACCTTTAAAGGTTAGGAAGTCTGCGTATTCTCCCCAGTTCAGGGTGAAGAATGGGGTTAAACCTTTAGCAAAACTGGGATACAGTTCTGCCATCTTGCTTGTATCAAGGATAAACTCGTGGGGCAGGGGAATATCCTGCGGTGCCACACCAGCATCCAGAAGTTTATTAATGGGAAGGGAAACGTGGATTTGGTGACCGGCCCAACCTAAGGAACCGAGTCCGAGCAAACCAGCCAAGTGGTGGTTCATCATGGACTCCACGTTTTGGAACCATTCCAATTTGGGGGCGCTGACATGGTAGTGGAACCAACCAGCAAACAGCATTAACGCTGCCATCACTAAACCACCAATGGCGGTGCAGTACAGTTGGAACTCATTGGTAATGCCGCTGGCACGCCAAAGTTGGAACAATCCGGAGGTAATCTGAATCCCGTGGAAGCCACCGCCAACATCAGCGTTGAGGATGTCTTGACCCACAATGGACCAAACTACTTGCGCGCTCGGCTTGATCCCCGTGGGATCGCTTAACCAAGCTTCATAGTTGGAGAAGCGTGCGCCGTGGAAGTAGGCACCACTTAACCAAATAAAAATGACTGCCAGTTGACCGAAGTGGGCGCTAAAGATTTTGCGCGATACTTCTTCTAAGTCGTTGGTTTGACTGTCAAAATCGTGAGCGTCTGCATGGAGGTTCCAAATCCAAGTGGTGGTTTTCGGACCTCGTGCCAAAGTGCGATCGAAGTGACCGGGTTTGCCCCACTTCTCGAAGGAAGTTGGGACTGGGTTCTTGTCGACCTCGACTTTGACTTTTGCATCCCGCTCCTGGGGACTAATCGTCATCGAGTCTCTCCTCTCTCTAGACCATTGACATACTCACCAGCCTAAAGGCGTGGGGATGTTCTAGTCCTTGCGGTACTAGATTCCTGGTTCGGCAAGGGCTGCCTGCCCAGGCATTTCTCTACAAAGCTTAGCGCATAATGCGCTCCTTTTGAGATGAGTTCCCGGATGCCCTCCGGTACTACGTGAAAAGCATTCTACCACAGATGATTCTGCCTAGAATGTCTCCCTAAAGTGGGGAGGCTTTTAGACTCGTTTTTCTGAGTAACCTCTGACCACAACATGCCCGAATCAACTCCCGCAGTCTTGGATGTGATAACTTGGGACCCGAAAATCCCATATTACGTTTTTTATCTTTTATGTCGCTTGCAGTCAGCTTCATATTAGGGAAGTTGATGTTTTGTTGACTCTAAACCTTGCGGCTCAAGAGCCAGACCGAACATCCTGCGGCTGTTACCGAGAATCTATGTTTGTGATTATAGGTCTTCTTTCAGAATAATTCAAACGATTTCTTGGCTTTTTTTAATTGTCTGTGCTAGTAAATTCCGCTCATGAAGTCAAGCAACGTAACATTAAGTTTACAAAATTTAAATTCTTTTAATAAAAGTAACGGAGATTAAGGAGGGGTTGATCTATATATATTACACAACTCATCCAAGAACATGCTAGCGGATTAAGTGCCGCCTCTCAAGTCTGACCCTATCAAACGAGATGGCGATCGCCCAAAGGTCATTTGAAGCTTAGGAACTGACGCAGTTTGGGCATTTTCCGCTATAGTGACTGGCAAGTCCAGTCATCTGTCATTGGATGTTGTTGTTTTGAGAGAGTGTTTCTGGCGTGCTGAATCGAGACGATCGCCCATCACTGTGGAAGAAGTGGCTGTCCCTACAGCTAGCCCTGCTGCTCGTTTTCGGACTTTGGGGCTGTGGTCAACCTGACTTGGCCTTTGAGTCAGGAACCGACGCGAAGCGAACCGCTGAGGCCATTGACCCGCCCACCCAACTGACAGAAGTCTCCCCCCCTGAGGCGATCGCCCAACTCAAAGTCGCCCTAGACCGTTATCGTCCCCAGGTTAACATTCGTCAACCCCGGCCAGATGCCATCATCCGTGATAGCCGCGTTCAGGTGCAACTGGACGTCCAAGACCTCCCCATTTTCCAAAACCCAACCCTGGGACTCGGGCCCTACATTCAATTGATGGTCGATGAGCGCCCCTTGGACCCCATTTACAACCTCAACGACCCCATCACTCTAGACGGACTCAGCGCCGGAACCCATACCCTGCGAGCCTTCGCTGTACGTCCCTGGCATGAAAGCTTCAAGAACGAAGGGGCTTACGCCCAAACCAGCTTCCATCTCTACACCAAAACCGGCGCTCATCAACCCGATCCCAACCGTCCCCTGCTCACCTATCACCATCCCCGAGGGACTTATGGGAGCGAACCCATCCTACTCGACTTTTACCTCACCAACGCCCCCCTCCACCTCGTCGCCCAAGAATTTGAAGACGATGAAATTCCCGATTGGCGGGTTCGGGCCACCGTCAACGGCTATAGCTTCATCAGCGATCGCTGGCAACCCTTCTACCTCAAAGGCTTCCGCCCAGGAACCAACTGGGTCAAGCTAGAATTTATAGATGAGAGCGGCGAACCCCTACAAAACACCTTTAACACCACCGCCGAACTCATCACCTATGACCCCAACCTCAAGGATTCCCTCTCCCAACTCATTAACGGTGAACTCAGTTCCCGAGAAGCCGAAAGTCTGATTGATCCGAATGTGGTCCTAGCCCCCGAACCCGAACCTGAGCCAGAACCCGAACCCGAACCCGAACCCGAACCTGAGCCAGAACCCGAACCTGAGCCAGCGGTGGTTGAGCCGGAACCGGTCCTGGCCCCTGAAGACACCCTGCCAGAAATTGTCGAACCCGAAGCAGCACCCGAGCCAATTATCCCGGCGGTTCCTGAAGAGACGGACAGTTCAGAGCCGAACTCCCCCGAGGCGGAGAGTTCTGACCTGGACAGCTCAGACCATGAGAACGGTGAGAGTGACTCTAACTCAATCTCACCCTCCCCAGAGCCTCCAATCCCCTCACCTGAGCCAACCCCCTCCAGCGAGGCAAAGTCTGACGGCTAAACTAGCCTCGTCAGCCTTCGTCCTCTTAGGAGTCTTGAATATCATTGCGGCTCCGGGAGTGGCCCATCCCCAACCCGACCGGAGTCCCTTAAACCTTGACCATCTCGATCGCCCTCCTGAACGCTTTGAAGAACCCATCATTCGTCCTGACACCGTCTCCCAAGAGGGATTAACCGAACCGAGCTTATGGTGGGCCGCCCAGCAATTTGGCGGGTCGTTGCTGAATACCTGGCTGGCGTATCCTGAACGACAACAAATTGACCTGGTGATTAACCCCCAAGTTTGGACCCCCATGGACTACCTAGAACGCCATCAATTTGTCCATCAAATGGGTTTGGTGGCCCGCTCCCAGGGCTATAACCTGCGGGTGTTCAATCGCCAACAACCCAAGCGGCTTCTGGCCGCCTATACCTGTGATTTTCAGGAGTCCCCACCCCGCTGTCGGGTGGATATTAAACGGGCCGGCCCCTCTGGGATGCTTCGTCTGATACCTGAGTCCCCCCCGTTGTAATTGGCCTCATGTGATTATGGTTAAAGTTCTACATCTGTCTGATATTCACCTTGGGAGTGGTTTCTCTCACGGCAAAGTTGACCCCGAGACCGGTCTCAATACAAGGTTTCTAGACTTTATCGGCACTCTCAGACGCTGTATCGATCGCGCCCTCGATGAACCCGTTGACTTGGTTCTATTTGGGGGGGATGCCTTTCCCGACGCCACCCCCCCGCCCTATATCGCAGAAGCCTTCGCCGTAGAATTTCACCGGCTGGCTGAGGCGAACATCCCCACGGTACTGCTCGTGGGCAATCACGATCGCTATTCCCTAGCTGATGGAAGTGCCAGTTTAGGAATTTACCGCACCCTAGCCGTTCCCAACTTCATTGTCGGCGATCGCCTAGACCTCCATTCCATCCCCACCCGCCATGGCCCAATCCAAGTCATCACCCTCCCCTGGCTCACCAGTTCCACCCTCTTAACCCGTCCCGAAAGCCAAGGCCTCTCCATTGCCGAAATCAACCAACTCCTGGCCGAACGCCTACGCATTGCCCTAGAAGGAGAAATCCGCAAACGCGATCGCAACTGTCCCACCATTCTTCTGGGTCATCTCATGAGTGATAAAGCCAAATTCGGGGCGGAACGACTCTTAGCGGTGAGTAAAGGCTTCACCATTCCCCTCTCCCTATTGGTGCGTCAGGAGTTTGACTATGTCGCCTTGGGCCATGTCCACAAACATCAAAATCTCAACCCCAGTAATGACCCCCCTGTGGTCTATCCGGGAAGTATTGAACGGGTTGACTTCAGTGAGGAGAAGGAAGACAAAGGCTATGTTTTAGCGGAGGTTGAGGTCGGATCTTGTCACTGGGAGTTCTGTCCCCTCCCGGTTCGTCCATTCCTGACGGTTTCCGTTGATGTTTCCCAAGCCGAAGACCCGCAAGAGATGTTACTGAAGACCCTCGGCAAAAAAGACTTGGGCGATCGCGTTGTCCGACTCCGCTACAAACTCCGGGCCGACCAACTCGATCGCATCAATACCTCAGAACTTCGCAAGGCCCTCAAACCCGCCCACAGTGCCACAATCCAACCCGAGTTAATCAGCCAACTGAGCCGCCCTCGTATTCCCTCCCTCAGTGGACGGGCCATTGACCCTCTCGATGCCCTTCATGCCTATCTAGATAACCGGGAGGACTTGCGAGATATCCGCGAGGATCTCGTTAAAGCGGCGGAACATCTCTTACATGAGGATGAGTTGCCCCTATTCCGGGATTAGTCACTGGGAACATGGCTCAAAATTTGGCTGACCACATCCTCCACGGTTAAATCATCGGTTTGGATTTCGATCGCATCCTCAGCTTTTTGTAGGGGAGAGATGGGCCGCGTGCTATCTTGTTGGTCTCGCTGGGCGATTTCCGCTTCAAGTTGGCTGAGACTGACTTCATAGCCCTGTTTTTCCAAGTCCAACTGACGGCGTCGGGCCCGTTCCTGGACGGACGCGGTGAGAAAAATCTTGACCTCGGCATCAGGGAAGACCTGAGTTCCCATATCTCGCCCTTCTGCAACTAATCCCCCAGCGGCCCCATACTCCTGTTGTTGTCGCACCAAAAATTCCCGAACAGCGGGGAAGGCGGCCACGGTGGAGACTTGGGCGGTGACGTCGGGGCTGCGGATGGCTTGGGTGACCTCATGCTGATTCACCCAAACCCGACATTGGGGACTGTCCCCCTGGGGTTCTAGGCGAATTTGGCAGGTTTTTAGGAATTGGGCAATATGAGTTTCATCTTGTACCGGGATACCACATTCGAGGACATACCAGGTTACGGCTCGGTACATGGCCCCGGTGTCGAGGTAGAGTAGGCCCAGTTTATCGGCAACTTGTCGGGTCACTGTAGATTTTCCAGCCCCCGCTGGGCCATCGATGGCGATAATGGGCTGACGAACCGTTAATACCATAGTGTCAATGAGGCGAGTGGAACCGAGATGGGCGGCGATCGCCAGTCGTCCTTGGTCTTCAATCGTTGTCAGAGGAGCCAGAGACTGGGGATCTACTAATTCTACATACTCCGGTTGCACCTGGGGAACCTGGGCTAACTCGGCTTGGACAATCTTTAATAGGGCCTCGGCATCTCGTTGGCCGCGATGGAACTCTGAGCGGGCCGCCGCTAATCCCCGATAGAGGACGCTGGCGTGTTCTCGTTGGCGATCGCTCAGATACTGGTTACGAGAACTATAGGCCAGTCCAGAGGTCTCTCGCACCACGGGACAGGCAATAATCTCAATGGGAAAATTAAGGTCAGCGACGAGACGGCGGATAATCAGCAGTTGCTGGGCATCTTTTTCGCCAAAATAGGCTCGTTGGGGTTGGATGAGGTTAAACAGTTTGCTGACGATGGTGGCCACCCCCTGAAAATGTCCAGGACGCGATCGCCCACAGAGGACTGAGGTGAGAGATTCGGGGGGGCAAACTTGGGTGAGGACGGAGGATGAGTCTGGAGATGAGATGCCCAGTTCCTCTGGCTGAGGGCAAAAGACGGCATCCACTCCCGCCTCTCGGCAATGGTCTAAATCAGCATCCAGGGTTCGGGGATAGCGAGCTAAGTCTTCGTTGGGCCCGAATTGCAGGGGATTGAGAAAAATACTGACCATGAGCTGATCGTTGTGCGATCGCCCTCGCCGAATCAGACTTAAATGCCCGGCATGGAGATTGCCTAGGGTGGGGACCAAGCCCAGGCTTTCCGTGGGGGACAGGCGTTGTCGATAGTCCCGTAGTTCGGCAATGGTTGTCAGTTGTCTCATGACCCCTTCAGAGGTAACAGTCAGCGCGGGTTAGGAAGCGGATCAGCTCCGTTGGATGCACCCATGCAAGCTACTTACTGTTAACGATTCGGGCCCAACTGTCAAGGGTTAGTTGGCTAACACTTCTACTACGACGGGAGCCGTTCCGCTGTAAATCATGCCCAGTTCTCGGGCTGCACCAGCGGAGAGGTCAATAATCCGGTTGCCAATGTAGGGGCCGCGATCATTGATCCGCACCACGAGGGAGCGACCGTTATTGAGGTTGGTTACCCGCACCCGAGTGCCAAAGGGAAGCTCTAAGTGAGCGGCGGTGAGGTCTTGACTGTTGAAAATTTCGCCGTTTGCCGTTTGGTTTCCTTCAAACCCAGGTCCATACCAGGAGGCAATCCCCTGTTCTTCATGAAGCACCCCGTCCGATTTTGCCGCTGGCTCGGGTTTCTCTGTTGCCGCAGGCTGACGATAGGCCTGATAGGTTGCAGAGACCAAGGTTCCGAAAACTTCTGGTTGCGAGGGAGCTAAGGCTTCTAGTACACTAGAGTTATCTAGAATCTGACTTGGAACGAATGCAAGTTCTTCTGAAACCGCGTCAGTATTCTCGGTAACTCCTCGATTCGCAACCTGTCTCTCCTCAGCCGTTGGAGAGAGCATCACGGTCTCAGCTGATTCGGTCATCCCTTGTGCCAGATCCAAAGCCGTTGCTTGTGTGGCAGGGGATAGGTGATCCGCTGCGTCGCTCTGTTCTGCGTTGGCCAGGTTAGCCGAACCGCTAACTCCAACAATCGCTAGGGCGACCGTGAGACGTCTCCAAAGTTGATAACTCATAAATAAGGACTTCTCCTGAGTGAGTACAGCACACAACGTTGTGTGTTTGGGAGTATGAGGTGAGTGCGATCGCATCCCTCCGTTGGAGTCTGCCTAACTCCAGGGCGGGTAGCCGCAGTCAAGTATGGGATATTCCCCCCTTGACCCCTAACTCATACTCGTTTCGTGTTTAGGTTGTAAGTGGAACTGCAACAGAATAACACGAAGGTTTTGAATCGGGGATCGGTAGTCCCCTGAAAAACGGTGTAACTTTATCAAAGCTTTACAATCCGTTTTTCGGGGATTTTCTGCTGTGATGCTTTCTCCATAAGGGGTCTAGCGTTTTTGTGGGCTCAATAAATCTTTACAGAAAAAACACATAAAAAGTGAACGAAGTGTGGTATGTAACCAAGGAAGATTTCTGGAAACGGGCAAGCTTGAGCTAAAATAGCTTGCCGTTGCGGTCATGCGATCGCCCCCCACCATCACCTCATTTAAAGAATTTGCCTCATGGACTATCGGGACGCTGGAGTCAATATCGAAGCGGGTCGCGCCTTCGTCAACCGCATTGAATCCCTAGTTAAAGACACCTATCGTCCTGGGGTGTTGGGAGGACTGGGGGGATTTGGTGGCTATTTTGAGATTCCTCAAGGCTACAACAAGCCAGTGTTAGTCTCGGGAACCGATGGTGTTGGGACGAAATTGAAGCTGGCCCAACAGCTAAACCGCCATGACACGGTGGGAATTGACCTGGTGGCCATGTGTGCCAATGATGTCCTCACCAGTGGGGCCGAACCCCTGTATTTCCTGGATTACCTCGCCACCGGAAAACTCGACAGTGAACAACTGGCCCAGGTCGTCAGTGGGGTGGCGATCGGCTGTCGGGACGCCGGATGTGCCTTATTGGGGGGAGAAACCGCCGAAATGCCGGGATTTTACCCCGATGGGGAATATGATATCGCCGGATTTTGCGTGGGAATTGTTGAGAAAGAGCAACTTCTGGATGGGTCCCAGGTGAAGGTGGGGGATGTGGCGATCGCCCTTCCCAGTTCCGGAGTTCACAGTAACGGCTATAGTTTGGTGCGGAAAATCATCGCCGATGGGGGCTATTCCTGGAGTGACTGTCCTGAGATATTTCAGGGACAATCCTTGGGAGAGGTATTTCTGACTCCCACCCGACTCTATATCCAACCCATCTTAGAACTCCGTCGTCAGGACTTAGAGATTCACGGGATGGCCCACATCACCGGCGGCGGACTTCCCGAAAATCTGCCCCGTTGTCTGGGAGAGAAACAGTCTGTCCGCATTGACAAGGCGAGCTGGGAGATTCCTCCAGTCTTCCAATGGCTGGCTGAGGCGGGGACGGTCCCCTCCGAGGCCATGTTTGACACCTTTAATATGGGGGTGGGATTTGTGGTGATTGTTTCCCCCAGGGATGTAGAGGCGACGTTGGGTAGTCTGAATACGCAACAGCAACGGGCCTGGGTATTGGGGGAAGTCATCGATGGCGAGGGGGACATCCTCGGGTTAGGCTGAACGGCGGAAGAGACGGCGATAGACGGGTTCTCCTTTGTTGTAGGTCGCAATTTCCCGTTCCGTGGGGACGGGGAGGGGGTTGTCTGCTAGCCAGTCTTCCTTGGTGGCGGTGAAGGCGGGATGTTCTGAGAGGCGATCGCACATTTCCCGGGCCACCTCCTCCACATCGGATTGCAGGAAAATCTCGCCATCGGGGGCCAGGAAGCGGGCCAAATCCTCCACTAACTCCGGTTGAACCACCCGACGCTTATGGTGGCGTTTCTTGAACCAGGGGTCGGGAAATTGAATCGAAATCCGTTTGAGACAGCCCTGGGGCAGAGATTGGAATAGGGCCTCACTCATCACATTGATATTGCCATATAAATAGTGAAGATTGCCGAGGTTATCGCGATCGCGCCATTGGTTGGCTTCCTCCACCAACGGCTGACGAATCTCTAAACCCAGGAAATTCCAATCCGGCTGTTGCGGGGCCAGTTCATAGAGAAAACGACCCCGCGCGCAGCCGATATCTAAATGGAGTGGCTGTTGGGGGTTGTCGTAGATGGTTGTCCAATCCGGAAGGGACACCGGTTGCTGGTATTTACGACTGAGGGGATTAACATGTTGGCGAACTCGAACCGGAGACAAGACAAACACCTCCTGAAAACGACCTGAATATCTTATGACGGTTGGGGAACTGGGGGGAGTCCCCGTTAAAAATTGCTAATTCTGCCTAGAATGCAGCGAGACTTAGACAGCTACAGTCACAGATGTAACTTTAAGAGGTTTTAGCAGCAGTATCATGGCACTCATTGATATTCAACTGGGTTCTGATTTTAACTTTGGCATTGCCCCTGAGGGGGATGCCGTCGTTGATTTTAATACACTTCCGGCGGACCAACGGCAACTGTTTGCGTCCTCTCCGGGGATTGATGCGATCGCCATGGGAGGGGGCAATGACTTAGCGATTAACGATAATGTGGGTCGCATTTTCTTCGGCAATGCGGGCAATGATACCCTGATTGGCGGGGCTGGGAATGACACGTTGGCGGGGGGACGGGATAATGATGTCCTCATTGGTAATGGGGGCAATAATCTCCTGTTTGGCAATTTAGGGGATGACACGATTTCCGCTGGAATTGGCAATGATACGATTTTCGGTGGCCAGGGAAATGATGTCTTATTTGGCAATGCCGGGGATGATTTCCTGAGTGGAGATTTAGGGGATGACACCCTGAATGGGATTAGTGGCCGCAATACCCTGGTTGGGGGAGGAGGGAATAATGTCCTCAATGGGGGTGATGGGGATGATTGGTTGATTGGTGGCCCAGGGGCCAATGATATGCGCGGGAATGGGGGACGCAATACCTTTGTCTTCCGCAGTCGCGAT
Organism: Phormidium yuhuli AB48; assembly: GCF_023983615.1. GTDB lineage: Bacteria > Cyanobacteriota > Cyanobacteriia > Cyanobacteriales > Geitlerinemataceae > Sodalinema > Sodalinema yuhuli. The sequence continues at coordinate 2,021,043 of NZ_CP098611.1, read as the reverse complement.
GTGACGGGGGATTTATTCCAGAGTGATGTGGTGATTGATTTTGACCCCTGGAGCGATCGCATTCTCGTGGATAGTTTTAATATTGTTCTCGATGATGGGATTGATTTGTCGAATTTGTTGAGTTTCGATGGGGCCAATCGATCCAATGAGGTGGATACGATTATTCGCATTGGCGAACAGGGGCCGATTTTGGGAGTGGTTCTCGATATTACGGCCCGAGATTTGCAGCAACGGATTCAGAATGTCTCACCGGGTTCGTTAGATATTTTGTTTTAGCCTAACCCCGACCGTGCCAAATTGCTTCAATGGCCTCGGCTACCGCTTTCGCCTCGCCCACATCGTCTAATAACACCGTGACATGGCCTAACTTGCGTCCAGGACGAGATTGCGTTTTGCCATACCAATAGATATAGGCCTGGGGAAACTCAGAAAGGCGATCGCGGGTCTCCTGATAGTCCGATTCTGCTGTCTCAAATCCCAATAAATTCACCATCACCGCCGCCGGAGACATCATCGCCGTCGAACCGAGGGGTAAATCACAAACCGCCCGCAAAATTTGGGCAAATTGGGAGGTTTCGCAGGCATCTAGGGAAAAATGCCCAGAATTATGGGTGCGTGGGGCAATTTCATTGACCAAGACTCGCTCATCTTGAGTTAAAAACAGTTCAATGCCAAAAAGTCCCACGACATCCAGATGGGTCAGGAGCGATCGCGCGATCGCCTGACAGTCTTCCACAACGCTATCCGACACCGCCGCTGGGGCAATTACTCGCCGACAAACTTGATTCTCCTGTTGGGTTTCCACAATGGGATACATGGCAATTTCCCCATCACGATTCCGAGCAACAATGACCGCCAACTCGCGTTCAAAGGGGATAAACTCTTCAATCAAAACTGAGGGATATCCCCAACGCTGCCAACTGTCCGCCAATGCTGATTTATCCTTTAAAATCACCGTTCCTTGACCGTCATAGCCATGTCGCCGGGCTTTCATGACACAAGGAAAGGTCATTTTTACAGAAGATTGATTTTCTGGAGTTAATTCAAAAAAATGAGGAACGGGCAACCCCAAATTGTCCAGATAACGGCGTTGTTCATACTTATCTAAAAGAGGTTTTAACGCCGAGAGTCGAGGACGAAATAAACCTTGAGAATTGTTGATTTTCTCCAGCTCATCTAAATCAACAAATTCATTTTCAAACGTAATCACATCACAGCGTTTTGCCAAAGCTTGGGTAGCCGTTACATCTGCCACCTTTGCCAACACCACTTCATCGGCAAGTCCCACCGCCGGGTCATCTGAACTGGGGGTTTGAATAATCGTCTTAAGGGTTAGGCGTTTGGCTTCCCGAGCCATCATCCAGGCCAACTGTCCGCCGCCAATAATTCCGACTGTTTGTGTCTCGTTACCCATGATTCAATTAATAGTTAAAATATCAGCCAATTCACCAAACCGGTGCGTTCGGGCAAGTTTTAACCGAGTCGCCAAAGTCCAAACCTTCCTAGATGCCCGAACACACCCTACCCTACATCTCTCCCCTCCAGGGAGGGGTGCCCGAAGGGCGGGGTGGGTCCTCCCTCCAGGGAGGGGTGCCCGAAGGGCGGGGTGGGTCCTCCCCTCCAGGGAGGGGTGCCCGAAGGGCGGGGTGGGTCCTCTTCACCGACAATACAACGAATCCCGAGTCGCCACCCCAGTTATCGGATTCACCCCCTCCGCCACTTCACAGAGTTTATTCACCTGGGCCCCATCAAGAATCGCCTCACTGAAATCAGCCCCAGCAATCTGAACCTCCTCAAACTTAGACCGCAGGAAAATCACGTCGGTTAACACCGCATCCCGCAAATCGACGCTCTTGAACGTCACCTGATCCAACATCGAATTACTCAAATCCGCTCCTCGGAAACTCACATCCGTCATCCAGGAGACGCTAAAGGTGGTTCCCCGTAAATCAGCATCAGTGAAATCCACCGATCGCAACGTACAACCCGCAAACTCCGCCTTAGCCAGTTTTTGCCCCGAGAAATCCTCATTCACCAACGTCGCCTCACTATAGGAGAGTTCTGGCTCGTAGAGAACCGCTTGAGCGAGGGGATGTCCCAAGCCGAGATTGAGGGAGAGTAGAAGGGCTAAACCAATTTGGGCGATCGCCATCAACATAGCCATAGGGAGATCTGAGGACACCCTTAACTCTACACCGAAGCCTACCCACAACAACACTGCCTCAAACGGCTTGGCCGCATCTCCCCCAGATGACCGGTACAATAGGGAAAGCTTTCCTGACCGTTATAAAAAGAGTTTAAAGCCAATGCCACAATTTCTTGTCACCTGGTTGATGACGGCACTCGCCCTCGTCATCACCGCCTATGTTGTTCCCGGCATTCAGTTAGACGGCTTCAACGCGGCTCTCATTGCTGCCATTATTTTGGGGTTAGTCAACGCCGTGGTGCGTCCGCTGCTGATTCTGCTGACCCTACCCATTACAATCATTACCCTGGGTTTGTTCCTACTGGTGATTAATGCCCTGAGTATTCAATTAGTTGCGGCCCTCACCAGTGGTTTTGCCGTGTCTAACTTGTTGTCAGCACTAATTGGGTCTTTGGTTCTGTCCTTCGTCTCCGGTATCCTGGACAGTCTAATCGGCAAGAACACTGACCCCAGCTAAGTTGCTCTCCTATGACTGATGCGTCCCTTGAGTCCCTTGATAGACAACTGATTCAGCTGCTGAGTCAACGGATTCGGCGATCGCAGGGGCGATCGCCCTCCACCTCATCCCTCCAGATTGAACAGGAACTCCACAAGGCTGGGGTTCCTCCGTTTGTCTGGAATAGTCTCGTCACCAGTTGCACGGCGGCCCTAGCCACCCATCCCCTACGACTCCCCCAAGAACCCCAACGCTGTATTACCCTCATTGGGGGCCGGGGGATGATGGCTCAGTTTTTCCGCCAACGGTTGGAGGCGGCGGGCCATGAGGTGCGTCTCTTAGGCCGACAGGATTGGCCCCAGGCCCGAGACTTATTACAGGGAATTGACTTGGCCTTAGTCTGTGTCCCCATTGACCGAACCTTAGAGATTATTCGCCAGACGGCCGACTATCTCCCCGCTACGGCAACGTTAGCGGATATTACCAGTCTTAAAGGCCCCATGGTGGAGACGATGTTAGCGGTGCATCCTGGCCCCGTGGTGGGGTTGCATCCCATGTTCGGTCCGGGGGTGGAGTCGTTTTTGTCTCAGAAGGTGGTGATTTGTCCCGGCCGCGATCGCCCCGCTTGGCAATGGTTGATTGATTTAATGGCCCGGGATGGGGGGGATTTGGTGGAATCTCTCCCCGATGAACATGACCAGATGATGGTGACGGTTCAGGCGATTCGTCACTTCGCCACCTTTGGACTGGGGGTGTTTCTGGCTGAGGATGGCATTGAGGTGGGCCGCAGTTTAGAGTTATCCAGTCCCATCTATCGCCTGGGAATTGATATGGTGAGCCGTCTGTTTGGTCAGGATGCGGAACTCTATGCTGATATTATGCTGGCTAATGAAGAGCGTCGTGGGGCGATCGCCCGTTTGGCCCAAACCTTCCAGACTTTGGCGGATCAGGTGCAAGCCAAAGACCGTCAGGGACTGATTGCTGCGATGGAAGCCGCCAGTGAGACCTTTGGTAGTGAAACGGAACGAGCGGTTCGGGAGAGCGATCGCCTCATTGAAGCAATGAGTATCTTGTTAGCCGCTGACCGAGTTGTGGACTCAACCACCAGCATCAGCCCTCCCCCTGATGTGGAATGATTAAACAGGCAAGCACTCAGATTGACCTGACAACAATTTTATGGATATCACCTGGCAAACGGCAAAAACCTACGAGGATATTCTCTACCACAAAGGGGATGGGATTGCCAAAATCACCATCAACCGTCCCCACAAACGCAACGCCTTTCGTCCGCAAACCGTTGTTGAACTCTATGATGCCTTTGCGGATGCTCGGGAAGATACCCGTATTGGGGTGGTGTTACTCACGGGAGCGGGTCCCCATACTGATGGCAAATATGCCTTTTGTTCCGGTGGCGATCAAAGTGTTCGAGGAAAAGCCGGCTATCTGGACGAAGCGGGGGTTCCTCGCCTCAATGTCTTGGATTTGCAGCGGCTGATTCGCTCCATGCCTAAAGTCGTGATTGCTCTCGTAGCCGGCTATGCCATTGGTGGGGGCCATGTGCTCCATGTGGTGTGCGACCTCACCATCGCGGCGGACAATGCTATTTTTGGGCAAACGGGACCGAAAGTGGGCAGTTTTGATGGTGGTTTTGGGGCCAGCTATCTCTCCCGCAGTGTGGGGCAGAAGAAAGCCCGGGAAATTTGGTTCCTCTGTCGCCAATATGATGCACAACAGGCCCTAGACATGGGATTGGTGAATACCGTTGTTCCGGTGGAGGAGTTGGAGGCTGAGGGAGTCCGTTGGGCCGAGGAAATCCTGCAAAAAAGCCCCATTGCTATCCGTTGTCTGAAAGCGGCGTTCAATGCCGATTGTGACGGCCAAGCCGGGTTACAAGAATTGGCGGGAAATGCTACGCTTTTGTATTATATGACTGAAGAAGGTGTCGAGGGAAAACAAGCCTTTTTAGAAAAGCGGGCCCCTGATTTTCGGCAGTACCCCTGGCTTCCTTAGAGGTCGGTCAGGTTCGTTCTTTGAACTCTTGAGACACATCGTCCCCCCGCCTCCCCTAGGTGGGGTTTTTTTGAGGGATTCATCTTGCGAAAATTGGTCTCAATAGGACAAAAAACAGGGAAAAATAAGGCAACAGGTCTCCCCCAGGAGGGGAAAGCAATCGGGAACAGGTGGGGGATTCCCTCCCGGTTCAGAGTGCCCTCCGGCAATCTTTGACAGCTACGTCAGTTCAAACGGCTGAAGTTGTTATGCAGGAACACGTGCAGCTTGAGCAGGCACAGATTGCTTCGGCAATTTTTGATGGGCAACTGGCTCGGGGCTGTCGAGAGAAATGAGTTTTTCTAAATGTTCCCAAGAAGGAGCAAAGGGTGGAAAGGCTAAGGAGCAGGATTTCCAACTCCCACACACCGGTGCGCTGAGTTGCTGGCATTGTCCACCTCGACGACCTTCGGGAGTATAGTATCGGCACGAGCGACAGGTTGAAACGGAGCAAGTATTGATATTCATTGAATTAGATTTAAAACGAGCGTTTTTATTTATCTTCTTTAATTCTACAATCTCTTCCTTTTTTAGATCCCAAAGAAAATATAAAATTTAGTGTTGATGGTCTTTTGTGTAAACTAATGGTAAAATCTGTTAAGAAAAATGAACTGCCTGTTGTAGTTATCACTACAGACCAATGAACCCCTTATCACCTAGCAGGGATCGATTAGAGAAAGATTGTCAAATACAGAAAAAGACCCTAGGATGGCCTCCGTATTTCTAAGGAGGACACGGCACAAACGGCACAAACAGACCAGCGGTTTAGTTCACCGATGGGAGTTGGACAGTGGCAAACTGGACAGATGGGCGACTCATGAGTGCGAGCGGCGAGTTTTTGTAACAACGCTTCAAATGCCAGTTGAGGGGTCATGGACGGGGGAGCTGTTTCGGTCGAGTGGGGAGCTAAAGACGGCTTGGCTAGGGGACGCCAAATACTGGGATGGTCTGAGAGTTGGTACTCGGGTGAAGTTTCAGGAATTTGAGAGTCTTGATGCCATAACCGGGGTGAAAGTCGGATGTCCTGTAGGGGTTCGTCTAACTGGGAATTGAGGCGATTGAGTAATTGGCGTCTTTGAAAGGTCAACTGTTGGGCCCAGACAGCATTAGCAGTAGCCACCTGTAGAATGCCTTGGAACAAACGAGTCGGACGACTGAAGCGAGCGGCTTTGGGGCCAACGAGATCCGGCCAAAGGATAAGGAGTTGCTCGAATGGGTCTTGTTCAGGAGCGGCAACTAGAGGAGAGATAGATCGTAAAATCTGATCGAGGGATTCAAAACTCATGATGAATGGGGCTGGGGCTAAATCCGATCGCCCCCTTAAGTTGGGTTCGTCGGGAATGTAGTTTAAGAGTTGGCAGGGTCAAGACGCTGAATTAATGTGCCCCCACAGTCCCAGGGTGGCTCACCTTTGTGAAGGTTGTGTGAAAACGTTGTAAAATTTCGATGAGGGTCAGGCAATCAACCCCATAGACTGAAACAGACAACTCTGACGTTGACGTCAAACTGAGGAGGTCTACAACTTGCTCCCCCATTCCTAGTCAAGTCGCGTTAATCTTGTAACAGCCCCGATGGGGTGTCCATTTTGTGAACCGGCAACTTAAGTTAAGTGTCTTCCACTACACCCTCTCCTACCCGAACTCCCTCTGTGCTTCATCCCTCGTTACAAGTGGCGTTGGCCAGTTTGGATGTTCCACTTGATGCTGAACTGGAGCGCTATCGACACCATCGCAAGCGCATGGGCCCACCTCCCCCACCACCACCATCGTCCCCAGTCGTGGTTGAGGGACGGCTGGAGTCTCCTGAGATGACTTCGGAGGAGACCTCTCCCTGGGATGTCTCCCCTGAGCTGGCTTCTAATGGGGATGTGCGCGGGGTTCAGGTTCCCTCTGAGTCTTCCATGACAGCCGAGCCTGAAGGGGTTGGAGATCCGGCTGAGTCGGCGGTGGTTCCTGAGACCTATTTGGAGTCGGCGCAACGGTTGCGTCAGGAGACTGAGACCCCGGACAACGCTGAGCCCGGTTTGAGCCTTGGGGTGACTGAGGCGACGGTGGAGTCGTCTGAGGCGGAGGAGGACAAGGAACGCAGGTTTACGGCTTTGGGGGTGGGGTCGGTGTTGTTGTTCTTGGCAGCTACGGCTACGTTAGGGTATGTCCTGGTGAATCCTGAGAGTTTGTCACAGTTGGGGTTGGAGCGCTTCTTTGCTGAGGACACAGCAACGGAGGAGGATGGGGAGGAGGGGACAACCTCCGCAACGGCTGAGTCTCGTCCGGCCCGCTTACCCACCTCTCCTGATTTGGCGGCGGAAGAGTTTATTCAGTTAGATTTGAGTACTCTGAGTAGTTTAGATCCTGAGATGAGATCATCTTTAGTGACGCCGCCAGACATTGCTGAGGCCCCCAGTCAGCCGGAAGCACCTGCTCCTGCGCCAGCGGAATCGACAGAGGCGGCGGAAAATACCCTGGATAATATTTCGGCGCTCCTAACGCCAGGCTCGGCTGAGGCGTCCCCCCCCGAAACACCACCGGCCTCTCAAGAGGAAGAAACTGAAGAGGTGTCCGGCCCTGCGCCAACGATTGACCGAGATGGAAATTTTGGCGGTTTTGTCTTTGTGGTGGTGAACTATAACAATCAGGTCTCAACCTTAAATCGGGTGCGTGACGTGGTTCCGGATGCCTATTTACGGGAGTTCCCCAGTGGGGTGAAGGTTCAGGTGGGAGCTTTTGATGATACCCCAGGTGCTGAGTCTCTGGTAAACCGTTTGCAAGAGGAGGGGATATCAGCCCAGGTATATCAAGCTCCGTAGGAGGAATTCAGGGTAGGATGGGGGCAGTGGACTGAGCTGTTTTCGTGACCGCGCCCAACTCCCCAATCTCAGTTAAGGATCGCTACACTTGAAGTAGAAATCCGTTTTCCACGTGTTAACCAACTGTCAGAAGGAATAAAGACGTTATGGGATTATTCGATCGCATCAGCCGCGTCGTTCGCGCCAATGTCAATGACATGGTCAGTAAGGCTGAAGATCCAGAAAAGATTTTAGAACAGGCGATTATTGATATGCAGGAAGACTTGGTGCAGTTGCGCCAAGCTGTTGCGAAGGCGATCGCCCAACAAAAGCGAACTCAACAGCAGTACAATCAGGCTCAGACTAATGCCAATCAATGGCAAAGTCGCGCTCAATTAGCGTTGCAAAAAGGGGATGAGAGTCTGGCGCGGGAAGCTCTGCAACGGAAGAAGTCCCATGCTGAAACGGCGGCGACGCTCAAGGCTCAGTATGATGGCCAGTCAGGCCAGGTGGAGACTCTCAAACGCAGCCTGATGCAGCTGGAGAGCAAGATTTCTGAGGCGAAAACGAAGAAAAATATGCTCAAGGCTCGGATGCAGTCGGCCAAGGCCCAAGAGCAATTGCAAAATAGCCTCGGTTCTCTCAATAGTAGTGGGGCGATGGGTGCGTTTGAGCGCATGGAAGAGAAAGTCCTGGAAGCGGAAGCTACGTCTCAAGCGTCTGAGGAACTCCTGGGAGCGGATTTGGAAAGCCAGTTTGCTCAGTTGGAGTCGGGAAGTGATGTGGATGATGAGTTGGCGGCCATGAAGGCTCAACTATCCGGTGGCTCGAAGCCGGCTGGGGCCCTTCCCCAGGGCCAAGCTCCCGCTGCTGATGCAGAGGTGGATGATGAGCTGGAGAAACTCCGGGCTGAACTGGATAATCTCTAGGACTGAGGTTTGCCAGTTGTGTCCCTCGGCGATCGCTCCATTGAAGATTGGGCGATCGCTGTTTGCTTGCGGCTCATCTCGTTTTAAACTGGATGACGGGGATTTTGTTTAGTCCTGTCTCCCCTCAGGGATGTTAACGACAAAACCATGAGTCAACCGGTTACGATTAATGATTCTCAGTTCCAGGCGGACGTGTTGGAGGCAAACCAACCGGTCTTAGCTTATTTTTGGGCCGCTTGGTGTGGCCCCTGTCGCTTGGTTTCCCCTTCGATTGACTGGGCCGCGCAGACCTATAGCGATCGCCTCAAGATTGTTAAGTTGGAGGTGGATGCGAATCCGGAGTCTGTCAAACGCTGCAAGGTCGAAGGAGTCCCGGCGTTACGCTTCTATCGCCAAGGTGAGCTGATTGAGTCTAAGGAAGGGGCGATTACGCGATCGCAACTTCAAGAGCTATTAGAGTCTCTTTTAGCCGCTTAAGCTTCTCACCACTACTCGCTCTGTCTCGTTTCAGCCTTTGTTATGGTTCACTTCGCTCAACGCCTAAGCTCGCTCCGTTCTAATGTTTTTGCGGATATGGATCGGGCCAAGGCGGCGGCCCGCCAGGCTGGACGAGAGATTATTGATTTATCTTTGGGTTCGTCGGATTTACCGACGGCGGATTTTATTTTGCGGGAGATTGAGCGATCGCTCTGGGATCGTAAAACTCATCAATATCTCCTTTTCCACGGAACTCAGGCCTTCCGTGAGGCGGCGGCGGACTGGTATCAACGACGTTATCAGATTGAGGTTAACCCGGAAACGGAGGTCTTACCCCTGGTGGGGTCTCAGGAGGGAACGGCTCATCTCCCTCTGGCTTTGTTGAATCCTGGGGATTATGCGTTGCTTCTCGACCCAGGTTATCCCTCTCATTATGGTGGGGTGGCGTTAGCGGGAGGCGAGATTCATCGGCTCCCCTTGCGAGCTGAACGAGGATTTTTGCCTGATTTTGACGAGGTTCCCCCCCAGGTGTGCGATCGCGCCCGCATGATGGTGTTGAATTATCCCCATAATCCCACCACGGCGACGGCTTCTATTACGTTTTTTAAAGAAGCCTTGACCTTTTGCGATAAATATAATATGGCTCTCGTTCATGATTTCCCCTACGGGGATTTAGTCTTTAACGGTGAGCGTCCTCCCTCGATTCTGCAAGCCGATGTTGAGAAACGGCGCAGTATTGAGTTTTTTACCCTCTCGAAATCTTACAATATGGGAGGATTTCGGGTAGGCTATGCCATCGGGAACTCCGAGTTGATTTTAGCCTTGCGCCAGGTGAAGGCGGCGGTGGACTTTAATCAGTATCAAGGGATTTTCCGGGGGGCGATCGCCGCCCTCAAGAGTGACGAGACAGCGGTTCAAGGGACTGTTGACTGTTTCCGAGAGCGTCGAGATGTGTTTATCGCGGCGATGCAGGGGATTGGCTGGGCTGTCCCGACTCCGAAAGCAACCATGTATGTCTGGGCCCAACTCCCTGAACCCTGGCGGGGGAACTCCATCGGCTTTTGTGAAGCCTTAGTGCAAGAGACGGGGGTGGCGGCCTCTCCAGGAGTGGGTTTTGGGGAGAGTGGCGAGGGCTATGTTCGCTTTGCTTTGGTGCGATCGCCCCAAGTGCTGACAACAGCGGTTGAGCGAATTTCTGTGTTTTTACGAAAATCCTGAGCGACTTCCTGACTGAAACCTTCCGTCACTCAGCTATAAAACATAATATTCCGGCAATTAAGTCTTATCCTTGCGCATTAATACTTAAACTAAAGCAGCAATTTCTCGTTGGCTAAAATTCAATCCGTAATTTCATATAAATAGCCTAACATCTAGGTCTCATCAAGGGTTGACCGCCATATTCAACTTCGCAAAAACTTTATAAAACTGGGGCAAAACTCAACATTAACTTTACCTACGGCTAGCCAGAGCCGCGTAAGATAAGGATAGGTTGAAACGAAGCGGTTAGACAGTCGTTCCTGGGCATGAGTGACACCTATCACTCCCCACCTGGCTGGTCAGGGCAACGGGAACGTATCCTGTCGGTATCTACCCGATATACAAGCAATACTACTCTGAATTTACCCAAAGGACGTTACACTCATGTCTGGATTACTTCATAAAACCCTAATCGGTAGCTCTTTTATTGGGATAACGGTTCTGGCCGGCTCCCCAGCGATGGCGGGGAGTCTAACGAATATCTCTCTGACTGGACAGGCACTTTTCTATGAACAGGTGGGTTCCTCCACGGTTCGCACAGATAATCCTGATTTAGCTGTCCTACTACAAGGGGATATCAACAACCCGGGTGGCCACATCGAACTGTCTGGAACCGATCGCCACTCCGGTGCGGCTAACTTTCGCTCAGCTACAACCCTCTCGGGAACCTTAAATGGTGAGGCAATTTCTGTGAGTAGTCTCACTCAGGCAGATTGGTTAACCTCTTATGGTGGCTACAATACCTTTGCCCAGAAATGGCTGACTGAAGCTTGGGATGTTCCTGGCTTTTCTAGTTTCATTGGTCAAAAAGTCCCAGCGTTAGCTGGAATTGACCATATCAGCAGCTTGAATAGTTCCCAGTGGTCAGGGGTTGTCCTTGGCTTTGTTACCCTGGCTGCTTTTCAGAATGATGGGGCTTCTCGCTTTAGTGATCCTAACGTCAACTATGTACGCCTTGAAAACAATGGTGATGTGGCAGTGGGCTTAGCGGGTCACCTCAATCACTCCACGGGGCTGAATATGAGTGAAGTTGTGCGAGTGGACTACGGGGGTCAGACGCACTTCCTCTATCAAATGGGACAAGCTCTGGAATCTGGGTTGGTTAATGATCAAGGCCAAGGTGCTGATGGTGTGTCTCACACAGGCTTATATCACCTGACAATTCCTGGTAATCGTCCTGGTGAGCCGATTCCTGAACCCTCGACTGTCTTGGGACTATTGAGTATTGCTGGACTGGGCTTGATGAAACGCCGTCAGTCTTAGGGATATCTCCGTTACGACTGGGCTAACCGTCAACCGAACTCACTCCTTTCTAGACATGGGGGGTCTTCTGAGAAGGCCCCCTTTTTTCTGTGTGGAGAGATTGCGATAGAATGGGATGAGTTTGTGTGTTATGAGCGATCGCCCTATGGCTCAACGGGTTCCGGCTTGGCAAGATGTGACGGGAAGTTCAGTCCTCATTCCCAATCGTCCAAAGGGAATCATTCACTTTATCGGTGGGGCCTTTGTGGCCACCGCCCCCAAATACACCTATCGTTTTTTATTGGAGTATTTGGCCAGTCAGGGCTATTTGGTAATTGCCACACCTTTAATTAATACCCTCAATCATAAAGAGATGGCCCAGGAGGCTCTGAATCGTTTTGAGCAAACCTGCGATCGCCTCTACGCTACCGGTCAACTTCGCAAACGGGGATTACCTGTTTATGGGGTTGGCCATAGTCTCGGCTGTAAACTCCATCTCCTCATCAGCAGTCTTTTTAGCGTCAAACGGGCCGGGAATGTCTTGATGGCCTACAACAATTACCCGGCCCGGCGTTCGATTCCCTTTGTTGAGCAACTTTCTCTACTGACGGAGGTGGAATTTACCCCATCCCCAGAACAAACCCAAGACCTCATCGCTAACCACTATGGAGTCCGCCGTAATCTTCTGATTAAGTTCCAAGATGACACCATTGATCAAAGTTTGATTCTACGTCCACTGTTAGAGGGAATGTTTCCCGATTGGGTCAGTTTTCGACTTCTCAAGGGCACTCATCTCACTCCCATTGCTCAGGACATTCCCTGGGAGGTCGGACAATCCTTTTCTCCCCTCGATGCAATGGCTCAATGGGTGAAACAGGGACTGTCTCGGGATTTGAAGAGTCTTACCCGAGAGGTGGCCTTCTGGCTTGACCCGACTACAAGGCTTTAGAGCCTCTACTGCTCTAGGGAATATTTCTACCCATTTAATGTACGAAAATCAAAAATAAAATTGCCCTGCTTAGATGTTTGGCTTTGCGCGGCCCGCACCGGAGCCGCGAAGCCTTGCCAACCTTAAGCAAAAATTTGGTGCGCTTTGATTAAGGGGTGAAGCTTTATTTGTTAATTTCAGTATAGCAAAACGAATTTTGAATGTCAAGGGCCATTGAGCTTAAAAACCCACAAAAAAAGCGCCCTCTGAAGAAGACGCTTTTAAGGAATCAGCAAATACAGGAAGGCAAGAGGCAAGAGGGTTACCACAGAGGCACAGAGGACACAGAGGAAGAGGAGGGGTAGGGTGGGTTATACCTTTTGGCTTCTTTCCCTACTGCCTGCTCTTTTAACCCAACGCTTCGGCACCGCCGACTACTTCAAGAATTTCTTGCGTAATAGCTGCCTGACGCGCTTTGTTGTAGGAGCGAGTCAAGTCAGAGATGAGGTCATTGGCGTTGTCGCTGGCGTTGTTCATCGCCGTCATCCGTGCGGCTAACTCACTCGCCGCCGATTCTTGTAGGGCCCGAAGAATCTGGTTCGTGATATAAAGGGGGAGCAAGGCATCGAGAATTTGCACCGGGTCTTGCTCAAAAATCATATCTCGGGGCAATTCCGCCGCCGTCATGGGGGCCGGTTCGCGCTGAACCTCAAAACTGCCACCGCGACTGGTGAGGCGGAAAATCTCGTCATCCTGGGCGGCTAAGCCTTGAGGATCGAGGGGAAGCAGGGTTTGCACCACAGGCTTAGAACTCACCAGGGAGACAAACTTGGTATAGACCAACTCCACCCGTTGCACATTATCCGAGAGATAGATGGCGCGGGTTTCGTCGTTGATTTGTCCCGCTTCTTCAGCGGTGGGAATTTGCGAGAGGTTGGCGAAGGTGGCGGTGATGGGGGCCTCCCGACGCTTGAAGTATTGAATGGCTTTGCGGCCGATGAGGATGAAGGTGACTTTTTTCCCTTCCGCCTTCAGTTCAGCAGCACGGGCCTCAGCGCGACGGATAATGTTGGCATTGTAGCCGCCACAGAGACCGCGATCGCCCGAGACGACCACTAGGGCCACGGACTCCACCTCTTGCTGTTGCAACAGAGGCAGTTCCACATCTTCAAATTGCAGCCGGTTTTGCAGGCCAAACAACACTTGAGCCAAGGCATCGGCAAAGGGACGAGTGGCCAAGACTTGTTCCTGAGCGCGACGAACTCGCGCTGCTGCCACCAGACGCATGGCTTCGGTAATTTTTCGCGTATTTTTAACAGATTTAATGCGATCGCGAATCGCCTTTAGATTAGCCATAGGGGAAACGAGTGAACAATAGTGGCACTAGAGGGATTGAGGGCAAGGGATGGCCGGGCCAGCCTCACCCTCAAATCGAGTTCGCGATTACGCAGACACCAAGAAGGTCTGTTTATATTCTGCGATCGCCTCTTTGAGGAGACTTTCCGATTCCTCTTCCAATTTCTTAGTCGAGCGAATCAACTCACCAAACTTAGGCTTGCTGCTGCGCAGATATTCCCGTAGGCCCTGGGTAAACTGAGTTACCTTCTCTACGGGAATCTCATCGAGGAGACCATTGACCCCAGCGTAAACAATTGCCACCTGTTCTTCCAAGGGCAGAGGAGAACTTTGAGGCTGTTTGAGTAACTGACGCAGACGTTTACCCCGTTCAAGTTGGTTGCGGGTGGCGGCATCCAAGTCAGAGGCGAACTGGGAGAAGGCCTCAAGTTCATCGAACTGAGCCAATTCCAGTTTCATCTTCCCAGCCACCTTCTTAATGGCTTTGGTTTGCGCCGCTGAACCCACGCGGGATACAGAAATACCCGGGTTCACCGCCGGACGCTGACCGGAGTTGAACAGGTCAGAGGACAAGAAGATTTGTCCATCGGTAATGGAGATGACGTTGGTGGGAATGTACGCCGAAACGTCACCGGCTTGGGTTTCAATAATCGGCAACGCCGTCATGCTACCGCCGCCGAGTTCATCGCTGAGTTTCGCGGCCCGTTCCAACAGACGAGAGTGGAGATAGAACACATCTCCAGGATACGCTTCACGACCGGGGGGACGACGCAGCAACAGGGACATTTGACGATAGGCCTGAGCCTGTTTCGACAAGTCATCATAGATGACCAACGTCGCTTTGCCGTTGTACATGAAGTATTCCGCCATACTCGCACCGGTGTAAGGTGCCAAGTATTGTAGGGTGGCGGGGTCAGAGGCGTTGGCAGCGACGACGATGGTGTAGTCCATGGCGCCGTTGTCTTCCAAAATGCCGATGACTTGAGCCACGGTGGAGGCTTTTTGACCCACCGCCACATAGACACAAATCACATCCTCGCTCTTCTGGTTGAGGATGGTGTCGATGGCGATCGCGGTTTTACCCGTTTGACGGTCACCAATAATCAACTCCCGCTGACCACGACCGACGGGAATCATAGCGTCAATCGAGGTAATCCCGGTTTGCATGGGTTCGCAAACGGATTTCCGCTCAATAATTCCCGGTGCGCCGGATTCAATGAGGCGAGTTTCGCTGGTGTTGATGTCCCCTTTACCGTCAATGGGACGACCCAAAGCATCCACGACCCGACCAACCATGGCGTCCCCGACGGGAACCTGGGCAATTTTACCGGTGGACTTCACAGAAGATCCTTCTTGGATCTCGCGACCTTCACCCATCAACACGGCCCCAACGTTGTCTTCTTCAAGGTTGAGAGCAATGCCAATGGTTCCATCTTCAAATTCGAGGAGTTCCCCAGCCATGGCTTGTTCCAAGCCATACACCCGGGCAATTCCGTCCCCAACTTGAAGTACGGTTCCCACATTGGAGACTTTGACATCCTGGTCATAGTCTTCAATCTGTTTCTGAATGATGCTGCTAATCTCGTCTGGTCTGATAGCTACCATAATCTTGTCTCGCTGTTGAACGCTTCTTGGATAAAACTGTGATCACGAACGTCTAGACGCATCCACCGCCGAAGGCGGCAGTGTTAACTGAGGCTCAGAGCTAGACGACGCAGTTGACCCCGCAAACTCACATCAAGCACTTGGGAGCCAACGCGGATAATCACGCCACCGAGGAGAGTCGGATCGACGTTAATCTCTAACTCCACATCACTGGCGTTGGTGAACCCTTTGATGCGATCGCGCACTTGCTCTTGTTGCTCATTGCTGAGTTCCACGGCTGAGGTCACTTCAGCCAGAGCAATGTTTTTCAATTCTCGCAATAAGACCTGATACTGAGAACAAATCTCTTGTAAGAAGAGAATGCGACCGCGATCGACGAGCAGGCGTAGGAACCGTGAGGTATAGTCATGCACCTGGCCGTCAAACAGTTGCGTTAAAACGGCTTTTTTCGTCGCCGGTTTAATAATGGGGTTGGTGATAAATTGCTGTAATTCCTCAGAACTCTTAAGAGTATCGAGGATTTGAGCCGTATTGTCGCCGATGGCATCGACCAGGTCATGTTCCGTGGCGATGGCCATTAAGGCTTTAGCATAAGGCTCAACAATTTCGGCCGTTGCCATTTGTCCTGTCATCGTTGACCTCCAATTAGGCTAATGCTGCGATCGATAATCTTCTGTTGAGCCTCAGCATCGAGGCGATCGCGCAGGTACGTCTGAGCCTCTTCCACTGCCAACTCCACCGCACGTTGACGTAACTGTGCCATAGCACGGCTTTCATCAGACTGAAGTTCCTGAGCCGAGGAGGCTTTCAACCGTTCAATTTCAGCGCGAGTCTCGTCCTGAATTTGGGTTTTAACGGCCTCAGCCCGTTGTTTGGCCTCAGCTAAAATACGCTCAGCCTGGGCCTGAGCCTGTTCTAGATTAGCTTGGGCAGTTTTCAGCTCGGCCTCAGCCTTGCTAGCTTTCTGCTCAGCGTCTCTAATTTCCGTTTCAATGGTGTTGCGGCGTTCACTGAGAATCTTACCCAGGAAGCCTCGACCGAAGTAGTACAGTACACCAATGACAATGATGAGGTTGATCAGGTTGCTGCCGAGTAGGTCTGGGTTAAACGCAAAACCTCCTTCGGCCTCAGCCAGCCATACAAAAGTCTCCATGATTCTTAAACCCTAATCGCTTAAATGTTACCTTGCCGATCCATCCCTGGAGGCATGTCCCCATTGGATCTCAAAATCGAGACACCCACTGATTGCTCAGTCTGTGACTCGTGACTAGCTCGTTAACGTTGGACGAGTTCAGAACCGAGGATTTTTTCGAGGATTTGTCGACTGAGGGCACTAACCTGCTGATCAATCTGAGCAAAAGCAGCTTGTTTTTGCTGTTCAATCTCAGCAGCTGCCTGTTCTCGTTCCTCATTCGCTTGACGCTGTGCTTCTGCAATTTCAGCATCAGCGGTTCGATTCGCTTGCGCTCGAGCCGCGTTAATAATTTCTTGAGCTTTTTGACGACTTGAGGCGAGTTCTTGCTCGTACTTCGCCTGTTTGTCTTGAACCTCTTTCAGACGGGCCTGGGCGCTCTGATTTTTGGTGCGGATATAGTCATCTCGGTCATCAAGGGATTTACTCAACGGTTTATAAAACACCGCATTGAGAACCCCGACGAGAACCATGAACTGAACGGCCATCAGGGGCAAGGTGGCGTCGAATGAAAACAATCCGCCCTCTTGAGTGGCTTCAGTTGCCAGTACGATTGTCCAATGCATAATCTTAGGTTTGTCCTTACCCTCCTTATCATGAGTCGGGGGCCAGAACCGCTGTTCTTTGAAGTGACTTCAGCGAACTAGCTTCTGAACCCCCTAGCGTCAAAAACTCGATTAAGAGAAGGGGTTAGCGAACAGCAGCACCAGAGCAACCACCAAACCATAAATGGTTAGTGCTTCCATGAATGCCAAGCTCAGCAGCAAGGTTCCGCGAATTTTACCTTCTGCTTCGGGTTGACGAGCAATCCCTTCGAGAGCTTGTCCAGCTGCGTTACCTTGACCAATTCCGGGGCCGATTGCAGCGAGTCCTACCGCGAGAGCAGCAGCTAAAACAGAGGCAGCAGCCGTTAAAGTATCCATTGTTTACTCCTTTTTTCAGTCTAAATTAAACGTCAAACGACAAAAAATTGCCGAGGGTGTTGCTGACACAGAGGGTTAGGCTTGTCCTAGAAGGCTTAACTCTATTGTCTCTGTGGAGGGGGTGGGGGTCATACCAAAGGCGTTAACCCCACGGGAACGCTGGCGACTAATCGTGCTCGCCGTGTCCCTCCATAGCCTCGCCAATATAGGCAGCGGCTAGGGTGGCGAAAATCAACGCCTGAATTGCACTGGTAAATAGACCCAGCACCATTACGGGTAAGGGCACGAACAGCGGCACCAGCAAAACCAAAACCGCTACCACTAATTCGTCCGCTAAGATGTTACCAAAGAGACGGAAACTCAGGGAGAGGGGTTTGGTAAAATCTTCCAGAATGTTAATCGGAAGCAGGACTGGCGTTGGCTCAATATAGCGGGCGAAGTAGCCCAGCCCGCGTTTGCTGATTCCGGCGTAGAAGTACGCCAGGGAGGTCAGCAGTGCCAAGGCCACCGTGGTGTTGATGTCGTTGGTGGGAGCGGCTAGTTCACTGGCGGGTAGCTCGATGAGCTTCCAGGGAACAAGTGCCCCAGACCAGTTTGACACGAAAACGAATAAAAATAACGTCCCCACGAAAGGAACCCAGGGGCGATACTCTTTTTCGCCAATCTGGGTTTTGGCCAGATCCCGGAGGAACTCCAGGGCGTACTCCATAAAATTTTGGAGCCCGCTGGGAACCCGTTGTAGGTTGCGAGTTGATAGAATCGAAGCGATCACCAACAGGGCGATCACAAACCAAGAGGTCAGAAAAACTTGTCCGTGAAGTTTAAGGCTACCGACTTCCCAGTACCAATGTTGACCGACCTCCAAGCTAGCCAAAGGGAAAGTATTAACGGTATGTAGCACGTCGAGCATGTTATCTCATCGATTGACAGGTTGCCTGGAAGAGTTTAAGTCCGGCGCGAACGTCGTCAAGAGGACATAGACGAGAATCGCTACTTTATACGTCATAAACCCAAAGAAGGTGGGGAGAATCTGGAGCTGCTGAACTTGGGTGGCGACCACCATTAGCCCGATAAACAGTGCTATCCGTCCGTTCCCCAACCTAGCCTTCGTCCGACCGAGACGTGCCACGTCTCTCGCCATCATTTTCAAGTACACTGTGCCGACTAGGGCCCCAATCAGATAGTTCAAGGCCACATCGCGAGAGTAGAAAACCCCGAGGGAGGCGCAGACCACTCCAGAGATGACCAGGGTCACAACGTAGAGTTGTTTCTGAAGTTGGGAATAGTCCTCATCTGAGGATTGACTCTCAGCGGAGACGGCAACGGTTTCTGGTGAGGTTGCCGGCGCAGAAACTTCGATCGGCTGGGACGAGACGGGGGTGGTTTTGCCGCCGCGCTCGTCATCAGACCGACGAAAGCGAGGAAGTGTCGTCAACGGCGTGAGGTTATCGTCATAACGTGGGTGCATAATGCAAACACCTACATTGATGTCACGCAGGACCGATTGGCACAGTTACGGCCACCCTAATCTGTCTCAATGGAATTTGAGTCAACAATTCGGGTTCTGTAACTGACCATCTCGGGCTGACGAGATGGAGCGTCTGGACGAATCCAAACCAGAAGAGATCATATCACGGTGCGGTACGCCCACTGCCCGAGAACTTTCTCTATTTGAGGAATCGATTGGATTTTGTGGGGTCCCTGGGGTGAGTTTTAGGAACTGGGGCTGAGCATGAGGAGTTGTTGCTTGAGGAGCGATCGCACCTCTTCTAGGTCAAACTCCAGGCGATCGCACAGGTCCCCTACGGAGCTAGTCCCCGCTTCACAGGCTTGCATAAAGGCGAACTGGGCTTCTGATAGGGTGACAATCTGATAGTCGTAGTTAAACAGTGATTGGCTGGGCCAACCTTGTAAACAGGGGTGAATTTCAGGAGTTGCCTGGCGTAAGGTTGCATCCTCCTGCCAATGGCAACGCTCTAGGGGAGGACGGGAGAGGAAAAACTCGTAGTGGGTTAATTCTGGGTCCAGGAGTTCCACCAGGCGATAATAGTCGCGCTCAGCTAACTGCTGCGATCGCCCCATTAAGTCAGCATCAGACCCCAGCAGGCGGTCAATGTCCCAATAACTGGGATTGGAGAAGCCGACAAAGGATAGTCCCGAGGCGTCAATCAACTCAAACAGGGTTTCAATGTTGTAATCGACCTCCTGGGGATGGAGATACATATCCGCAAAATTGGCATCGCGGTGATTTTCCAGAGACCAACGGCGTTTATCTTCCACCACCAGGCGATTGCTGTCTGGGAGCGCTTGAAACAGTTGACGGCCCAGGCGTACTCCTTCCTTGAAGTTGGTGCGATCGCCCCCTTGCAGCAAGGCCAACGCCTGCTGAGCCAAATAGATCTCCCGTCGTCCCAACTCAGCATAGACGAACACATGCATCAAGCCCCCAGGTTTCAAACGACTGGCTAAAGCTTGAATCCCGGCGATCGGGTCAGGTAAGTGATGCAGAACCCCCACACAGTTAATGTAGTCAAAGTGGGTATCCAGTTGTTCCACATCATAGAGACTCAAGTTGTGGAGAGTGACCCGTTGCGCTCCCGAGCGGCGACAACGTTCCCGGGCCACGGCGATCGCTTCATCACTCAAATCAATCCCCGTCACCTGAGCCTGGGGATTGAGGTGAACCAGATATTCCGTCCCCACTCCCGTCCCGCAACCCGCATCGAGAATTTGCACATCATCTCTTGGAGGCTTGCGGCCCGTACAAAAGTTATAGGCCGCCTGCCAATGCCAACGCCAGTTGTAACCGGGAGGGGGTTCATCCAGTAACGGTTCCGGGGGAAAGGGATACGTATTGTAAAGTTGGCGCACTGCCGCGCTAATCTGAGACCGGTTTGTCATATATCAAGTTTAAAAACTGCCGAATCCGCCCACTCAAGCGGTAGAATCTGGGATCAGGAGGGCGAGGGGCGATCGCTCAAACGTTACAAAACTTTGCGTTTTCTCATACAGAGACCCGCGATCCTTTATCATGTCGCGGTAATTAGAATATTGACCGCCCGAGTTCGCAACCTGATTTTGACATACTTCTTAACAGTGCGAGCTTAATAAAACTAGAGTGTTTGAAGCCGGATAACAATACTAGGATAAGAAGAAGCCTTTGCCTCTCCCCTGTCCCTCCCCGGTATCCTGTCGTTCTTGTAAATATAACTCATGAGTGTAACAGCAAGCGGTGGCACCACCTTAGTGCGCCAGCAAATCTTCAAAACGGTTCCCGTCTCAACGATCTCGCAAGCCGAACAGCAGGATCGTTACCTGGGACGGAGCGAACTGGGTGAACTGGACACCTTCTTTAAATCCGGAACCAAGCGCGTCGAGATTGCCCAAATTCTCACCGCCAAGTCAGATTTAATCGTCTCTCGGGCCGCCAACCGCATCTTCACCGGTGGCTCTCCCATGTCTTTCTTAGAAAAGCCAGAGCCAGTCATGGCCTTGGCAGGGGCAGCCTCAGAAACCTTAGAGACCGTTAGCTACATTGAAGAAGAAGGGAGTGTCTTCGACGGCATTAAAAACCTCTTTTTTACCCCGAGCGCTGGAGCCGCCCCCGCCGGTTTCCGGGCCATCAACGTGGCCCGTTACGGTCCGGCCAACATGACCAAATCCCTGCGAGATTTGAGTTGGTTCTTGCGTTACGTCACCTACGCTCTCGTCGCCGGAGACCCCAACATCATCTCTGTTAACGTGCGGGGGCTGCGAGAAATCATCGAAAATGCCTGTTCCTCCGCCGCCACCATCGTGGCCATCCAGGAGATGCGGGCTGCGGCCGCCAACTACTTCAAACAAGACCAAGAAGCAGCGGACTTAGTACGTCAGTACTTTGACGTGCTGTTGAGTGAATTTGAAGCCCCCACCCCCTCCGAGAAAGTTCGTAAAGGACAATCCTCTGACCAACAGGGCTTAAAACTGCCGCAAATCTACGCCAACGGCGCGGAGCCTCGCTCCAAATTCGCCATGAAGCCGGGGCTATCCTTCAGCGAGAAAGATGCTGTTGTCAAAGCTGCCTACCGGCAAATCTTTGAGCGGGATATTACCCGAGCCTATAGCCAGGGCATCTCCTACCTCGAGTCTCAGGTGAAAAACGGCGAAATCTCCATGAAGGAGTTTGTGCGTCGTCTGTGCAAAACCCCTCTCTATCGCCAACAATTCTTCCAACCCTTCATCAACAGCCGGGCCTTGGAATTGGCTTTCCGCCACATCCTCGGTCGCGCTCCCTCCTCCCGGGAAGAAGTCCAAAAATACTTCTCCATCATGTCGGAAGGGGGTCAAGGGGCGCTGATTGATGCCCTCGTCGACTCTCAGGAGTACTCCGACTACTTCGGTGAAGAGACCGTCCCCTATCTGCGGGGTCTGGGACAAGAAGCCCAAGAATGCCGCAACTGGGGCGCTCAATTCGACCTGTTTAACTACAGTGCGCCCTTCCGCAAAGTTCCCCAATTTATTACCCTCTACGCCGACTACGTGCGGCCCCTCCCTGACCGCCACCCCTATGGTGTGGGTAATGACCCCCTAGAAATCCAATTCGGGGCAATTTTCCCCAAAGAAACCCGCAGCCCCAAAAATGCCCCGGCGCCCTTTGGGAAAGATACCCGCCGCATCTTAATTCGTCGCGGTGCTGGAATTGAGAACCAGCTGAGCAACCCCGGAGCGCGAGGTCTCAACCCCGGTTCCCTGGGACCGAAAGTCTTTAAGATGTCTCCGGTTCCCAGCTATACCGTCGCTAGTGGTAGCAGTGTTCAGTACAACGAAAGCACCACCCAAGCCGTGATTGGAGCTGCCTACCGTCAAGTCTTTGGACGGGACTTGTACGATGGACAGCGGTTGAAAGTCTCGGAGATTCGCCTGGAAAACGGGGAAATCTCCATGCGTGAGTTCATCCGTGACTTAGCGAAGTCAGAAATCTTCCGCAAGATGTATTGGACGTCCCTTTATGTCTGTAAAGCGGTTGAGTTCATCCACCGTCGTCTGTTAGGTCGTCCCACCTACGGTCGTCCGGAAATGAACCGCTACTTTGATATCTGCGCTAAACAAGGCTTCTATGCTCTGGTAGATGTCATCATGGATAGCCCTGAGTATCTGGAGTCCTTTGGAGAGGACACCGTTCCTTACGAACGCTATATTACTCCCGCCGGACAAGCACAACGCTCCCTGCGCGCTGGTAGCATTGGCGACCGGGGTATGTTGGTCAAGCCGGAACCGGAAGCACCGCGCTTCGTTCAGTTGGGAACTCCCAGCGATGCTGGAATGCGGACCGGTCCCGATGTGGACTTCCGGATTCAGCAAGGGGTGAGTCAACAGCGTCAACAAACCAAACAGTTCAAACTCACCAGCACCTTCGACAAAGTTCAGGTGCAAACGGTCATCCGGGCCACCTATCGGCAAATCTTCGAGCGCGACATTGAACCCTACGTTACCAAGCGCGAGTTCACCGCTCTCGAAAGCAAGTTGGGGAATGCCGAAATTACCCTCAAGGAGTTCATTGAGGAAATTGGCTGTTCTGAACTCTACATCCGCGAGTTCTACACGCCCTATCCCAACACCAAAGTCATTGAGTTGGGAACGAAGCACTTCCTCGGCCGTGCGCCTCGGGACCAGGCTGAAATCCGCAAGTATAACCAAATCCTCGCCTCGGAGGGGATTCGCGGCTTTGTCAGCACCATGGTCAACTGTCCTGAGTATATCGAGGCCTTTGGGGAGGATATTGTGCCTTATCGTCGCTTCCCGACGTTACCGGCGGCGAACTTCCCCAATACGGAGCGTCTCTATGAGCAGCTGACGAAACAGAATGATGAGGTCGTGGTTCCGAGCTTTGTGCCTTCGGTTCCCTATAGTGTCAATCCCTAAGAATGGGGGCAGGGTGGAGTTGTGTTATAACCAAAACGCAGCTCCCTGCCGTTGCCATGGGGGTTCATCTACGATCAGGTCTAATTAACGTTTAATTGGACAAAAAAAAGATGGGGGGTTGACTCCCATCTTTTTTTATGCTGGGTAAGCCAGGTTATTCGTCAAGATTGAGGGGTTCTACCTCGTCGGTGGAGAGGGAATCCTGTTGACGGATGAGTTCAAGTTGACGGCGACGAAAGTCATCGGCGGCGTTGTTTAAGCGGCCCTCCTGGTTAGAGCGGAATTGGTCGAAATTAGGACCGTTGCCGAAGTTGCTGCGGTGGATAATATCGAACATATCCAGGCCGCCTTCTCCTTGCATGGGGTTGCGATCGCCCATGTTAGGACTACCCTCAAAGGGATTATTAGAGGGAATATCGAGACGGCTTTGGGCCTGGGCGGTTGTGCTAACTAGCACGGTACCCGCTAGGGCAACGAGGGAGAGGGAACCGGTGACGAGAAAACGTAAGGGATTCATAGAGAAATCCTCCTAAAAGGACATAGAGTTGCAAGAGGCAACGCTTAGGCGAAGCGGCGACGGAGTAAGGGTTGAATCAGGGCTAAGGCGGCCATCGCAAAGATAAACAACACCAGTAAAGCGACGCCGAAGCTGATATCAGCAAAGGGAGCTTCCATGACAATACTACTTAAACTCCAGCTGTCATGGAGATAGAGATAGCGAATTGGCTCAATGGCGTAGCTGAGGGGGTTGAGACTAGCAACCACTTGTAACCAGCCGGGCATAAAGGAGAGAGGGGCCAGAGCGGTGCTGGCAAATAGGAGTGGTAAATTCGTGACGAAAATGGCGGCAATCAGTTCCACATGGCCGGGGAGGGCAAAGGCTAGCCCGAGACTTAAGCCGGTCACCCCCAAGATGAGGAAAAAGAGGAACAGGGCGATCGCCCCCAAGCCAGCGAATCCCGGAAGTCCAGCCCCCATAACGGTTCCGGCTGCCATAATCACAGCCGTTTGCAGGAAACTGAGACTGACAATATAGATGGTTGAGGCCAAGACAATGGAGAAGCGGCTAGAGAGGGGAGCCACCAGCAGGCGATTGAGGAAGCCGAACTCGCGATCGAACATAATGGGCAAACCGGCATTGAGGGCCCCCGCGAAGGCAGTAAAGACAATCACCCCAGCACCGAGGAACTGGAGATAGTTTTGGCTTTCCTCAAACAGGCCAGCGGGCGCGTTTTGGAAGAGGGCGCCAAAGAGAATCAACCACATCAGGGGTTGGATAATCCCCGCCACCAGGGTACTGGGCCGGCGTTGCAGTTGAATAAACAGACGCCGAGTGAGGGCTAAGGTTTCTTGGATAAAATCCGCCAAAGCATTGTCGGCGACAGCTTGCGCGGCCAACTCTGCCTTAGGGGTGGGCGTGTTAACAGTGGTACTCATAGGAAAATCGATAATTGCCATGACGAGGGACTTCGATTGTCTCTATTGTGCCATTGTCTTTGAGGGGAAAGAGCAAACGACGTGCCAGATGGCTCATTTGGGAGATTCTGCCAAATGAGGTGATGGGCGATCGCCGCAATATACAATCAACTACAGGCCTTCATCAATTCCAACAAGACCCATCTTGTCATTCAGACAACTCAGTCTCGATCTCCCCCATTCCAATCCGGTCAGTCCCCAGGTACAGGAGGCCATTGAGCAGTTAGCCTCCAATCCAGAAGCCGATGCTCGGGGGGCGATCTTCACGCGCCAGGAGGTTGTAGAGTTCATCTTGGATCTGGTTGGCTACAAGGACAACCAGCCCCTGCACACCATGGGGCTGTTGGAACCCTCATTCGGTCGCGGCGACTTTCTACTAGCGATTATCAAACGGTTATTGAAAGCCTGGCGGGCCTTCAAACCTAACGGCGCGGCTTTGGAGGACCTTCATGATGCTATCCGAGCTGTTGAGCTGCACCATATTTCGTTTAAACACACTGCTGTGGCAGTCATCCACCTTCTCAAGTCAGAGGGACTGGACTCGAAAACAGCAACCACTTTGGCGAACAGTTGGCTGTCCCAGGGGGATTTCTTACTGACTCCCCTGGATAGGGAATTTGAGGTTGTGGTGGGCAATCCACCCTATATTCGCCCCGAGCTAATTCCTACCCCCCTACTGGCAGCATACCGTAGCCGCTACCCGACCATGTATGACCGGGCTGATATCTATATTCCCTTTATTGAACGGATGCTGTCTCTGTTGGCGACTCAGGGACATTTAGGCGTAATTTGTCCGGATCGCTGGATGAAGAATCGTTATGGCGGCCCGTTACGGCGTCTCATCGCAGAACAGTTCCACCTAAAAATTTACGTGGATATGGTGGATACCCCAGCATTCCACTCTCACGTCGTGGCCTATCCTGCCATTACGGTGATCAGTCGAGAAAGAGCGGGGGCGACTCGGTTGGCTCATCGTCCTAAGATTGAGACGGCGACCTTGACGCAGTTGGCCGACGTACTCTGCGCACCGGTTTTATCGCAACCGTCTCAGATGGTGCGGGAACTGGCCAGAGTAACCGATGCTGCCCAGCCGTGGCTGCTGGAGTCATCAGAGCAGGTGGCACTCATCCGGCGTTTGGAGCAGTGCTTTCCTGTCCTGGAAGCGGTGGGATGTCATGTGGGGATTGGCGTGGCGACGGGTGCAGATCAGGCCTTTATTGGGGACTTCGAGGCGTTGGATGTAGAAGGCGATCGCAAGTTGCCCTTGGTGACGACGAAGGATATTCGCTCCGGGGAGGTGCAATGGCGGGGACAAGGGGTCATCAATCCCTTTGCTGAGTCGGGTGGATTGGTTCGCCTGGAGGACTATCCCCGGTTGAGATGTTACCTTGAGGCTCGCCGGGGGGCGATCGCCAAACGACACTGCGCACGGAAGACTCCCAGCCAGTGGTATCGAACGATTGATCGCATTACTCCCAGTTTAGCCAGCACGCCAAAGCTCTTAATTCCCGATATTAAGGGAGAGGCCCATATTGTCTTGGAAGGGGGAAGGCTATATCCACATCACAATCTCTACTATGTCACCTCTGAAAAATGGGAGTTGCGAGCGTTGCAGGCTGTCCTCCTGTCGGCAGTGAGTCGTCTGTTTGTGGCAACCTATTCAACAAAAATGCGCGGGGGATTCCTACGTTTCCAAGCCCAGTACCTACGTCGGATTCGCCTTCCTAACTGGGCCGATGTACCTGAACAGCTACGGCGAGAGTTAGCTGAGGCCGCTTTGAGGCGGGATTTACCAGCCTGCAACGAAGCTGTGTTCAAACTCTATCATCTGAGTCTACAAGAACGGGACGCTCTTCAGCGTTTCCAAATTACCCAGACAGCCAATATCTTGAAGCAACCTGGTCTTTCAGCCAGCAGCCACCCAGACTCGCGATAGCTACTAGCTGAATCGGGCAAGGGATTTTAACGATAATCTGGCCGTTGAATGTCGTTTAAACGGGCTTCTGGACGCAAAAAGCGATCCATCTGGGCTTCAAAGAAGTCACGGTTTTTCTGCAAATGTTTAGGATTAGGGTCATCAAGAGGATAACAGAGGGCTTGACGTAATGCCTGAATCACCGCTGAGGTGACATTATACATGGAACGCTGGAAGGTAATTCCCAATTGAATTAACTGGTCATCCTCTCCCCGGCAATGTTGCTGATAATACTCCCGTAAATAGTCGGGCAGGAAGTGATACATATCCTGCATTAACAGGGTTGGAGGAATGCCAGCACTGCCCACGGGGAAAACGTCAGCATAGAGAATGCCATAATGAAAGTCTTTCTGGTCTTGAGGAACTTGCTTGGCTTGGGCATTATAGGATTTTGTTCCCCGGAATGGTGCTGTGCGATAAAAGACCGTTTCCACGTAGGGCAATGCCGCTTCATAGAGCCAGGTAAATCCTTTGGATTTGGGGATAATTTCATAGCATTCTCCCCGAATGTACACGTGATGATAAATGGGACGACCCGCAACTGCAAAAATGCCATTGACCAGAAACTCCATGGCTTGCGGAACGGTGGTCATTTTTCCTTCGTCATACAGGTCTGACATCTCTAGGAAAACGGGAGCCATCACTTCCCAAAACAGTCCGAGGTTGGCATAGTAGGAAAGTTGTCGCACCTGTTCTAAAAACAGAGTTGGGAAGAGTTTATAGAGTCCCAACATGAGAGGATTGCCCTTGAAATAGGCGCGGATGGCCCGATCGCAGTTGGCAATATACTCGTCGCTTTCGAGGTAGTCGTCAAATTTCCCCCCCAGCTCATGATGCCAGAGCATGGCTCGCATACAGGCTTCGGCAAACTCCATGTTAATGCGATCGTGCCAGAGGTGATGGAATAGCTTAGGCATCGTCCGGGTTTCACCCCGTTGGATAAAGTCAAGAAGTTCGGGATGGGCCTCACCGCCTCCCCGCCAAACTCGGAGTTGGGATTGGTCGCCGGCGTAGCTATTTTGACGGTCTAAATAGGATTTGGGGAGAAAGTATTTGAAGGCGGGAAGGGGATTGAGAAACACCTCTTCGGCAATATAAAGCAGGTCCCGCCAGTAGAAGTCCATGGGAACGGCATAGGCTTTATAGATGCCGATGATTTGCATTAAGTTTTCTGGGGTGTCTGGCAGCATTGAACCGCCGGCTTCCAAGCGATGGATGATATCGGCGTAGCGATGTTGGGAGGGAGGAAGTGTGGTTGGGTTGGGTTGGGTGGTGGTTTGGGTCATGGGGAAGAAGGGAACAGGGAACAGGGAACAGGGAATAGGGGGAAAAAGGCAAGAGGCAAGAGGCATAACCCACCCCTAACCCCTCCCAGGAGCTAATCTTGTAGGGGTTTGTGAAACCCAGTGAAAGTCTTGAGTCAAGTCGCCCCGGTCAGGGGCGATGGAGGGGCAGCAGCAGTAGCCGGAGAGAAAGAGAACAAGGGGACCCTCTCAAGTCAGCTCTGCCTATCTTAGGGGCAGAGCTGACGCGAAAGCTTCAGGGGCAGACTGGTCATGGCAGCAGCAAGCCCTCGCCGGGGGGTGCTCGGGAAAAAGAGAAGGGGGTTGCTGACCGTCGCGCCAATTTGACAAGATAAATAGGTGACCGAGCCAAGTTGAGAGAAGCCCCCGATGAGCGAGTTCAGCAGCCAAGGACTATTCCGACCCCAAGTTCAAAGAAGTCTAGAGAAAGCCTATAGCCTGGCCTGTAGCAAACCCAACTTATCATTCTCTCAATGTATGGGTAACAGTTTTCGCCAAACCGTTGCCCGTCTGTTCTCCCATAAGCAAATGACCCAAGATGTGATGCTATCGAGACATATCGAAGCGACAAGGGAACGAGCCTCAGCCACAGAAGGGGACTATGTGATTGCCGCCCAAGACACCACCTATTACAACTACTCAGGACACAAGGAGATGTCGGGGCTAGGGGTAATCCAAGGAAAAGTCAGAGGAGTCATACAACACAATGTCCTCCTGGTGAACGAGTCCGGTCTGCCCTTAGGACTGTTAGGACAACAATATTGGACTCGAAAGGGGGGACTGAATCTAGCCGAAGGAGAAAAAGAAAGCTGTAAATGGCTCAAGGGGCTAGATGCCATCAATGAGCAAGCGAGGCAATCGAGCAAGTGCTTTGTCTCAGTCGAAGACCGAGAAGGAGACGTGTTTGACCTGTTCAAAGCTCCCCGAGAAGACAATGTCGAATTCATCGTCCGGGTGTATCAACAGCGAAACTTGGAAGTCGCCTCGAGCCAAGTGGTGGCTAAACTCGCCGAGATTCCCGAGGAGTTGGAAGACTTTGGCTATGAACGGATACGGATTGAGCGTCAAAACCGAGAAGTGGAGGTGACTCTTCGCTTAAGAGCTGGGGCGGTCAACGTTTATCCGGAGAAAAAGTTAAGTCCCAGAAAGCATAAAACGCAAGGTTTATCCTTGGTCGTCGCCGAGGAAATCCGTTGTGTCGACGTGAAAACCCAGGAAGAGCTGTCCCCTACCCAAGAAGCGGCTACTTGGTATTTATTGACCAGTCTGCCAATTGAGACCCGAGAGCAGGTGATACGGGTAACCCGCTTTTATGCCCTCAGATGGCAAGTCGAACGCTTTCATTACACTCTCAAGTCCGGAGCCTTGAATGTGGAAAAATTACAGTTTGATGATATCCATACCCTAGTCAACGCCTTGAGCTTTTATTCAGTGGTCGCCTGGCAGCTACTGGCCCTGACTCATGGGATTCGGGAAAATCCTGAACAATGTGCCCAGGTGGTGTTTGATTCGGAGGAGGTGACCTTGTTAGAGAAGGTCTCCTCTCAAAAAATCGTTTCTCTTGGTCAGGCCGTCTTAGCCTTAACTAAACTGATTGGCTTTGCCCCGTCGAAAAAACAACCCTTTCCGGGAGTGAAAGTGCTGGCCACGGCTCTGGACCGCTTTTTCTTTATGAAGCTAGCTTCTCTGGGGTCTTCCGGGGTTGAGAGCTAGAGGTCTTCTGGACTTGACACAGGTTTTGTGCCAACGACCGCTCTGGTCTCGGTCGCTTTTAAGAGTCTCAACCCGGTCGAGTTCCCCAATCTTGAACCCGACCTTCTGTATAATGTCTTACCGTGGGCTCCCTCATCCGGGAAAGTCACAGCCGTGGCTCGGATTTGGCGTAAAGTTGGGTTAATCTTGGGTCGGGCTAGTGGTCTGGCTAGTCAATCGCCCCCTCAAGTGACGGTTTGGCTCAAGATTTTCACTCGACCTGATAAACCCCTACAAGATTAGCCCAGGAGGGGATTGCAAGAGGGTAACCACAGAGGCACGGAGGACACTGAGGAAGAGGAGGGGGGAACTTACCTGTGGTTCATTCTGGGTTCATTCTGGGAGAGGACGGTAATGGGTTGGGGGGTTTGGGCGATGAGTTCTGGGGTTGGGGGTAGGGTGGAGGCGATCGCGGTGGCGGTGGGTTGCATCCAGCGGATGAGGGCGTTGGGTTGTAAGCCGAAGTAGAAGAGGGTCACAGTTAGGATCAGGGCCGGGACTCGTTCGGCCCAGGTGAGGCGATCGTAGTAGGCTAAATCATTATCGAGTTTGCCGAAACAGGTGCGGTTGAGCAAAATCACGAAATAGACGGCTGTTAGCCCTGAGGAAAGGATGCAAATGAGGGTGGGAATGGGAAAAATGGGAAAACTGCCCTGGAAGACGATAAACTCGGCGGCAAAGCCCACTAAGCCGGGGATTCCGGCACTGGCCATCCCGGCGGTAATGAGTAAACCACTGACGAGGGGCAGGCCGCGGATGGGATTCATTAAGCCGTTGAGTAGGGAGAGTTCTCGGGTGCCGACTTTGCTTTCTACGATACCGACTAGGTTAAAGAGAAGGGCTAGGATTAAGCCGTGGGCAACCATTTGAGCAACGGCACCGAGAATGCTGAGTTCGGTTCCAGCGGCGGCGGCGACGAGGATATATCCCATATGTCCGATGGAACTGTAGGCCACCATGCGTTTAATGTCCTGTTGGGCGATCGCACTTAAGGACCCATACATGACACTAATCGCCCCAATCACGGCTAATCCCGGTGCAACAACGGACCAGGTTTGGGGGAACATTTGCACGCCGAAGCGGATTAAGCCATAAGTACCCAATTTGGCGAGAATGCCACCGAGGAGAATGGCAATGGGGGGAGAGGCTTCAACGTAAGCGTCGGGAGACCAGGTATGGAGGGGAACTAGGGGAATTTTAATGCCTAATCCTACTAACAAGAGGGTGAGGAGAATCAGTTGCGCCCGTGGGGATAGGTTTTGACTGGCGAGGCTATCGTAATCGAAGTTGAGGCTACCACTGAGGAAGACGACTCCTAAGAAGGCTGCCAGGATTAAGATGCCCGAGAGGGCGGTGTAAAGAAGAAATTTCATGCCGGCGTAGCCCCGCTTTTCGCCTCCCCAAATGGCAATCAGGAGATAAATGGGGATTAACTCGAGTTCAAAGAAGAGGACGAACAACAGCAGGTTCTGTGCTAGGAAGGCTCCAGCGACTCCCGCGTTCACCAGCAGAATCAGGGCGTAGTACAGTCGCGATCGCACAATGTTGGCGGGACTACTATAGATGACAATCCCGGTGAGAAAGGCGTTGAGTGCTAAGAGGGGGGTTGAGAGACCATCGGTTCCCAGGCTATAACTCAAGCCAATGGCATCGGCCCAGGGGAGATATTCGGAAAATTGTAGGCCATGGTTACTCAAATCAAATTGACTTAAGAGCCAAATTGTCCAGATGAAGGCGACCCCAGCGGTTGCGAGGGCTAGGTTGCGGGCAGTGTTTCCTGATTTGACGAAGCTAATCAGTAAGGCTCCGATGAGAGGTATGAGAATGAGGGCGGTGAGCATGGGAAGGGAATAGGGGAGAGAAGGCAGTAGGCAGTAGGCAATAGGGGTTCTGAATTGACCGGAACCCCGTGAATCGCCTGGGTTAGAGGTTGGAGAAGTAGGGTAGGGTGGTCAGCAGGATGAAGATGGCGACGCTGAGGATGATGGAGAAGGCATAGAATTGCGATCGCCCGCTGGTGTTGTATTTGAGACTCTCGCCGCCTAAGACCGTGGCAAAGCCGACAAAGTTCACTGCCCCATCGACGATGTAGCGGTCTAACCAATAGACGGCTTTGGAGATGCGATCGACGGCAAAGATGATGGTTCCTTTGTAGAGTTGGGGGGTGTAGAAGTCGTAGGCGAAGAAATCTTGAACCGCCTTAGAACTGAGTTTGACGGGTTTTTCCCAATTGGAGTTGAGATAGACTAATGAGCCAAACCCGATCCCTGCCAGACTTGACCAGGTCAGTAACAGGGCGATGGGACGATTAACGGTTGCCCAGTCTGGGAGTAAGTGCCATTGGGCTAAGAGTAAGGGCAGATGCAAGGTTACACCGGCGAGGATGGTCATGGGCAGAACCAGTAACCATAAGCCTTCTGGGGAACGACGGGTAAACTCTGTGACGTCTCCGGCAAACATCCGTCCGAAGAGACGAGTCACGCTAAAGGCAACGATGGCGTTGACGGCTAAGACGACGGCGAATAGTCCGGGACGAGTCTCCCAGAGCGCATCGGCGATCTGAACTAAAGACCAAAAGCCGCCAAAGGGGGGTAAGGCGACTAGGGAAAATCCGCCGATGATGAGACAGAGTCCCGAGATAGGGCGACGGGACCAGAGACCGCCGTACTGAGTTAGGTCTTGGGAAATGTTATTGAGAACAATCCCCCCAGTGCTCATAATGACTAGGGACATCGCCAGGGCGTAGGTTAGAAGGAGAACGAGAGCGGCTTGGTTCGCTCCAATGCCAACGGCGATGAAGATAATTCCCAGATAAGCACTGGTGAGATAGGACAGGACCCGTTTCACGTCGATTTGGGCGATGGAAATGAGACTGGTCCCGACGGCGGTGGCTGCCCCAATGGCGAAAACAACGCTGGAGCCGAGGGGAGAGAGGGCGATAAGGGGTTGGACTTTAATCAGAACCCAGGCCCCGGTGGAGACCACGAGGGTGTTCCGTAAAATCGTCGCTGGGTACGGTCCCTCCATGGCTTCGTCCAGCCAGAGATGCAGGGGAAATTGGGCACATTTGGCAATAGGACCGGCGATGAGGGTTAGGGCTAGGAGGGTTGCTACGGTGGGGTCAAGGTTAGCGGTCTCGGCCCAACGGGCAAGTTCGCTGAAGTTCCAGGTTCCTGAAAGGGGCAGGAGGGCGACCACTCCCATCAGGAGAATTAGGTCTCCTACCCGTTTGGTGAGGAAGGCATCTCGGGCCCCGGTCACGACGAGGGATTGGTTATACCAGATGCCGACGATGAGATAGGTTCCCAGGGTTAGGATTTCTAGAATGACATAGCTGAAAAAGAGGGAGTTGCAAAGCACTAACAGGCACATCCCTGCTTCAAACAGGCCCAGGAGAGAGTAGACTCTGGCCCAGCCCCAGTCCATTTCTAGGTAGGCGATCGCATAGATTTGAACGAGGAAATTCAAGCCGGCAATGAGAACACAAGCCCCTAGGGCTAGGGTAGAGATTTCTAAATCAAGGTTAATCACTAAGCCGGGAGCGTTCAGCCATTGGAAGGAAAGGGCATAGGGGGGCTGGTTCCAGGTGTCAATCAGGGCAATTAGACTATGTAGAAATGCTGTGAAGGTCATCAAGGCATTGATGTATCCGGCAGGACGCGGTCCTGTACGGCGGATGAATCCCGGAGACCAAGGGAGGGCAAGCCCCGCGCCAATGAGGGCATAACAGGGAATGAGCCAGACGGTCTGGCTGAGAAAATCGAGCATAAGAACAAGACCTCAGGGTTTGGGGCTAGGAATCCCACCTCTCGGGGGGCAAAGGGATGACATTTTAGAAAAATTTAATGGTTTTATCATAGGCAAAATTCAATGGTTTGTCTATTTACATAGAGAGAAACAAATGATGTTTTGTATAAGATACACTTATGTATATGAACAGAGCATCCTGCTAGGGCCGGATTCAGAATCGTCGTGAGGAGATAAGACCGGAGTTGAGGGATAATAGGGGGACAGGTTCGAGTTTGACTGGGGAATGGGGAGCTAGAATCGCTTTTTTTTGATAAGTTATTGTTATGTTTTGCGCCGGAATGGCTTTGCTCTAACGCCGTGACTCTAAATCATGACCTACATCCTCTCTTAGATAGTCCTGAGCGCCTCGAACATCGTCTGAAAGAGATTCCCCCAGAACCGGGAGTCTATCTAATGCGGGATGGGGGCGATCGCATCCTCTATATCGGCAAATCCAAACGCCTCCGCAGCCGTGTCCGCTCCTACTTTCGCCAATCCCAACCCCTGAGCGATCGCATTGCTTTGATGGTGCGCCAAGTCTGTGACATCGAGTTTATCGTCACCGACAGCGAGGCAGAAGCCTTAGCCCTCGAAGCCAACCTCATCAAACAACATCAACCCCAATTCAACGTCCTCCTCAAAGACGATAAAAAATATCCCTATCTCTGCATCACCTGGTCCGAAGACTATCCCCGTATCTTCATCACCCGCAAACGACGTATCGCCAACCCCAAAGACCGCTACTACGGCCCCTACGTCGATACCCGTCAACTCCGCAGTACCCTCAACCTCGTCAAACGCATCTTCCCCCTCCGTCAACGACCCAAACCCCTCTTCAAAGACCGTCCCTGTCTCAATTACGACATCGGCCGCTGTCCCGGCGTCTGCCAAGAACTCATTACTCCCGAGGCCTATCATCAAATCATTGAGAAAGTGGCCATGGTCTTTCAGGGACGTATCGGCGAACTTGAAAGCCTCCTCACCCAGCAGATGCAAACCGCCGCCGCGCAACTGGAGTTTGAGAAAGCCGCCGAACTGCGCGATCGCCTGCACGGCCTGCAATCCCTCGGCGTTGACCAAAAAGTGGCTCTCCCCGACGATCGCATTTCCCGAGATGCGATCGCCCTACGCCTCGGAGAACGCCACGCCTGTATCCAACTGTTCCAAATCCGGGCCGGAAAACTCATCGGCCGCCTCGGCTTCATCGCCAACAGCGATGACCCCGGTTCCATCCTGCAACGAGTTCTCGAAGACCATTATCGCCGCCTCGACCCCATCGAAATCCCCAGCACCATCCTCCTACAACATCCCCTCCCCGACGCCGAATTTCTAGAAACCTGGCTCAGCCAAATCCGAGGTCGCAAAGTCACCTTAGAAGTTCCCCAACGACAACACAAAGCCGAACTCATCGCTATGGTGGAACGCAACGCCGCGTATGAACTGGCCCGACTCGAACGGGGCGATCGCCGCAACCAGGAAGCCCTAAACGACTTAGCCCAACTTCTCGGACAGACGACCCCACCCCGTCGCCTAGAATGTTACGACATCTCCCATAGCCAAGGGGCCAACGCCGTAGCCTCCCGAGTCGTCTTTCTCGATGGCCATCCCGCCAAACAAGAGTATCGCCATTACAAAATCCGCAACCCCGACGTTCGCAGCGGCCATTCCGACGATTTCGCCAGTTTAGCCGAAGTCTTACAACGGCGCTTCCGTGACTATGACTCCCCCCAAACCCTCATCGAGTCCCCCGATTACCCGGACTTAGTGGTGATTGACGGCGGGAAAGGTCAACTCTCCGCCGTGATGAAAATCCTCCAAGAGATGGGACTGGATCAGGTTTTGCAGGTTGTCAGTTTAGCCAAACAACGGGAAGAGATTTTCATCCCAGGCTGCTCTGAGCCATTAGACAGCCATCCCGAACAACCGGGGGTGCAACTGTTGCGACGATTACGGGATGAGTCCCACCGCTTTGCGATTAGTTTCCATCGTCAGCAGCGGACGAAACGGATGCGGCGATCGCGCCTCGATGAGATTCCCGGTTTGGGGTTTCAGCGTCAGCAGCAATTACTGGCTCATTTTCATTCCCTTGATTACATCATGCAGGCGTCCCCGGAACAGTTAGCGGAAGTTCCGGGAATTGGTAAACGATTAGCGGCTGAGATTTATGGCTATTTCCGGGGGTGAGGGGGGGAGGGGGAACCACGGAGTCACAGAGGACACGGAGGAGGGGGAGGAGGGAGAGGGGAGAGGAGAGAGGGGAGAGAGGGGAGGGGATTAGTAGCCGTTTACGACTCTTTGGATGCCTTGTTTGAGAAGAGGGACATTGAAGTTGATGAGGAGTCCGAATCGGAGTTGGCGCAATTTGAGGTAAGTTAGGATTTGAGCTTTGTGAATTGGGAGAAGTTCAGGGACGGCCTTGAGTTCGACAATCAGTTGCTCCTCGACCAATAAATCTAAACGGTATCCGCATGAGATTTCTACACCTTTGTAGAAAACGGGTTGTTCGACTTGTCGCTGAACCTGAAGTCCCTGTCCCCGCAATTCGTATGCCAAGCAATGTTCATAGGTAGATTCGAGCAATCCAGGTCCCAACTCCCGATGTACAATAATGGCCGCACCAATCACACTTCCCGAAAGGTCTCGCAACTCCTTCATCTCTCTGTGTCCTCTGTGACTCCGTGGTTCCCCTCACTCTCATTCTAAATGCTCCCTAGCACGCTCTGGATTCTCTTGATGGGCTTCTTCGGCGGACAATTCGCCCGTCGTCTCGGCGCTCCTCCCCTGCTGGGTATGATCCTGATTGGGATTCTCACTGGCCCCCAAATCGGTAATGTCCTCAGTGGCGATGTCCTCGATGCTGCCGACGGACTGCGGACAATGGCCGTGACAATTATCCTCATGAAAGCCGGACTGGGACTCGATCGCCAAAAGTTAGAGCGTCAGGGGTCTGTGGCCCTACGGCTTGGGGTTCTGCCGGCCCTCTGTGAAATGCTGGTCGTGGGAGGGTTTGCTCTCTTCTTGTTTGATTTTGATACCCCCACCGCTCTGATTCTTGGCTGCATTCTGGCGGCTGAATCTCCAGCGGTGATTGTTCCGGGAATGTTGCGCCTGAAAAGTCTCGGTTGGGGGGTTGAGAAAGGGATTGCTGATGCGATTCTCACGGGAAGCGCCCTCTCGGATGTTCTGTTACTACTTGTATTTAGCTTGCTCCTAGGCTTTGTCACTCAAGAGGGAGGCGGTTTAACGTTAGGGGATATTACCATCTCCCCCTTACAACTGTTGCCCCTGGAAATTTTCTTGAGAATTGTCCTGGGTCTCGTGGCTGGCTATCTCACGGCGCGTTTATTGGTGTCCTTATCGGTCAAACAGAACTGGACGCAAAAATCGGTTCAGGACATCCTGATTGGGGCAGGAATCGCCCTCTTCTTAACGATTTTTGAGGAGGTGCTGCCGGTTTACTCGGGCTATCTGGCGGTGATGGCTTTGGGCTTTTTCTTGGTGCAGTTGGATGCCCCTCTGGGACGACGATTGCGGGGAGGCTTTGATGCCTTATGGACGGTGGCGGAGATTTTTCTGTTTGTGCTGCTGGGGGCAACCTTGGAATTACAGGTGCTAGGAGCGGTTCTGCTGCCGGGGTTGGCTCTGCTGGGGGCAGGATTACTCCTAGGGCGAGGCTTGGGTTGGTATCTCTCAACCTTAGGCAGTGATTGGACTTGGAGCGAACGTCTGTTCTTGCTTCCAGGAAATATGGCTAAGGCAACCGTCCAAGCAGCGATTGGGGCGATTCCTCTGGCTCAAGGATTGGATGGGGGTCAGGAAATTCTGGCGTTGGCGGTGTTGTCGATTTTGGTGACGGCGCCTCTGGGGGCCTGGAGTACTCAATATTTTGCGCCCCGCTTGCTGGAGAAGGGCGTGGTGGATCCGACTCAGGTGGGTGCGGTGGGACAGTTGCGGCTGTTGGCGGCGGTGGATGCGTCCTCGATGGCGGATCAGGTGTTGACGAAGGCGGCGGATTTAGCCCGTCGCAGTGATGGGGAGGTGCTGGTTCTCCATGTGAGCGATCGCCCGGATCTCGAAGAACTCGATGACCTCCAGGAGTGGATTCGCCGTCGCTTGGTGGATATTCGTCATGAGGTCTTAATCTGTCCGGGGGTGATTCCCGAAACCATTGTCGAGGTGGCACAAGCGCGGTCTGTATCGGATATTATCATTGGCCAACCTCAACATCGTCCCTGGGATAATCTCCTCAAGGACTCGATTAGCCAGACGGTTTTAGAAACCAGTCCGATTCCTGTGATTTTGGCTAAGCCTCAAGAATCCATGGTTTGATGGCGGGTTCATGTCTTATCATCGAGTTAACACCGTTCCATTCCATATAAAGACAAGCCGATGACTGCCAGCACTCGTGAGATTGAAAAGCTTGCGGCGGAGATTGCCGACAAGATTTATCTGGATGTTGCTAAATGGCATCTCTATCTGGGGGATGCTCATCTCCATATTCCCTTAGCTGAACGGTTTTATCCTCTCTTGGAAGCGGACAGCCTCACGGAAGCGGCTTTGGAATCGGTGTTGCAAGAGATTTCCGTTCCTGTGGGTGGGGGACGGCGAGAGTTGCCCTTACGGGATTTACTGCCTCGGGCGGGACAACAGGATTTAATGGAGTTGTTGGAAATTTATCAGAAGGACAATCTCTAACATGGCCCGGATTGAGGTTAAGACGATTTTTAAGCATCCTGTTAAGGGATTTACGCCCCAAGTTTGTGAGGGTGTGGAGTTACGACAGGATTTTGGCATGGTGGGCGATCGCGCTTTTGCGTTTATGTTCACGGATACGGGCAACCCCCAACCTCAAACCCCCTGGCTTCCTAAACAATACTTGGCAGTGCAAAATGATTGGGCCGGTTTGGCGAAGTTACGCTGTTCCTATCATCCCCAGCGTCAAGAACTGGAACTAAGTCTCGGTGAGACTCTGGGGATTGTAGAGTCGGTTACGACCCAGGAGGGACGCGATCGCCTCAGCCAGTTTGTGACTGATTATCTACAAACTCTAACTCCAAGCTCCACGGCTCGACATCCTCAAGCGACACCGGTGCGTTTGATTGGTACGGCGACGGGAGACACCCGCTATCCTGACCGCGACCGTGGACAGATTTCTTTGCTTTCCCAGGGAACTCTTGATGAGATTGCGGCCAAGGTGGGACAGTCTCAGATTGATGCTCGTCGCTTTCGTCCTAATTTTGTGGTGGATGGCCTTGCCCCTTGGGGTGAGTTTGATTGGGCCGGCCGCCATTTGCAACTGGGAACGGCTACGATTGAGGTTCTTACTCCCATTGGACGTTGCTTGAATATCGATGTTAATCCTGACACGGGCGATCGCGATCTGTCTTTACTCTCCCAACTTCCCATTCACTTCGGCCATGCTCAAACCGGGGTGATTGCCAGGATTGTTGAGGGGGGATGTGTTCAATGCGGTGATACTCTCCTCTGAACAGAGTTCTCAGGGACCACTTTTGATACAAATCTTCATTAAAAATAATTCTTTGCAACTTAGATGTTTGAGTTCTCGCTTTGCTAAAGAACCCCCTCCCGCCTTACCTGATTCGCCGTCGCCGACGGCATTTATTCGGTTGGTTGGTCTGATTGAGACCTGTCTCCATTATACCCGTTAGTCGGGGATAATGCAAAAAAATTGCAGGAGAAAACATCCGGCTAGTAGAGTCGTCTTAGCAAGAGCCGAGCCAACTAGCCGAAATCGGGAACCGGTCGAATTGAGGCCGGAGAGAGGACGCCGTAGCTAATTTGACATCGATTGAATGATGTAATCGAAGTAGGGGGCGGCCTCTTCGGCATCT
Organism: Phormidium yuhuli AB48; assembly: GCF_023983615.1. Lineage (GTDB taxonomy): Bacteria > Cyanobacteriota > Cyanobacteriia > Cyanobacteriales > Geitlerinemataceae > Sodalinema > Sodalinema yuhuli. The sequence goes on along the minus strand of NZ_CP098611.1, from coordinate 1,981,609 downwards.
TCGTTGCTCAGCAGAGCGATGGAGGCTTCCTTGAGGCAAACCATGGCTTCCACCATTCCGGGCATGGGGACGCCGAGGGCATTGTACATTTCCCGAGCGCCGATAATGCCAATGGTTTCGATGGGTTCTTTGCTGCCCGCGAGCACCCCATAGGTGACGAGACGCAGATACCAGCCATAGTCGCGGATACATTGACTGCGTTCCCGTTGCCCGAAGGCATTGCCACCGGGGGCGATGAAGTCAGGACGGCGCTTCCACAGCTCCTGGGAGGCCTTATCAACGATTTTCTTCTCATTGTCGGCCAGGGTTTCGACGATGCGCAGCCGCTGTTCGCCGGTTTGGAAGAAGTCTTGGATTCCTCGGAGTTCGCCACTGCTGGGATAGCGTAACTCGTCGTCGGACTTTAGAATGACTTGACTAACAACACTCATGATTTTATTGAAATCGTTGGATACTATAGTGAACTGGCTCTGAATCGGAGTCAGCATAAGACTCACTTATTATATCGAACGGCGGTTCAGCGCCAAATCACCCTTGGTGGAATTTCCCCCATCCCCCTTTTTTTACTATGGAACAAGGACAAGTTATCGAAGTTGAGATTACTGATCTAGCCGATGCTGGCGATGGTGTTGGCAAATGGGACGATCGCGTGGTGTTCGTCCCGGATACCGCCATCGGCGATCGCGCTCAGGTGCGTCTGGTGCAGGTGAAACGCAATTACGCTCGGGGCAAACTTCAGCAGTTGTCCCATCCCTCGCCAACACGGCAGCGGCCACCCTGTATTGTGGCGGATAAGTGTGGGGGCTGTCAGTGGCAACATATCGAGCATTCGGCTCAGTTAGCGGCCAAACAAAATCAGGTTATTCAGGCCCTGGTGCGGATTGGGGGGTTTGCCAATCCTCCCGTGGCGGCGGTGCAAACGAGCGGTGAGAAGTTAGGCTATCGCAACAAAGCCACCTATCCGGTGCAAGTCTCCCCCAATGGGGATATCCGAGCTGGGTATTATCAGAAGGGGTCTCATAAACTGGTTAACCTGAATCAATGTCCGGTTCAAGATGAGCGTCTCAATCCCTTTCTGGCCCAGATTAAACGGGATATCGGGGCCCAGGGTTGGACGATTTATAATGAACGGCAGCATCAGGGGGAAATTCGTCACCTGGGGGTGCGGGTGGGACGGCGAACGGGTCAAGTTTTGTTAACGTTAGTGGCCAAATCCGGAAAACTGCCCCAACTTGAGGCGCAAGCACACCGATGGTTAGAGAACTTTGACAATTTAGTGGGGGTTTGTCTGAACATCAACGGCGATCGCACCAATGCCATTTTCGGTCAATCGACCCGAACCTTAGCCGGTCAATCCTTTCTCCAGGAAGAGTTTGCTGGGTTACAATTTCGCTTGCGATCGGATACCTTCTTCCAAGTTAATACGGAGGCGGCCGAGTTGATTTGGCAGGCGATCGCCCAAGAATTGAATCTCCAGGGCCATGAGACGGTCTTAGATACCTACTGTGGAATTGGCACCTTTTCCTTACCCCTGGCCCAACAAGTGCGGCAGGTTTGGGGGTTGGAAGTTCACGCTGGTTCGGTGGCCCAGGCCCGGGAAAATGCCCAACTCAATCAAATTGAGAATGTGGAGTTTTACACTGGGGATGTGGGGCAACTCTTGGCTGAAAACTCGCCACTCTGGCAGGAGCATCCTCAAGAAAAACCTGATATTGTAGTGATTGATCCACCGCGTCAAGGCTGTCAGCCCCCCGTCTTAGAGGCGTTGATTGACCGGGGGTGCGATCGCCTCGTCTATATCAGTTGTAAACCCAGTACCCTGGCCCGAGATCTCAAGCACCTCTGTGCCGGTGGCTATGACCTGAGGCAGGTTCAACCCATTGATTTATTTCCCCAAACCGCTCATATTGAAGCCATTGCCTTTTTGACTCGCAATAACCGAACCTGCCAATCCTAGGGCCTTATGAGACAATTAAGCTGTCCCCCCACCCATCGGCTAAGGACCCCTCTATGAATCCTGTTTTCAGAAACCTCGCTACCTGGTATCGTGCTATATTACGCAACCCCAAATATCGGGGCTGGGTTATTCTCGGAACCCTGCTTTATCTGATCAGTCCCTTGGACATTTCCCCGGATGTCCTCCCTATTTTGGGACAAGTTGACGATGTGGCGATTCTGGTCTTACTGATGTCAGAAGTCTGGCAGATGGTTCAAGAGAGATTCTCCATCTCAGAGGAGATGAGCGGTCAGACGGCCGCCACCGTTCAGTCCGCTGAGGAAGAGGAAACCGTCGATGTGGATGCTGTCTCCGTTGAGTAACATCTTCGTGACCTGGACTCTGGGAATATAGGAGATTTATTGTCCTGTCTCTTCCAGGTTGTCCTACGTGGTTTCATCCTACCCTTTACGGCATAATGCCTTGTCAAGACGCGGGCGATCGCGTCTTTAATCGTTGGCCTAGCTCAGCAATATCTTATGAAATTCTCTGAACTTGTCGCACAGTTGGCTGAGGCCGGGGTGATTGGGAGCTTTAGTGCTGATGCAGATCTTAATATTCATCAGGTTGCGGCCATTGAAGAAGCTGAGGTGGGGTGTCTCTCCTTTATTGAAGGAGAGGGGTATGTCCGTTACTTACAAACGACCCAGGCCAGTGCCGTCATCCTACCGAACGACGAGGTCTTACAACAGCAAGCTCAAGAACGGGGCATTGCTTGGATTAGTGCCACCTCCCCCAAGGCCCTATTCACCGATGCCATTTCCCTGTTTTACCAACCCTACCGTCCGGCCCCAGGATGTCATCCCACCGCCATTATTCATGAATCGGCGACATTAGGAGCGAATGTCTCTGTTGGGGCTCATGCTGTGATTGATGCTCATGTAACCATCGGAGATGATGTTTGTATTGCTGCCAACGTCGTCTTGTATCCGGGAGTGGTCATCGGCGATCGCAGCTATCTCCATGCCAACTGTACGATTCACGAACGAACTCAAATTGGCGTTGACTGCATCATTCAAAGTGGAGTGGTCTTAGGAGCAGAAGGCTTTGGCTTTGTCCCGAGTGCCAGCGGCTTAAAACGGATGGAACAATCCGGGTGCGTCGTCCTTGAGGCTGGCGTGGAAATTGGTTGTAACTCTACCGTCGACCGTCCTGCTGTGGGAGAAACTCGTATTGGAGCCAACAGTAAGATTGATAACTTAGTGCAAATTGGTCATGGCTGTCGCATCGGTAAAAACTGCGCGATTTGTGCCCAAGTTGGCTTAGCGGGAGGTGTAACCCTGGGGGATGGTGTGACATTAGCCGGACAAGTTGGTGTCGCTAACCGGGCTAAAATTGGCGCTGGTGCTACAGCTTCCGCGAAAACAGGCATTCATCGGGATGTCAAAGCCGGTGCTCTCGTCTCAGGATTTCCGGCCATTGATAATGCACTCTGGCGACGGAGTGCTGCCTTATACAAACGCTTGCCGGAACTGTATCAAAGCCTGCGGCAAATTCAACAGCAGCTCAACCGGGATTCGTGATCTGCTTTGATCTCCGTTGAGTTACAGGGGTGAGACAGGCATTTGTGACAAAATTTCTGTATCTTCAGGGGGAAGGATAGCGCTCCTTTACCAAACCGACAAGAGCCAGATCCTCGGCTACCCACCCTCAAGCCCCCCCAATTGTCCGACTTTGATAACCGATTTCAGGAGGATGATCCAATAAATTGTTAAAATTAAGGCAAGATTTTTCTGGAACCAGCAAATTCGCGGTAACTTTTGATTTAATATAACTAGAGTCTAAATGGAGAATTGCCCAGACAATGACTGAAACACTTTCGGAAAAACCCACGCCGCTGACGGGGAAGGCGTTACTAACAAAAGTCAAAGAACTGTCCCACTTACCTCGGCGAGAAACCGCGAAGCGTTGCGGCTACTACAACATCACTAAGAATCAGCAAACCCGTGTCAATCTGACGGATTTCTATGATGCGGTGTTGGCCGCCAAAGGGATTCCCCTTGATCCGGACGGCGCTAAGGATGGACGTGGTCGCGAACCGACTTACAAAGTGAGCGTTCACAAGAATGGACAAATCGTCATTGGGTCCACCTATACCAATGCCATGGGGTTAAAACCCGGCGATGAGTTTGAAATTAAGTTGGGTTACAAACACATTCACTTAATTCAGATGGATCGCGCTGAGGGTGACGAAAACGGTGCCAGTGGCGACGACGAGTAAGCTCGTCATGGGGAAGATGGGGGATGTTGAGTCTTGAGGGTTGATAGAATGTCAGTCTATCTGCACTCGCCTGACGTCCCCTGAACCCCTGCCTGTTTTACAGGAGATGCGATCGCAACTCGCCGGTCAAACTCTCAATTTTCGAGAGTCCTAGAGGCTGGAGTTGGAGCTTTTTGCCGTCAATTTGCGCCCCCTAGAGAGTTAGGGGTCGAGATCTCACCTGTGCTAAAGATTGGCTTACTTTTCATCGTCTGGTTCGGGGTCTGGTTACCTATCCTGGTTCCCCTGGCCTGGCACAGTCGCTGGTATCCGTCTCGTCCCCTGACTCCGTCAAGAAAACTTGCCCTAGTGGGCAGTCTTTATCTGCTGTTTCCTTGGGTTTTATGGGGGCTGCGACAGGTTGGCGGAGTTCATTTTTCCTATCATGGCTCCTGGATCACGGTTGCTGATTTACCGTCCCTGAGTCTGGGGATAGCAATCGGGATTTTTACCGTTACGATTCTGGTGAGTGTGCAGAGAATCGCCGGGTGGATTTCCTGGCGCTTAACCTGGACCGTTTCTGAAGGAGTCGGGCAGTTCCTGTTGGCCCTATTGCTGGGAATTTGGATTGGTGGCACTGAAGAATTTATCTTTCGAGGACTGGTGCAACAGGAACTGCAACAGCAGGGGTCTGTTTGGCTGGCCGCCAGCATCACCAGTGCCATTTTTGCCCTGCTTCATTTAATATGGCAGCCGTGTCAAACCATACCACAACTGCCAGGACTTTGGCTGATGGGTATGGTTCTAACTCTGGCCTGTGTTGTGACTGAGGGCAGTTTAAATTTAGCTTGGGGCCTACATGGTGGCTGGGTTTGTGCCCTGATTTGGCTCGATAGCTCTGGGGCCCGTCAGCCCACTGGAGCGGTTCCCCCCTGGGTAACGGGGTTGGGGGAACATCCCCTAGCCGGGGTTCTGGGCCTACTACTGCTGCTCGTCGTGGGAGCCGTCCTCTGGCTTTGGACTTTGCCAGGGTTTAATCTTAGCGGTTAAGTTTTAGGGGAGTAACAGGAACCTCATCCCAAGACTCCACCGTTCGCAGTTGAGCTGTCCAGCCCTGAGATTTTTGGAACTCATCGAGATCGCTGCTGAACGACTCATGACAGGCCCGTGCTTGGCTTTCGTCTTCACTGGCAATACAAGCTTGGACGATGCCACTGGGGTCGATTTGTTCACAAACCCAAATAGTCATGTTGCTGTTTTCCCTTGTCTGTTATGGCTATGGTGCTACACCTGTTCCCCATTGTAGGGAGAGTTGGCCCGTCAAAACGAGCAACTGGATAGGTTGAGGAGGTTTCGTTGTCATTTGAGCGCCTATTTACAACCATCGAAGACCTGGTCATGTGCCATTCCCCCAGTGGGATGGAGGGGCAAATCAATCAACTTTTGCAGGAGCGGTTAGAGGCATTGGGGGTTGAGTATTTTAGCGATCGCGCCGATAACCTGATTGCGAAGATTCCTGGAACTCGTCAGGCGGGGGCGATCGCCATTACCGCCCATAAAGACGAAATTGGGGCCATTGTTAAAGGCATTGATGCTCACGGCCGAATCTCAATTCGTAAATTGGGGGGTGCTTTTCCCTGGGTTTATGGTGAGGGAGTTGTGGACTTACTTGGGGATCAGGCCACCTGTTCAGGCATTCTCAGTTTTGGCTCCCGCCACGTCTCCCATGAATCCCCTCAAAAGCTATTGCAAGACGAGAGACCTCTCACCTGGCAAAATGCTTGGGTGGAGACCAAACGTAGCCCTGAAAACCTGGCGGCTTTGGGGATTCGCCCGGGAACGCGAGTTGTGGTGGGCAAACACCGCAAACGCCCCTTCCGCTTAGACGACTACATCGCCAGCTATACCTTAGATAACAAGGCTTCTCTGGCTATTCTGCTGGAGTTAGCCGCCCGTCTGCAAGACCCCCCGGTGACCGTGTATCTTGTGGCTTCAGCGAAGGAGGAAGTGGGGGCTCTAGGGGCGTTGTATTTCAGCAATCATCAGGTCTTAGATGCCCTAATTGCCCTAGAAATCTGTCCTCTCGCTCCCGAATATCCCATCGATGATGGGGAAGCTCCTGTCCTGTTATCTCAAGATGGCTATGGCCTTTATGACGAGGGCCTAACCCAGCAGCTGAAACAGGCTGCCCAGTCGCGAGAGATTCCCATCCAGCAGGCGATAATTATTGGCTTTGGCAGTGATGCCTCCATTGCCATGAAACTCGGCCATGTGGCCAGGGGAGCCTGTCTGGGTTTTCCCACCCAGAATACCCATGGCTATGAAATTGCCCATTTGGGGGCGATCGCCCATTGTGTCGAGGTTTTACTCGCCTACTGTCAGAACGCGCAAAATTTTCTACCTTAGGGGTTGACAGTCGTCAGAATATTCGCTACATTGGATAACGCCTAAGCGGTTAAAGCCCTCTGGCAAAACCTTGAATACGCCCCCATCGTCTAGAGGCCTAGGACACCTCCCTTTCACGGAGGCGACGGGGATTCGAATTCCCCTGGGGGTATTCACAACCAAAAACCTGAGATTTGGCTGACTGAAGTGAGCTGGGTCTCAGGTTTTTAAGTCTTCGTCCATCAATTCCCTAGAACTAGGACTGCTCCGCTTTAGACGTTTCGACTTCAGAAAATTGGCGAACCTAAAAATTTCAAGCTTGTCCTATGGATCATTATTGGGTAAATTTGCTAGTCTAGCTTAAATACGTTTGGGAACGGTAAGTAACAGTGGATATTGCAATTGGACGGGGAAAAAACGCTCGTCGCGCCTACGGAATTGACGAAATTGCCCTAGTGCCGGGAAACCGCACCCTCGATCCGATCCTTGCCGATACCCGTTGGGACATCGGCGGAATCAAACGAGACATCCCCATCATTGCCAGTGCGATGGATGGCGTGGTGGATGTACAGATGGCAGTTAAACTGTCTCAACTGGGTGCATTGGGGGTCTTGAACCTTGAGGGCATTCAAACTCGTTATGAGGATCCCAACCCGATTCTTGATCGCATTGCCTCCGTTGATAAAACCGAGTTTGTGCCTCTGATGCAAGACCTCTACAGTCAGCCGATTCGTGACGAGCTGATTGTCAAACGGATTCAGGAAATTAAAGAGCAGGGGGGAATTGCAGCGGTCAGCGTTACCCCAGCTGGAGCCGTTAAGTTTGGTCAGGCCATTGCCGAGGCGCAAGCGGACTTAGTGTTTATCCAGGCTACGGTAGTTTCGACGGCCCATCTATCTCCTGAGACGGTCTCGCCGTTGGATTTGGCGGAGTTCTGTGAACAAATGCCCATGCCAGTGGTGTTAGGGAACTGCGTCACCTATGAGGTGGCTCTAAACCTCATGAAAACGGGAGCCGCTGCTGTTCTCGTGGGGATTGGCCCGGGAGCCGCTTGTACCTCTCGTGGGGTGCTGGGGGTCGGCGTGCCTCAAGCCACGGCGGTTGCTGATTGTGCTGCGGCTCGGGATGATTTCTTTAAAGAAACCGGTAAATATGTTGCCGTCATTGCTGATGGCGGTCTCGTGACGGGTGGTGATGTTTGTAAATGTATTGCCTGTGGTGCGGATGGGGTCATGATTGGCTCCCCCATTGCTCGGGCGAAAGAGGCTCCAGGACGGGGGTATCACTGGGGAATGGCTACCCCGAGTCCCGTCTTACCTCGGGGAACCCGGATTAAGGTAGGTAGCACCGGCACCTTAGAACAAATTTTACGTGGGCCCGCCCAACTCGACGATGGAACCCATAACTTCCTGGGAGCCTTGCAAACCAGTATGGGGACTCTAGGGGCGAAAAACCTCCGGGAAATGCAACAGGTAGAAATTGCTATTGCTCCTTCATTATTAACCGAAGGAAAGGTTTATCAAAAAGCGCAGCAGTTGGGAATGGGTAAGTAGTTTCCCGGAGGAGAGGGCGATCGCCCCTCAGCCAGGGAAAAAACTGTCCTGAGATAAAGTTCAATCTCTAGGAGACAGGTTTGCCATTTATCTCTTAGAATAGAATGAGCGGAGACACATGTTTCCGTTCACTCCTCACACCACACTCCGCCCGAACAGCTTGTTCGGGTGGTTTCTTTTTCGGGGGCCCGACAGCACCAGAGTCCAGTATCCTCAACCTTGCACCCGTTATCAGGCACGACGACCCCTGTGGTAAAATCTAGGGGGAAGCGTAGTCTATGGTGATCACTCGCTGACTCCCGTCCCAGGGGGGTATTGCGCTCAACATTGCACACAAGATTAGATAAGGACTTTTGAAGTATGTCAGCAACCGCCGAGGTTTCAGACGCCAGCTTTAAAAACGACGTTTTAGAAAGCGAACTGCCTGTTCTGGTTGACTTTTGGGCCCCTTGGTGTGGACCCTGTCGGATGGTCGGCCCCGTGGTCGAGGAGATTGCCCAACAGTATGAGGGTCAAGTGAAAGTCGTCAAGCTGAACACTGACGACAATCCTGAGGTCGCCAGTAAGTACGGGATTCGCAGTATTCCCACGCTGATGATTTTCAAAGATGGACAGCGAGTCGATATGGTCGTTGGCGCTGTCCCCAAAACCACATTGGCGAATACCCTCGAAAAGTATCTCTAGGGTGTTGGGAGCGATCGCTCCTTATCCCCTCTTATCAGGGACTTGTCGCCTTACCCCGAGTGCTGGGCGGACTCAACGGAGTTCCCCAGCACTTGTTTCGTGGAAAATCTGTAAAATAAGATACTGCGCTTCCCTTCATGTAAGTCTATGTCATCTCCTCAACAGATCCCTGGACAAGGCCCTGATCTAACCCCAGAGCAACGTTTCGAGTTTCTCTCCCAGGAAATTTCTCATTTAGTTGAGGAACTGCCCAATCACGAGCATTGGACCTGGATTTCTCGCTCCCTCTCCACCCTCGTCAACCTGGCGAAATACGATACCGATCGCCTCGACTGGAAGATTGTCAGCCATTCCCTCAAGGATATGGAACGGGGCTTAGACGTCTTCCAGCCCTATCGTCATGTGCGTAAGATTGCCATCTTCGGCTCAGCCCGAACCGCTAGCGATCGCCCAGAATACCACCTAGCCCGAGACTTTGCCCGTCGCCTGGCGGAGTACGGCTTTATGGTTATCACTGGGGCCGGCGGTGGCATCATGGCCGCCGGAAATGAAGGTGCGGGAACGGAAAACTCCTTTGGCTTAAATATCCAACTTCCCTTTGAGCAAAGCTCAAATCCCTATATCCAGGATGACCCCAAGCTGGTTGATTTCAAATACTTCTTCACCCGCAAACTCTTTTTCCTGAGGGAAAGTGATGCCATTGCCCTCTTCCCCGGTGGCTTTGGGACGATGGACGAAGCCTTTGAGACGCTGACTCTGATGCAAACGGGGAAATATGGTCCAGCGCCCCTGGTGCTGATTGATCGCCCTGGGGGAGACTATTGGTATGGCTGGCAGAACTACCTTAAAACCTGCCTCCTGGAAAACGGAACCATCAGCGAAGACGACTTAAGTTTGTACCGTATTACCGACAATGTCGAGACGGCCTGTGAGGTGATCCGAGATTTTTATCGCACCTACCATTCCAGTCGCTATGTGGGCGATCGCCTTGTCATCCGTCTCAAGTCCCCCCTATCGGACGAGGCACTACAACGCCTAAATGAAGATTATCAGGATATCCTGACGGAAGGTAAAATCGAACGAACTGCCCCCCTACCCGAAGAATCACGCCAGGGGGAGCCGAGTCTACCGCGCTTAGTTCTATCCTTTAATCAAAAGAACTTCGGCCGCCTCTATGAGATGATTCGCTTCCTCAACAGTTTGGATCAGCAAACCGAGGAACGGGAGCATCCGGAGAGTAAATAGGGGGGAAGGAGAACCACAGAGGCACAGAGGACACGGAGAAGAAGGAGAAGAAGGAGAACAGCCATCCCCTCCTCTCCCTCCTCTCCCTCCTCTTTCTCCTCTCCCTCCTCTGTGTCCTCTGTGACTCCGTGGTTCCCCCTACCCCTCAAAAACCCAACTTAACCGCTCACTCTCCAACCCTTGGCCAATAAACACCAAACGAGTTTGGCGGGGTTCTTCCGGCTTCCAGGGGCGATCGAAGAAGGACTCAAACCGTTGTCCGACCCCTTGTAACACCATACGCATGGGTTTGTTCGCCACATTAACAAAGCCTTTAATGCGGTAAATTTCTTCCTGTTCCACCAAATCTTGCAGTCGCTGAGTTAGGGTTTTGGGGTTTAGGGGCTGATCAAAGGTTAAACAGACGGAGTTAATCTCATCATCATGATCATGGTCATGCTCGCCGTCATGATGACTGGGGCGATTCTCTAAATCGTCTTCTACTGAGGCATTAAAGCCCAATAAAACACTGGACTCAATTTCCCCTTGATGACAGGGAACCAACTTCACCCCAGGACGCACCTGAGACTCTAGCCAGGTTCGGATCTGATAATAGCGATCATCGGCGACGCGATCGCACTTCGTCAGTAAGACCAAATCGGCACAATTGAGCTGGTCCTCAAATAACTCCTCAAGGGGCGTTTCATGTTCTAAACTCTCATCGGCCTGCCGTTGAGCCTCCAAGGCTTCTAAATCGCTCACTAAGCGATCCTCGGCGATCGCCTCACAATCGACTACCGTCACCACCCCATCGACGGTGGCCCCGGTGCGGATTTCTTGCCAACGGAAGGCTTGAACGAGAGGCTTCGGCAAGGCCAGCCCCGAGGTTTCAATGACGATATTGTCAATGCGATCGCGACGTAACAGGAGTTCCTGCATCGTCGGTAAAAACTCTTCCTGAACCGTACAACAGAGACAACCGTTAGCCAATTCTAAGATGTTAGAGCTAGCGTCTTCCTCCTCATCACAGACCTGACAGGAGCGCAACAAGTCTCCGTCAATCCCCACCTCACCGAACTCGTTGACCAGAACGGCGATGCGACGGCCCTGGTTATGTTGCAGGAGATGACGAATCAGGGTAGTTTTTCCGGCCCCTAAAAACCCGGTAATGACGGTGACAGGTAGTTTCGCTGGCATAAAATTTGGGTTGGATGGCTGATGTTAACTGATCATAATTTCACGATAACAGCTTTTGGGTCAACGGCTCAAACCTTGACGCTCAGGGAGATTTGTTAGAATTGAGCTGAAGGCTCACCCCCAAAAACCATGACTACGACTAGGACTGATGTCCCCAACCCCCCTCCCAGGTCTCCGGCTCCTGCCAACGCGCACAGGCGTCGTCTGCTGCACCGATCGATTGCCATAGCGGCAGCTCTCATGGGCTGGAACTCCCTCAATTGGGTTTCAATGACTCCCCCCTCATCCCAGGCGATCGCCGCCCCAATGAACGAGCTAGACGCTCCGCCGCGAGTGGCCCAATGGATTGAGAATGAAATCTATGCCCTGCGTCAATCTCAACGACGCTGGATTGAGATTAACCTAACGGGCCAACGACTCATCGCCTGGGAAGGGGATCAGCCGGTCTATGCCATCTTTGTCTCCACGGGGGGCTATTCCACCCCAACCCCCACCGGCGTTTATGAGATTTACGTGAAATACCCAGAAGCCCCCATGAGTGGGCCGGGGTATCATATTCCCGATGTTCCCTACGTGATGTACTACGACGGCAACTACGGCATTCATGGGGCCTATTGGCATAACAACTTCGGGACTCCCGTAAGTCGTGGCTGTACCAATGTCGCCTTAGATCATGCCGCCTGGCTCTATTCTTGGGCCTCCGTGGGGACGCCTGTGGTAGTTCGCTATTAACGTAATAAGGCTTCCAACTGTTGTTCCTCCCAGAGCGATTGATACAATCCCGGCTGTTGGATGAGTTCGGCGTGGGTTCCTAGTTGGGAGACTGCACCGCGATCTAACACTAAAATGCGATCGGCTTTGGCGGCGGCGGAGAGTTGGTGAGAGATAAATAAGACGGTTTTGCGTTCTGTCCCCGTGGATAACTCCTGTAAAATCTGGCTGGCGGTTTGGTTATCCACGCTAGAGAGAGCATCATCGAGAATTAATACCGGCGCATCCATTAAGAGCGCGCGAGCTAAGGCGGTGCGTTGTCGCTGTCCCCCGGATAGGGTAATCCCCCGTTCGCCGACAATGGTGTCATATTGTTTGGGGAAGTTGAGAATTTCTGGGTGAATCTGGGCTAACTTGGCGGCGTGTTCCACGTCGATTTGATCGGCCTGGGGGTTTCCGTAGCGGATGTTATCGCGAATGTTGGAACTAAAGAGAAAACTGTCTTGGGGGACATAGGCGATCGCCCCGCGCAAGTCTTCTAAGCGCAGCTGCGTGATGTCATAGCCATCGAGAAACAACTGTCCCGGCTCAATTTCCAAAATGCGGGGAATGGCATTAGCCAGGGTCGATTTCCCGGAGCCAATGGACCCCACCACAGCGATGGTTTCTCCGGGTTCGATGGTGAAACACATCTGATCTAAGGCCGGGCTGTTATCTCCAGGATAGACATAGTGAAGATTGCGAGCTTCCAGTCGTCCTAGGACGTCTTGGGGGGGGAGGGCGATCGCACTGGGGCGATCGCGAATCTCCGACTGGCTGGTAAAAATGGCTTCAATGCGATCGATACTCACCTCACCCCGTTGATATACCGTCAAGGTAAAGCCCAACAAGGCCGTGGGAAACACCAAACGCTCCACATAGAGAATCATCGCCACGAAATCCCCGACGGCGATCGCCCCATCGGCAATTTCTCCGGCCCCAAATCCCAACAGAATCAACAAACTCGCCCCCGCCAACCCCTGCAACAAGGGAAAGAGGGTGCTACGAGTCCGAGCGAGAGCCAGATTACTCTCAAACAGTTTCTCATTGTAATGAGCGAAAGCCCGCCGTTCATTCTCCTCCTGGCCATAAATCTTCACCAGAGAAATCCCGCTCATATCCTCCTGAATCAACTCACTCAGACTAGAGAGTTTCTCCTGAACATCCCGCTGTTCATCCCGCAGGCGGCCACTAAACACCCAAACCAGAATAAACATCACCGGGTAAATCACCATCGATAACAGCGTTAACCGGGGACTAATGGACAGCATCACCGGCAACGTCAGCAGATACGCAAAAATCGTATTGAGTATACTCAGCACCGCAAACCCCAGCAAGCGGCGTAGATTATCCACATCACTGGTGGCCCGGTTAATCAAATCCCCGACTCGGTTGCGGGAAAAATAGTCCGCATCCATATACAGCAAATGCTGAAAAATGCGCTGTTTGAGATCGAACTCCACCTGTCGGCCAATGCCAAACAGCAGCATCCGCGATACCACACGAATCCCCCACATCACCGTGGCTAAGACCCCAATCCAGAGGACATAGCGCCAGACTCGTTCCATGGTGAAGGCCACTTCCAAGTCATCAATGCCGTTACGAATCAGCCAGGGAATATAAACCCCTAACCCATTGACAATGAGTAAGGTTAAGGTTCCGAGGGCGACTTGTTGCCAATGGGGTCGTAGATAAGAGAGGAGTTGTCTGAATTTCGATCGCTGCATCGATAACAAAGTGAGAGGAATGAGTCTGGGGGCTGCCTTAAGTGCGCTGCCTTAAGTGCGCTACCTTAATTGTAACGAAACTTTAAGGCTTACCCCAGGACTCCGAGGGAATCGAGCCTAGTTGGAGTCGTCGCCGATGAAACCCGGTAAGGGAATCTCACCCAATCCCAACTCTTCCAACTTCAGGGCCTTGACCCCACCGGATTCTAGGCGACGTAAGAGGGTGCGTAACTGAATCCAGACGAGGGTGACAGAAACCCCGGCAATCAGGGCCGAGAAGCTGTAGGCGAAACTCGGGGGCATGGAGAAAAAGAGTAACGACCCGGATAAGAACCCCGTGGCCCCGAGGGTAATCCCCAGCAGCGGCACTTTGAGGCGACTGCCCTGAAGTAACACCAAGAGGCGACTCGAACGGCGTTTTGACCAATCTTGTAGGGTTCCCACAAGGGTTTTATAGAAGCTGTAGCAGCAGACGGCGGCAGTCAGGAGGCTGGCTGCAATCAGAACATAGGGCGGATCAGAATAAAACATGGGGTTAGGGCCTAAGACGTTAACGAAGGGGAGAGGTGGGATTGTTGAAAGCACTCAGGGGCACATCTCGGAACCATTCTGAGGCGACTTCTGAGGCCCGTTGGGTAGAAAACTCCGTCAGGGAGGTTATCGCTGCATCCCAAATCCGCTCAGGTTTGATGTCTTCTTTGATGAGATTCCATAACCGTTGCACTTCTTCCGTATGCAGGCGATCGCCCTCCGTCAGAGCCAACAGCAACTGTTGCCGCAGGAAGCGTCCTTCCTCAGACATGAGATATTGCAAGCCCAACTGTGCCGTAGGAATGATATCAAAGGTCTCGTCGCTTCGGGCAATTTCAATCAAGTTTTCTAAACGGTTCCATTTAAACTCGCCATCTTTAAACAACACATCTACTAAACGACGGCGCAGTTGGGGGGATTCCCCCTTGAGTAACTGTTGAGCAATATAGGGATAGCCTAAATCGACAATCTTAAAATCCGGGTCTAAACTCAGGGCTAATCCTTCCTGAGTCACCACTGAGCGAATAATCAGGGCAAACTTCGCCGGAACTCGGAAGGGATAGTCATACATCAACTCAGAGAAGCGGTCCGTGACGGTTTTGATGTTAAAGTCTCGAACACTCTGACCGACAATGTCTCCCAATACCAGTTCTAGAGCGGGAACAATGGGATAAATATCTGTATCCGGAGCCAGGAAGCCCAGTTTGACAAAAGCGTGAGCTAGGTCTTCATAGTCCTTATTGACCAAATGCACGATCGCATCCACCAGGGTTTCCTTCATCCAGGGATCGAGTTGATCCATCATGCCAAAGTCAATGAAGGCCATCTGATTGTCTTTGGTGGCAAAGAGATTACCAGGATGGGGGTCAGCGTGGAAAAATCCATGTTCTAGGAGTTGTTGCAGTCCGCTGACAACCCCAACTTCGATAATGGCATTGGCATCAATTCCCGCTTGACGTAGGTTCGTGGTTGTGGTCAGTTTATACCCATGAATCCATTCTAAAACTAAAATGCGACGACTGGAGTATTCCCAGTGAATTTTCGGGACTTTAACATGAGGATTATCGCGAAAGTTATGGGCAAATTTTTCGGCATTGCGTCCCTCGTTAATATAGTCAACTTCCTCAAAGAGTTTAATGCCAAACTCATCAACAACAAGAGTGAGGTCATGGCCTAAATTGAGGGGCAAAAATGGGCTGAGGACTTTCGACCCCAAACGGATTAGGAACAAATCCCGAGTCAGGCGAGGGAGCAAATTGGGACGTTGCACTTTAAGGGCGACTTCTTCCCCAGTATGCAGTTGAGCGCGGTAAACTTGAGCTAGACTAGCAGCAGCGATGGGACTCGGGGAGATGTCTTGAAAGGCTTCCTCAATGGTCAGGCCAGTATCTCGCTCAAAAATACTAAAGGCGATGGCATTGCTGAAGGGGGGCAGTTGGTCTTGGAGTTTAACCAGTTCTTCGAGAAAGTCCTTGCGAATCAGATCGGGGCGAGTGGAGAGGGCTTGTCCGACCTTGATAAAGGTTGGGCCCAGATGAGTCAAAATTTTTCGCAGCTGTTGGGCCCGTTTAGACTTGTGATCAGGCTCCTTTAAAAACCAGTGGTCGAACTGAAGTCCAATGACAAATCCAGCAAAAAGCCAGATAATAACGAGCGATCGCCAAATGGCTTCCCAGGGGCGGCGTCGGTAGTAACGGGCGATCGCGTCCGCGTCATAACGCTGTAATTGACTCAGAGGATGGGGGTTCACGCTAACTTCTAGATCTCCAAAATTAAGAACCGGTGTTGGGCAAAGACCTCACAGCAGGTTCATCTTTGCCCCAATCGTCCTAACGATGTCATAACCTTCTTTAATTAAAGTATATAAAACTACAGAACTTTCTCAATCTCCAGCCGCGATTTTTCCGGCATTCCCACCGCTACACCGGTTGACCTGCAAGAGTTTTCGGATTTTATGATTTCTGCCAACCCCCCTCAAGATACCTCAACTTGGACGACTCTAGGGGATTCCCCGGAGGTGATGGCGGTGGTGGGGGTAAATCTCAGTCTGGCTCTGTTCGGCTTTTTGGTGGCCTTCTACGTCACGCGATGGCGACGGCAGCTGGCTCAGCTGACGGATTGTGTCCTGAAAACTGAACGTCAGAGTCGCCACTTACTGCCCTTAGTGCAGCGGTGGCTGATCCAACGGCAACAGTCTACGCAACAAAGCCGCGATCGCCTCCAGCAGCTTGAACAACGGCTGCAACTGTTGCAACAAGCCCTGCCGTTGATGCTGTGGCTCCTACGGCGACGGGGGCGAATTAGTCCAACGGTGGACAAATCGCCCCACTGAGGCGGCTGGCCTTAAACCCCATGGAAGGAAAAAGGGTCAATAAATTTTGCTAAGACTCATCCAAGAGACCGCCGTGGAGCCGTTAGACTTGAACGGACAGGTACACTGGTTACTGTGATCAGTATGGCTCAAGTCCTCCCTGGCTCCTCCAGACTAACTTAGAGCCGGCGGTTGGCCCCTCGACCCTCCCAACAGGGATAGCTAGGGGTCATTCTCCATTGCTCGACTCCCCCGTCTCTGGTTTCTGGGACGGTGTTCCTGCTCTTTTGCCCCGGATTTTCTAATGAGTGCATCCT
Organism: Phormidium yuhuli AB48; assembly: GCF_023983615.1. GTDB lineage: Bacteria > Cyanobacteriota > Cyanobacteriia > Cyanobacteriales > Geitlerinemataceae > Sodalinema > Sodalinema yuhuli. The sequence goes on along the minus strand of NZ_CP098611.1, from coordinate 1,964,734 downwards.
CTCCTCAACCTGACCCGAAACCGACCCGTTTTGGACGCGATCGCACCCCCGCTAATGCGGATTATCGGCAACTGAACGTTGACGATCTCACGCCGATGATGCAACATTACGTGGAGACGAAACAGCAGCATCTCAACGCCCTGCTGTTATATCGGGTGGGTGACTTTTTCGAGTGTTTCTTTCAAGATGCCATTACCGTTTCCCAGGAACTGGAACTGGTGTTAACCAGTAAAGAGGGTGGCAAAAACATCGGGCGGGTTCCCATGACGGGGGTTCCGCACCATGCCCTAGACCGCTATGCCACCGTCTTAGTGCAAAAAGGCTTTGCTGTGGCCATTTGCGACCAAATTGAAGATGCGGCCGCCGCTGCCAGTGAAAAACGCATGGTGGAGCGGCAAATCACCCGAGTTCTCACCCCCGGAACCCTGGTCGAAGAGGGGATGCTTAGTGCTAGCCGTAATAACTTCCTGGCTGCGGTAGTGTTTGTGAAACGAAAATGGGGATTGGCTCATGCGGATATCTCCACGGGGGAATTTTTCACCACCGAAGGACAGGACTTAGAGCGTCTGGCCCAGGAACTGATGCGGTTGCAGCCTTCAGAAGTCCTGATTCCCAGTTCAACCCCCAATCCCGGTCGTCTCATCCGGGCCGGAGAAGCCAGTGAGGAGATTCCGGAGAGTTTACCCCGTCAGTTTTGTTATGCTCTGCGCCCTCAGAGTGCCTTTGAGGCCAGCAGTACCCGGGAACGACTGCTAGAACGCTATCATCTGCGATCGCTCGAAGCTCTCGGCTGTGACCATCTGCCCCTAGCCATTCGTGCGGCGGGGGGATTGCTGCAATATCTGGAAAATACCTTTGAGCAAGAGGTAGAAGACCGGCGTGCCGGGGCGAATCCGGGTCTGCGTCAACTGCCTCTGCAACGGCTGCGCACTTACGCTATTGCTGATTATCTGATTCTCGATGCCCAAAGCCGTCGTAATTTGGAAATTTTGGAAACGGTGCGCGATGGGGCCCGTCATGGGTCCTTGCTCTGGGCCCTGGACCATACCCGGACAGCGATGGGGTCTCGGGCCCTGCGGCGTTGGATCTTGCAGCCTTTGATGAATGGGGAGGAGATTGCCGCTCGTCAGGAGACCATCGCTGAATTATTAGGGGATGCCAGCTTGCGGGAGGGCCTACAAGCCTGCTTAAAACAGATTTATGACTTGGAACGTCTGACGGGTCGTGCTGGCTCTGGAACCGCTAATGCACGGGACTTGGTGGCGATCGCCGATTCCATTGTCCGCTTGCCCGACTTAGCGGCCCTGGTGGCGGATACTCAGGCCCCCTATCTGCGAGCGGTGGCGGCGGTCCCCGAGGCTCTAGAACAGCTTGGGCAACGGTTGCATCAGACCTTGGTAGACAATCCTCCCTTGCACCTGAAAGAAGGTCACTTGATTCGACCGGGGGTGAATGCTCAACTCGATGATATGCGAGCGATGGTGGGGGGCGATCGCCAATGGTTAGCGGATTTGGAAACTCAGGAACGACAACGCACCGGCATTAGTACCCTCAAAGTCGGCTTTAACAAAACCTTTGGCTATTACTTGGCCCTACCCCGCTCTAAAAGCGACTTAGCCCCCGAAGGCTATATCCGCAAACAAACCTTAACCAACGAAGAACGCTATATCACCCCCGATCTCAAAGAACGGGAGGCGCGGATTCTCACGGCTCAGGATGACCTCAACCGTCTGGAATATGAACTTTTTCTGGAATTGCGGGCTGAGGTGGGGGCTTTAGCGGATCAAATTCGTGAGGTGGCCCGGGCGGTGGCCGCCTTGGATGTTTTGGCCGGTTGGGCGGAGTTGGCTAATGATCAGGGTTATTGTCGCCCGCAACTGCTGAACTCGCGGCAGATTTCTATTGTGCAAGGTCGGCATCCGGTGGTGGAGAAGTCCCTTCCCTCTGGATTCTTCGTTCCTAACTCCGCTGAGTTGGGTTGGAGTGAGTTGGAGCGATCGCAGGGGGAGGAGGGGGAGGAGGCACGTCCCGATGTGATTATCCTAACGGGCCCTAATGCTAGTGGTAAAAGTTGTTACCTACGCCAGGTGGGGTTGATTCAACTGATGGCCCAGATGGGCAGTTTTGTCCCGGCTGAGTCCGCCAGCCTGGGGTTGTGCGATCGCATTTTTACCCGGGTGGGGGCTGTGGATGACCTGGCCACGGGTCAGTCCACATTTATGGTGGAGATGAATGAGACGGCCAACATACTCAATCATGCGACAGGGCGATCGCTGGTGTTACTCGATGAAATTGGGCGAGGAACTGCCACGTTTGACGGTTTATCCATTGCCTGGGCAGTGGCTGAACATCTAGCCACGGAAATTCAGGCTCGTACCATTTTCGCCACCCACTATCATGAGTTAAATGAATTGGCATCAATTTTACCCAATATTGCGAATTATCAAGTTACTGTTAAGGAGATGCCCAATGAAATTATCTTCCTGCATCAAGTTCGTCCTGGGGGGGCAGATCGCTCCTATGGCATTGAAGCGGGGCGCTTAGCTGGGCTGCCATCATCTGTGATTCAACGGGCCCGTCAAGTCATGGGTCAGATTGAACAACACAGTAAAATTGCCTTGGGGTTACGTCGGGGGAAGGCGACTCCCGACAAAGGGGTCAAGGAGCGTCGAGGACGTTATCAGACTCAGTCTCCCCAAGGGGATGATGAGACCCCTCGCTTACAACAACTTGATATTTTCGGCAGTTGTTCAACCGTTAATGGTAAATCTTAGATCATGGCCCCATACTCAATATCCTTCCCCGGCTCCCAGGTTATTTCCCTGTTCTGCGGTCTGGGTTTGTCCGGAATCGGCGTGCTCATGCCTCTGGCCCCAGCCAGAGCTGAGTTTGTGCCTCCAGACCGAGGGACTCCAGGGCGTTTAGAAGGAGCGGGTACCCGCTGGCGCGACCCCAATCGAGGGGAGTTTGATCCCCCCGATCAGCCCTTGTTTGATACGGTTCGCGGCAGTTGTGCTACGACCCCGGAGGCGGATGGCTTGACGCTTTTGGCTCCCAGAGATGCGTTAGGGCTCACCCTCAATGAGTATCCCCGCTTTTTTGCTTATATCCCTCCCCTGCCCGATGGCGCTCAAATTGAGTTTGCTGTGACGGAGTGGGAGCGTCTAATGACTGATGCGGGGGAAGAGATGCGCGATCGCGAAGTCTATTTAACCCAAGTCACTCCCCCGAGGGATGGTGGGGTAATGGCCTTAGAACTGCCCGAGGTGGATGATGAGGGGAACCCGGTCACTCCCTTGGCCGTGGGACAACATTACACTTGGTTTGTGCGCATTCTCTGCAACCCCGAAGCCCCAACTCGCTTCGGCCCCGAGATTTGGCGAGAGGCTTGGGTCAAACGCCTGTCCCCGAGCGATGAGTTTGCCCGCCAGTTGGCAGAAGCCCCTCTAGCCGAGCAAGTAGGACTCTTGGCGGAGACGGGGGTTTGGTACGACGCCCTGGAACGCCTGGCCCAGCTGCGATCGCAAGCCAATGAGCCGGAGTTAGAGCAACGTTGGCGGGGTTTGCTGGAGTCCATTGGCTTAGGGGACTTGGCCCGGGAGCGACCCTAAGGCGGAAGGAAACTCATCAGACCCTGGCGATTGACGTGGGGGCTAGTCACTTGGGGGAGGGGGGATACCAGCGAGGTCTGAATCACTCCCCCTTATGAAACCTCAAGGCTCAAGAAGAAACTGTTTCAGGTGATACAAAATTTGCTTTTGTTGTTCAGGTTTCAGTTGAGGAAACATGGGCAGGGAGAGAACCTGACCACAGACGGCCTCAGTGACGGGGAAATCCCCTTCAGCGTAGCCTAAATGGCGATAGACCGGCTGAGAATGGAGGGGCGTTGGATAGTAGACCATCGTGCCAACCCCCAGCTCCTGGAGACGCGATCGCAGGCGATCGCGGTCATGGCTTGCCCCCAGGCGCAGACTGTATTGATTCCAGACATGACCCGGCACATCTGAGGGGAGGTAGAGATCCGGCAGGGGGGCTAGCAGCTGCTGATAGCGAGCCGCCACCTGGCGACGTTGCTGATTCCATGACTCCAAATAGCCCAACTTAACCCTCAAAATGGCCGCTTGCAGGGCATCTAAGCGGCTGTTGATGCCAATTTCTTCGTGGTAGTAACGGCGAGTTGCCCCATGTTCTTTGAGCGATCGCAGCCGCTGGGCTAATTGAGGGTCATCCGTGGCGATCGCTCCCCCATCGCCAAAGGCCCCTAAATTCTTCGTCGGGAAAAAGCTAAAACAGCCCATCGTGCCAAAACTGCCCACCCGTTGTCCGTCCCAGGTTGCCCCGGTGGCCTGGGCGCAATCTTCAATCACAGGAATCCCATACTCCCGGGCCAATCCCATCAATGTTGTCATATCCAGGGGACGACCAAACAAATGCACCGGGAGAATAGCTTTCGGTTGAGCCGGTCCCGCCTCAGCTAACAGCAGCGCCAGTTGCTCAAGATCCAGATTAAACGTCTCCGGGTCAATATCCACAAACACCGGTGTCGCCCCAACCGCACTAATCATCTCCACCGTGGCGATGAACGTGAAGGGGGTGGTGACCACCTGATCACCGGGGCCAATGTCTAGGGCCCGTAAGGCTAAAAACAAGGCATCGGTGCCCGAATTACAACTCACACAATGGTTTGTACCCAAATACTCAGCGAATTCCCGCTCGAAGGTCAGGACACTTTCGCCGCCGATATAGCGTCCTGAGACCATCACCTGCAGAACCGCTTGGTCTAACTCATGCTTGAGCTGCTGATATTGCTGTGCTAAGTCCAGTAAAGGAATTGAGTTCACTCGCTCAGAACCAAAAATCTCTCCCCCTAGCATACCGCCTCGCCGAATCCTCTTGGCAACTCTTCCAGCCCGAGCCGTCCCAGAAGGTTTTGAGGGGACGGGGAAAGACTGCTGTACCCTGTTAGGTGGATACCGTCCCGAGGGCGCGTAACCTGGTGAGGTAGAGAAGTTGCCCATGTCCGACCCTGTTGATATCACAACGCTCAAGATTGCCCTGGTGCATGAATGGCTCACCCCAGCGGCCACCGGAGGTTCAGAACTGGTGGTGAGGGAAATTCTCAGCCATGTTGAGGCGGATCTGTTTGCCCTGGTAGATTTTGAATCGTCTAATCCTGAGAGTTATCTTTACGGTCGCCCCATTGGCACCAGCTTTATTCAGAACTTACCGCGATCTCAGGCTGGGGTGCAAAAGTATTTACCCCTACTGCCCCTAGCCATTGAGCAATTCGATTTAGGGGAGTATGACCTGATTCTCTCCTCCTCCCATGCCGTGGCCAAAGGCGTGCTAACCCGTCCGCAGCAGCTCCATATCTGCTACTGTCATACCCCCATGCGCTACATTTGGGATTTAACCTTTGACTACCTGCGGGAGTCACGACTAGGGCGGGGACTCCCGGGATGGGTGACCCGTCTTCTGTTGCATCAACTACGGCAATGGGATGTACTCAGTGCCAACCGGGTGGATTATTTTATTGCCAACTCTGAGTATACCGCTCGTCGGATTTGGCGGTGCTATCGTCGTCGGGCCGAGGTGATTTACCCCCCCGTTGCCGTGGAACGCTTCCCCTTTGAAGCCAAGAAACAGGAGTTCTATCTGACCGTGTCACGATTGGTCAGTTACAAAAAAATTGATTTAATCGTGAGAGCCTTTAATCAACTGGGGTATCCCTTGGTGGTGATTGGCAGCGGTCCCCAAGCCAGCCGTTTGCAGGCCCTGGCCCAGAGCAACATCAAATTTCTCGGATCACAGCCCAACTCGGTTGTGGAAGAGTATATGTCCCAAGCGAAGGCATTTGTCTATGCAGCCTGTGAAGATTTTGGTATTGCGCCGGTGGAAGCCCAAGCTTGTGGAACCCCCGTAATCGCTTACGGGGCCGGCGGGGCCTTGGAAACCGTCCGGGATATCCGTCAGTGGGGCAAAACCGGCACAGGAGTTTTGTTTAAGCCACAAACTGAAACAGCTCTGATGGAGGCGGTTAAAACCTTTGAGGAACTGCGATCGCGCTTCCAGCCGGAGGCGGTCCGATCACATTCGGTTCGATTTGCCCCTACAATCTTTGAACAGCGTTATCTATCCTATTTAGAACGCTGTTGTCGAGACTTTCAACGGGGTATCCCCACGGAAAGCCAGGTCTTCTGAGCTCATTCCCTTAAGGGGGACTAGGGCCAGATGGCGAATATGGCGTTACGATCTCGACTGTGTGTGTGTGGTGTGAATGGAAGGAGTACGATGACTGCCAATAGCCAACTGATCTCTGCAAAAGGACTGTGGGCGCTTGTCAAACGGGGACTTATGACCCGTCTGGCAGACCTGCGCCCCCAAGGATTGACCGTAGCAGATGCCAACGGAGCGTTGGGTAAACGCCTCTTTGACATTCTATTTTCTGCCTTGGTTTTAATTGTCTTTTCTCCGGTCTATTTTCTCTTGGGATTTTTAATTCTCTTGAGTTCTCCAGGACCGATTTTTTATGTGCAAGAACGAATTGGTAAAGACCGCAAGCCATTCGGCTGTATCAAGTTTAGAACCATGGTCTCTAATGCTGACCAAGTTCTAGAGGAACTCTTGGAAAGCTCCCCGCAAATTCGGGAAGAGTTTCAAGAGACGTTCAAACTCAAAAGCGACCCCAGAATTACCTGGATTGGTCGTTTTTTGCGGTTCACCAGTCTAGATGAGTTTCCCCAGTTTTGGAATGTGTTGCGGGGGGATATGAGTGTGGTCGGACCTCGTCCCCTGATTCGGGAGGAGCTGCCGAAATACGGACGCTATATGGATAAAGTCCTAACCATTCGTCCGGGAATTACTGGATTATGGCAAGTGTCCGGACGGAACGACATTCCCTATGAAAAGCGCGTCAAAATTGATGTGTATTACGTCAACTGCCGTAACGCTTGGATGGATTTTTGGATCGCCATCAAAACCATTGGTGTGATTATTTTCCCCAAGAATAACGGTGCTTACTAGGACAAGTCCCCATCATGAATCTGGGGTCGGGGGTCAACCTTAGATCTCCGACCTTGTCGTCGCTCATTCTGGGTTGGGCAGTGCTGTGGTAACCCCAACCCACTAACTCCTGGTGCAGGACTCGGTCATGTCAAGTTCAGTCAGCGACGGCTCAGGGCCTGTTGAGGGAGGGACAGACTGGGAAAAGATGAGCTACAACGGATGAGGGAGTTTCCCTAAGACCTAGAATTAAGGATTAGACAATTGTGACGGAACTGAAACGAGCATTAATTACCGGGATTACCGGACAGGACGGATCCTATCTCAGTGAACTGCTATTAGAGAAAGGCTACGAAGTTCACGGGATTATCCGACGTACGTCCACCTTCAATACGGACCGCATCGACCATGTCTATGTGGACCCTCATAGTGAGGGGGCGCGGCTATTTCTCCATTATGGAGATCTCACCGATGGCACCACCCTACGGCGCATCCTAGAGGAAGTTCGCCCCAATGAAATTTATAACCTCGGGGCCCAGTCCCATGTGCGGGTGAGCTTCGACTCGCCGGAATATACGGTGGATACGGTGGCCATGGGAACCCTACGCCTCCTCGAAGCGATCCGAGACTATCAACAACGTACGGGGATTCAGGTTCGCTTCTATCAAGCGGGGTCTTCGGAAATGTTTGGCAAGGTTCAAGAAGTCCCCCAGAAGGAAAGCACGCCGTTTTACCCCCGGAGTCCCTATTCCTGCGCTAAGGTGTACGCCCATTGGCAAACGGTGAACTATCGTGAGTCTTACGATTTGTTTGCCTGTAATGGCATTCTCTTTAACCATGAGTCGCCTCGACGGGGGGAAACCTTTGTCACCCGCAAGATTACCCGTGCGGTGGCCCGGATTGTGGGAGGAATGCAGAAAAAACTGTTTCTGGGCAATCTCGATTCCAAACGGGATTGGGGCTATGCCAAGGATTATGTGCGGGCGATGTGGCTGATGCTTCAGCAAGATGAACCCGATGATTATGTCGTTGCTACCAATGAAACCCATTCAATTCGTGAGTTTCTGGATTTGTCCTTCGGCTATGTGGGCCTCGATTGGCATGATTATGTGGAGTTTGATCCTCGCTATCTGCGCCCGGCGGAGGTGGATTTACTGATTGGGGATTGTTCCAAGGCGCAGGAAAAACTGGGCTGGACTCCCTCGGTGAGTTTTAGTGAGTTGGTGGCTTTGATGGTTGAGGCGGATTTAGCGGCGTTGGGATTACCCTCGAAACAGGCGAATGGTGAAAGTCCCAGCGATCGCGCCTTTATTCGTCAGGAGGCGACGAATACGGTGGACTAGCCGAAGCACGAAGGCGGCTGGGCGAGTAGCTTGGCCGGTCCGGGGTGGATGGCGTGAGTAAAAGGCACTGAAATTGATACAGGAAGAGGTTATGGCCGGTTTATCGTTAGCAGACAAACGCATTGTGGTCACCGGTGGGGCCGGATTTCTCGGCCGTCAGGTGATTGCCCAGTTGTTGGCCGCCGGGGCGACGGAGGATAAGATTTCGGTGCCGCGATCGCGCGATCGCGATTTGCGACAACTCCAACAGTGTCAGGAGGTGGTCCAAGGTCAGGATATTATTATCCACCTGGCGGCTCATGTGGGGGGCATTGGCCTAAACCGGGAAAAACCGGCGGAGTTGTTCTACGACAACTTAATGATGGGCACTCAACTGATTCACGCCGCCTATGAAGCGGAGGTGGAGAAGTTTGTCTGTGTGGGTACGATTTGCGCCTATCCCAAATTTACCCCGGTTCCCTTCCGGGAGGATGACCTCTGGAATGGCTATCCCGAAGAAACGAACGCCCCCTATGGGATTGCCAAAAAAGCCTTGTTAGTGCAACTGCAAGCCTATCGCCAGCAATATGGTTTTAATGGGGTGTATCTGCTACCGGTGAATCTCTATGGCCCGGAAGATAACTTTAATCCCAACAGTTCTCATGTGATTCCGGCCCTGATTCGCAAGGTGCATGAGGCCCAACAACGGAGCGAGACGAAACTTCCCGTCTGGGGGGATGGGTCCCCGACGCGGGAATTTCTCTATTCCACGGATGCGGCCCGGGGCATTGTTATGGCCACCCAGGAGTATGATGACCCCGACCCGGTGAATTTGGGAACCCATGAGGAGATTTCCATCCGCGATTTGGTGGAAACCATTTGTGAGTTGATGGAGTTTCAGGGGGAGATTGTCTGGGAAACCGATAAACCCAATGGTCAACCCCGCCGCTGTTTGGATACGCAACGGGCTAAGGAACGATTTGGTTTTGTGGCCCAAACCAGCTTCCGAGATGGCTTACGACAAACCATCGCCTGGTATCGAGAGCATGGGGAGGCGGTTTAAGGGGTCAGGGTCTGTTTAAGGGTCTCCCGGGGAGTCGAAGGAGTCAAATTCTAGTTCGGGTTCCATCCCCGGCTGACTCCCATCGGGGGGAATTTCAAAACGGGGTAAGCCGGGGTTGAGGGGGGACTCTAGGGGCGACTCCTCGGGGATGGGTTCGGGGGAGATGGGGGCGTCGCCGAAGGGGTTTTGTCGGGGGTTACGCTCTAGGGGGGATTCCTGACTGGGGTTGACGCCTAGGGAGACGCGATCGCCCCCGATGGAGCGCAACAGGTCGAGAACCTGAATCACATTGTTGTATTGAGCCATGGGATGGCCGAAAACGACCACTAAGCCTTCGGGATTTTCCGCTTGATAGGCCTGTAGGCGATCGGGGAGTTCGTCCATCGTCACGGGGTCGCGATCGACAAAAATACGGCCAATGGGGTCAATGCTGACTCGGAACATTTCCCGCATCTGCTGTTGACCGGTGCTGGCCTGGGGTAAACTTTGCTCGATCGCCTGCTGACGGGTCAATCCCACTGCCCCAAGGATGAAAAATGTCAAAATACAAAAGATGACATCCATCAAGGGCAGAATCTCGATATGGGCGTTGTCCTGAGCGGCGTCCATGTGTTTGAGTTTCATAAAACTGAAAGTGGAGTCTGAGGGGCTAGTTGTTGGAGTTGGTCTGCTCGTTGGGGGGGGTCTCGGCTGCACCGTCGTCAGCTTTGGATGAGTCGGAGTTGTGGTGGTCGGCGACGGTTGCCGGTTTTAAGTCTAAATCATCAGTCTTGGGGGTCGGTTCATCCTTGGCGGTCTGGGTTTCTTTGTCCTGAGGCGGGCGTTGGCGTTGGGACCAAAACTGGCGATAGCACAGTTCTAGGGCGTTACCACTTTTGCGAAAGACCTTGGCTTGGTTGACGACAAAGCCTTGAAAGACACGGTAGAAGCTGAGGCTAATGATGGCGACAATTAAGCCGGTGGCGGTGCTAATGAGGGATTCGCCAATCCCCTGAGTGACGCCCTCCGTGGCGGTGGTTCCTAAATCGCCGATGCGGATGGAGCCGAGGGATTCAATCAGACCTAACACGGTTCCGAGCAAGCCGAGTAGGGGGGCGATCGCAATCACGCCCTCTAAAATCTTGTCTCCCCGCCGCATATTGGCTAACTCTTCATCAGCGGAGGCTTCTAAGGCTAATTGAAATAACTCCGGGTCGGGGTTTTCAAGTTGGAGGGGAGCATAGAGAAAGCGAGCAATGGGACTCGATCGCCCCTGACGGGCAATTTCGGCCGCCAAGTCCCAATCTTGCTCGGCCGTCTCCAAGACCCGATTCACTAACGCGCGCTCTTTGGGGAGGACGCGGGCCCAAAACCACAGTCGCTCAAAAATGGTGGCGATGGACAACACCGACAACACCAGCAGCGGAATCATGGCAATCCCGCCTTTCTCAAATAGTTCTAGGATATTCACCCGTTCTTCTCCTACGTTCTCAAACTCTCAAAACCTGGGGGGCCCATGCTTAGAGTCCCACTTCTATCTGATGCAGGTCAAACCGTCAGAGGGACTTCCTCAAATTCTAGCCAATTTATCTTAAGTCCTAGGCAACGATCTAGAATTAGGGGGGCGTTTCCAAAAATCCTTGATGGTTTGGGTCAATCTCCGTAAGCAAGTCCAGCCGTACTGGTCTCAATGGCAAGGGATTCTCATGGCTGGGCCCGGTGTTGCCGTGATGTTACTGCTATTGCGGGGGTTAGGCCTGTTACAACCTCTGGAATGGGCGGCCTATGATCGCTTATTTCTACTGCGTCCCGAGAGTCCCCGAGATGAGCGGATTCTCATTGTTGGGGTCACGGAAGCGGATTTGGAACGCTGGGGGTCACCGTTTAATGATGAGACCTTAGCCACCCTTTTGGAAACCTTGGAGGACGCAGACCCTCGGGCCATTGGTTTAGACTTTTACCGCAATCTCCCCGTTGAACCCGGACATGAGCGCCTGGTTGAGCTGTTTGAAACCTCAGACCGTATTATTGGCATTGAGAAACAGGTCCCGGACCAACAGGGGGGAAGGATTGGTCCGCCACCGGTTTTAGCGGAGCGGGGACTGGTGGGGGTGAATGATGTCCCGGTGGATGGGGATGGCCGCTTGCGACGAGCTTTGTTGTTTTTGACGGATGAGGAGGGCAATTCTCGCCCCAGTTTAGGCTTTCTTTTGGCTTGGCTCTATTTACAGCAGGAGAGGGAGTTTGACCCCGAGGCCCAGACTCATCCTGAGTATTTGCAATTGGGGCGGCGGGTGTTTTATCCCTTTGAGGCCAATGATGGGGGCTATGTGCGGGCTGATGCGGGGGGCTATCAGATTTTGCTGAACTTCCGGGGGGGACCGGGGTCCTTTGAGATGGTCTCGATGGCTGAGGTGTTGGATGGGGAGGTCAGTCCTGAACGACTCCGCGATCGCCTGGTCTTGATTGGTCCGCTGGCGCCGAGTTTAAATGATTTCTTTTACACTCCCTATAGTCAGAATCTCTGGGGGGGATTGTTGGAGGGGCCCGATCGCATGAGTGGGGTGGAGTTTCAGGCTCATCTCACCAGTCAGGTAATCAGTGCGGCCCTGGACGATCGCCCCTTGATTCGAGTTTGGCCGTCTCTGTGGGAGATGCTCTGGATTGTGGCTTGGACCTCGGGGGCGGCGGTTTTCTATTGGCGTTGGCGTCAGAGTGCTGGGGGGCTGTTGGTGATGTTGGCAGGCTGGATTGTCCTGGCGGGGTTGGGCTATGGGGCTTTTTTGTGGGGGTGGTGGATTCCGGCGATCGTTCCGATGTTGGGCCTGGGGGCTGGGGCGATCGTGATGACGAGTTATGTGGCTCGTTTGGAACGGGAGGACCGCGCTCTGATGATGCACTTATTTGGTCGTCATGTGACCTCGACGGTGGCGGAGGAAATTTGGCGACAGCGTCATGAACTGGTCCGGGAGGGGCGGTTACCGGGCCGACGGGCTACGGCCACGGTGTTATTTACGGATATTAAGAATTTCAGTACCTTAGCGGAACAGATTGATGCCGAACCGCTGATGGGTTGGCTCAATGAGTATATGGAGGGGATGGCGGAGGTGGTGTTACGCCATGAGGGGGCGATTGATAAGTTTATTGGGGATTCGGTGATGGCGGTGTTTGGGGTGCCGTTGTTACGGGAACGGGAGGATGAGATTGCGGCGGATGCGATCGCGGCGGTCCGCTGTGCGTTGGATATGGCGGAGAGGTTGCGCCAGTTGAATGCTCGTTGGCAGGAGCAGGGCCAGCCGATTATTGCCATGCGGGTGGGAATTGCCACGGGCCCGGTGGTGGTGGGCAGTTTGGGCAGTTCCCAGCGGGAGGATTACACGATTATTGGTGACAGTGTGAATGTGGCGGCGCGCTTGGAGAGTTTTGATAAGTCGGTGGAGGGGGGACTCTGTCGAATTTTGGTGAGTGAGTCGACTCATCATTATGTTCAGGGGCAGTTTCCCGTTGAACTGTTGGGGAATGTGCTGTTGAAGGGGCGACAGAAGCCGGCGAAGATTTATCAGGTGCGCTCTGAGGCTGAGGTGTTGGGGGAGGATTAGACGACCAAAAACCGACCGCCGGGGTGGGGCGATCGCTTTTTGGTTGGGAATACCCCCAGGGGAATTCGAATCCCCGTCGCCTCCGTGAAAGGGAGGTGTCCTAGGCCTCTAGACGATGGGGGCGTATTCGCTTTCGGTGTGAGTCTTTGACTCAACACCTTTACTAGCCTAGCCCCAAGTTTTGCAAATGTCAAGGGGTGGGGCGATTTTTTTTGGGAGACCAGAGTCAGCGCCGGATGCTCCTGGGGAGGAGAGGCTGGGGGATTGCCAGGAGTGGATACCCGGCCGTTTCTGGGCGGCAACTCACCCATTTTCGCCGGTTCGGCTCAATAGACCTTCGTGCCAGGCTGTAGGGGCGAACAATGGTCACTGAGCGATCGTGGATGTGATGTATAGGAAGCCTATCGAAACGTGGTATGAACAAAAATTCAACTCGCCGTTAAGCGAGAACCTAAAGGGCAAGAGGGGAAAAGGACAAAGGGCTAAGAAAGAGTCCATCTCCTTCGGAGACGCTACGCGATGGACGCCGCGCACGCAACCCGAAACCCTCTGTAGGCGAAGGCGATGGTGGGGGAATAGTCGACGCGGACAGCAGAGCGACAGTACCCCGGAACATCCAACCAGGAGCCGCCACGCAGTACTTTGGGGGCTTCTGTACGATTTTCATCAATCCAGGGGCTGCTGTCATCTGGCGCTCCGTTGTAATTGTCGTGCCAATCATCCGCGCACCACTCCCAAACGTTGCCGTGCATATCGTAGAGTCCAAAGCCATTGGCGAGAAAGCTTCCCACCTCCGTCGTTTGCTTTCGGTACTTTCCTTTCGGACCCCGTCCGTAAGACCCCGACCAATCTAAATCCTTGTCATCTGTTCCCCGGTAATTTGCCAACTCGGTTGTTATCGTCTCACCGAAGTGGAAGGGGGTTGACGTTCCCGCACGACAGGCGTATTCCCATTCTGCTTCACTCGGCAGTCGGTAGTCTCGGCCGCTGTGTTGCGAGAGTCGCCGACAAAATTCCACCGCGTCGTCCCACGATACGCTCTCGACCGGTCGGTTCGCTCCTTTAAACCTCGAAGGGTCTGGCTTTAAGGCTCGTTCCACCTGGGGTAATGCCGCCACTGTTCGCCACTGAGCCTGGGTCACGGGGTATTTTCCTATTAGGAAGATCGGAACCCTGACGCGGTGGCGGGGGCTTTCGTTCATTCGGTGGTCTAACTCATTTTCGGAAGACCCCATCCAGAACTCGCCCCCCGGAATCAGCACCATCTCCAAGTCGGCGCCGTTTCCCAGAGGTTCACGCCAGTCGCGCCCTACCCGCCGCTGGCGACGGATGACGAGGTTTCCGGGAGGTGAGACGGCTCGCTCGGACATTGGCTCAAGACTTGGCAGGATTAGTTTGGGTTGGGCTGGCTCGCGTTTCGGGAAATGCCTACTAAGCGAACCCGCCGAGGTTTTCAATTGGCCCTTAGACAAAAACCTGACAGGCAACGGAGTTAAGAGGACAAAGGGCTAGAAAAGAGTCTACCTCCTTCGGTTACGTTACGCGATGGATGCCGCACACACAACCCGAAACCCGATGACGTCGATGGCGCTGACGGGCGAAAAATCAACGCGGATGGCAGAGCGACAGTTCTTGGGATTGACATACCAGGCACCGCCACGCAGCACTCTCTTGATTTTTGTAGGATTCTCATCAACCCAGGCGCTGCCGTCATTTGGCGCTCCGTCGTAATTGTCGTGCCAATCGTCCGCGCACCACTCCCAAACGTTGCCGTGCATGTCGTAAAATCCAAATCCGTTTGCCGGAAAGCTGCCAACATCTTTAGTTTCCTCTCGATACTCTCCTTCGGGTCCCTCCCCATAAGTCGCATTGCCATTGTAATTCGCCAACTCACTACTCAGGGCATCACCAAAGTAAAAGGGTGTCGTCGTCCCCGCACGACAGGCGTATTCCCATTCCGCTTCACTCGGCAGTCGATAGTCTCGCCCGCTATGTCGCGAGAGTCGCCGACAAAATTCCACTGCGTCGTGCCACGATACCCGCTCTACTGGTCGGTTCGCCCCTTTGAAATGGGAAGGCTCTGGTTTTAAGGCACGTTCCACCTGGGGCAGCGCCGCCACCGCTCGCCACTGAGCCTGGGTCACGGGATATTTCCCCAAATAAAACGGCGACACCTCCACCTCATGCTGGGGCTTTTCGTCGTCGTTATTCCCCGGTTCGTCATCAGGAGACCCCATCATGAACTTACCCCCTGGTACAAATACCATTGCTAAACCCGTGCCGTCGCCCAACTTTTCAACAAACTGCTGTGCCGAGCCGCGACGGCGCTCGATGTCCCAGCCGCCAGCCGCCCCCCGGCTAATCTGTGCCGTCTCGAACTCAAACGACTCAAGAACCACCCCATCGTTCTCTGCTGGCTCCTCTAACGTCTCGACAAACTCCACAGTCCCCGTCTCAAACTCAAAAGGCTGCAACCCCTGAAGCCAAGATGCTTCTATCCCAACTCCACCCGGCAGGAGTTCAGCGGGCAAGTGTAACTCTGTATCGAGAACCTGGTACGTCTTCTGCCAGTCCTCCACAGGAATCGCCTGGGGTTGCGCTCCCACCTGGGTTATCAGCCGGGCGTACTCCAGCAAATCCCGATACTCTTGCAATTCCGGAGCTAGTTCCTGCACAATTTGGGCTAATCTTGCCAGTTCAGCGGGCTGAATGGGGGGGAACGGGCCAATCTCCGGCGCAGCGGCTCCGTGGCGAGCAAACTCGGCGGCAATCTCGCCCACTGCCGCCTCCCGTTGGGGTTGGAGATAAACCATCGCCGCCCACTGTTGCGCCTGAAGCAAGGGTGCAGATAAACCGTTAGTACGACTGAGATAGTGATTGTAGGTCATCAGACTGCGGGCAATGGCCTCAAGCCGCTGCCGTCCGAACCGCTCATCCTGTTCCAGTTGCCCCAGCAAGCGCGATCGCACAGCACTAGACATCATATATAACTCAAAGCCCGCCGGACGGCAGAGGTCCGAGAGCAACAAATCCACTTCCGCGACCCAAGGCACCCCCTCGGCACGCAGGAAGCGGTTGCGAATGAAGTTGACCAGTTCTGGGGTCAGCACTAACGGGAGTGCCATGTGCTGAGCCAACAGGCGATAGGAGGGCTGAAACTCCCCGACGAAGTAATCAATGGCGCGACTAGCCCGTTCTAATTCAGCAGATGCAGCGGTTGCAGACATCGTCGTTAACCTCCCAACTGACAGCGTACAGTATCAATGGCCTCGCTCAGTCCCTCCGGGGTCATGGGAAACATGGGGACGAGATGACGCAGGATGCCAGCAGAGGTTTTCGACCAACGGGAACTGGGCATGGGGTTGAGCCAGGCCAGGGCGTTGGTATAGTGGCGGATGTCCTGTAAAACTTGCACCGTAGCACGAACCCGCGTCCGCTCACGGTAGCCTCGGGCGGCCCCGGCATCGCTGACGATGAGGAGAGCGGTGTTGGCGTCGCAACGGCTAAGAATCTGCCGCAGTGGGACAGGACGGGTGAGATAGGGGTTGTCATAGACGGAGGCTGCTGGGATGTTGTGGAAATAGAACACATGAACCCGCTCCGGATTGAGGGCGCTTTCGTAGCGGGCGGTTTCGACTAAGTCCCGGGTGAAGTGATGGAAGGGCATCATCGACCCATTGCGATCGACCAACAGCAGTAATTGCGCCTGGTTTTCCCGCTGGCGCTGATAGACGGGGGCGAGGAAAAACCCCTGTCGCGCCGCACTGTCCACCGTCGCCGCCACGTCCAGCAGGGTTGCCGGACCCGTTGGCACGTCCCGCCGCAGGTAACGCCAAGCATAGGACATCGATCGCCGGGTAATGGGATAGTCGGAGTCTAGGAAGGTCAGCTCGTCGGGGGGAGCGGGGAGGTCAGGCGGGGGCGCTTTCAGGGGATAGGGGGCAAGTTCGGCGGCTGTGGGGTCTGGCTGAGGTGGCCGGTCCGGTTGGGAGGTCTGGGACGGTGGTGGGGGGGGTGAGGAGATATCCGTCGGGGGGGGTGATGCTTCCTCAACGGGGAGGGCCGGGGCAGGTTGCGATCGCCCGTTGCGGATACTATCCCACACCGACTCCCACTCGGTTTGCAGGTGGGCGCGATCAATGTCCGATTTACACCACAGCAGTTGTAGCACTTCCTGGAGTTCTGCCTCATCTCCACGTCCCCAACCCCCTTCCAAGGTCCGCAGAGCGACCAAATACTCCTCCATCCCCAGGTCAAACCGCTGGCGGACGCGCCGAAACAAGGCTTCGATGAGTTCGTGAGCTTGACGCTGTCTCATCCTGTTTCCTCGGCGGTGACAAACTCCTGTTGCCAATCTTGTCGTAATTTCAGCAACAGTTCCCGATAGGGCAAGGTTTCTAGGCTCAGTTGGTCAACGGGGAAGGGCTGTGTTTGGAAACCGGCTAAGGCCCGCAGCCAGTCGAGAAATTCACTGGTTCCTGGGGGTTTAACGAGTCCCTGTTCCCGGACCTGGAGGAATAGGTCAATGGCGCGGTCAACCAGTGGCTCGGGGGGGGGCGCAACGGCGTCGCCCTCGTCCTGGGAGTTGCCGGCTTGGGGCTGATAGTGAGCGGCAACAATTTCGGGCAGGCGCTCTTGAGGGAATTTGAGATAGTAGTAGAGACAACGTCGTAGGAAGGGGGCGGGGAGGTTGCCTTTTTCTTTGTTGCTGGTGACGATGACAATGGGCTTGTGTTTGGCTCGAACGGCGCGATCGCCCACCTGTCCTGTTTCCCGAATTTCAAAGGACCAAGGCTCATCTAAGACGGCCAGGAGGTCGTTGGGAAAATCGAGTTCGGCTTTATCAATTTCATCGATGAGGAGGACGGCTGGGCGATCGGCGTTAAAGGCTTTGCCAATGGCCCCTAACTCAATGTAGTCTCCTGGCTTTTGCGGATCGCGATGTCCGTCTTCTGGCAGTTTCTGGGTTTTATCGCAAATTTGCACGTCGTGAAGCCGTAAAATGGCATCGTATTCGTAGAGTCCTTCTTTGGCCTTCGTTGTCGAGCGGATATCCCAGCGATAAAACGGCAACCCGAGTTCATAAGCCACCGCAACCGCCAGTCGGGTTTTACCGCAGCCGGCCTCGCCTTCGAGCAGGAGTGGTCGCCGCAGATAAATGGCTAAGTTGACGGCGGTTTTCAGGTCATCTGCTGCCACGTAAGGCTCTAATTTGCTCGGTGAGTCGGGATGGGGGTTTTGGGGTCTGCGAGCAGGATTTCCGTCAAAGTGATACTGGTTTAAGGACATTATCCAGCCTCCATGTTTTCATATTCTTTCAGAATCAACTCTACTACGTTAACTGGAACCCCCTCTGTTGTTCGATAAAAACGCCTGGCTAAATCTTGAATTGCCGGGAAGTTTCGGGTATATTTCGGCGGCGGAAAACGACACATCCAGTCTTTTATTTCTGTTTCAGTCCAGCAGGATAGAGGTAAGTGAACGAGGGATGTTTCGCGGCTAACCTGACAAGGATTGTAAGTGTCGTGTTCAGCGTAATAGGGCTGTTTTAGAATGTCTGGATCATTGGATTGACAGATGATGAGTGCAAACAGTTGAACCTTGACCAGTTTCTCTATCTGACAATGGCTTTGGCAGCGGTCAATTAACGGTAACCAGAAGCTGTCTAAAAACCACTTCAAAACATGATAAGGGTCTTGAAGTTCGTCCCAATTATAAATCTTAAATACCCGAATACTGCCAATTTGTAACGATTGACAGATTTGGGCGATCACCTGTTCAGGGGTTGCCGGTTCTGACTCACCTAAATATCCCAAAATCTTGGACAGTAGCACCTCTTGATTTTTAGGTTCACCGGGAGCAAATTCAATGGGAAAACTTTGAATATCCTGACATTGAGTGCTGAGAGTATCTTCGATATGCTGGGCGAGAATATCTCCCCGAAGGCGATAGGCTTCGTTCAAGAAAAATGCAGCCGCCCCTCCTGATTGTTGGACTTGATTTGAAATTCGCCCAAAATACTGTTTAGATTGACAGTAATCTATAGAAATAAAATTGCCCTGAAATCCTTTTTTGAATGTTATTATTTTGGAATCGCTACGTTTTTTTGAGGACTTAAGCTCTAGTTCTTGAATCTCTGCCTCAAGTGTATCATATCGAGAATAGAGAGTGTTAAGGGCCCTTTCTTTACGCTTATAGTTAACGTCATCATTGATAGTCGAAAGTTCTGCTTCTGCAATCTCGATTTCTTCATCGAGAGTTATCAAGCGTTGTCGTAATCCTTTAAGTCTGCGACTCATCCTCTCAAATTACTCTCAAATTCTTGATTTGCTGTTCAATCTTGTTGTACCTGTCGTATAAAATTTCGAGCTGTCTCTCTAATCGAATTCGGCTAACGTCATCATTCGTTGCCGCAAGTTGCGCCTCTCCAATCGCAATCTCCTCACTGACATCCTTAAGCCGCGCCTGCAAGCCTCTGAGCCTCGGATTAGATGGGGGAGTCGGGGACGCTCCTACTCCAGAGTCAATCCTTATGTCAATTCCCGGAATACGAGACCAAACCGTTCGCAGTTGGCTCACGGGTAGCATGAACGCCACCTTGGAGTTGGGTTGATTCTTTTGGGGACGTTCAGCCTGAACCACCATCCCGACGACAGCTTCCAGGGTTTCATCCCAGACGGGGGCGCCACTAAACCCCTGTTCAATGCTGCGACCCTGCGCTTTAATATCTTCAATCGACACCCAGCCGTTCCCCATTTGCTCTCGCAGCACCCCTGAGGCCCAGATTCCCACGGGAACGCCTGTTGGGAAACCTAAAATGCGGAACTGATGTCCCCAGGCCCCCTCCCCGACGGTGACTGGGGTTAGGGTCTCTGGGGTGCGATCGAGTTTGAGAATCGCGATATCGGCGGGGTTTGCCAGTGAGGGGGCGTCGATGGCTACTTTGTAGGGTAACCAGGCCACCACTTGGCCCGTTACCCGTTCTCCTTGAGCCGCCAGGAGGAATTCTAACTCGATAGGCTGCTGTGGTGAGTCTTGGCTGTCGGCCGGTAGGTTTAGAGCGGCTGTCACGACGTGAGCGCAGGTGATGAGATATCCTGGGGCGATCGCGAATCCTGCCCCGACGACGGTTCCATTGCTGTGGAAGATTCGGGCGAGCGATCGCTTAAAGGCTTGGAAACCCTCGGACTGGGGGGTTAACGCTTCCATTTCAAGGTCACTTCAAAGTTTGCCTCGGCACCAATCTGAGTTACGACGGCACTCAGTTGGCCTTGGATTTTAACACCAAATTTAACTTCGACGTCGTTGGCGGGGGTGGTTAGCCCGCTAAATTTTTTCTCAATGGCAGCCGCTAGGGGGACAATGTCATCGATGGCTTCTTCAAATGTTTTCTGGGCTTTGATGGCAAATTCTCCGGCCTTGGCGGCTGGGGCGGTAACTGGCCCGCCGGTCACGTCTTCGACTTCAATGAGAATGGTGCGATCGCCCTCGACTTGAAATTCAACTAATTGGGTCACGATTACCTCTCCTTTTTGTTGGTTTTTTGATGACTTCTCCATATATTACCGGCAAACGCTCTGATGCTGTTAAAGAGACCAGAAACCCGGTGTCTTGGAGACACTCGGGTTCTCCGCTGTTGATTGGGGTTAAATGGGGGTCTTCTGGGTTCAGGGTGACTAAGGAGAAGTGATGGCAGATTACATCCGTTGCCCTAGGAGCATAACTCACTCCTACTCCTGAGTTTTTTTTCTAAATATTGGTGAGGAATGCCAACTTCTAGAAACTCACCGCTGATAGACTGATACCCGAGTTTTTGGTAAAATTCAAGGGCTGACACTCTGGCTGCTAAATTGATTGTTTTGATGTGATATTGCCTTAAATAGTCTTCAACTTCTCGGATTAAAAAGCATCCTAGTCCCTGTTTTTGCAGTTCAGGAACCACCGCCATTTGTCGTAGTTTCACCCGTTCTTGAGTTTTGGGCACAATGACAACACAAGCTAGCAATGGGGCAAGTTGGACTGAAGATGGTATAATGCCAAAATGACCTTGATGGACTTCATCCTCTAGATTTTCTGTCCAAATTGATAACCCTAATGGTTGTCGTAAAACCTGGTCTCGCAGGGTTAACGATTGTTGATATAACGGAGAAGAAACGGGATACGTCACAACCTCAATCTTACCAAGCTGGGGGTGCGACCCGTAGGTTAACTGTTGGGGATAGACGTTATCCGTAAACATACTCCCTTATGAGTCACTCAGGGTTTCAAGTAATACGTCAAGCTGCTGCTGCTTTTGCCCGAGGAATTGCTCACAGTCTTGGAGATGTTCAGCGGCGACAGTAAATTTAGTGAAGACATCGTCTAAATTGAGTTGTCCAGATTCGATATTCTGGATGATGCGCTCGATTTCTTCGACGGTGGCTTCGTAGTTCCAAGAGTCAGTCATGGGATATTGACGGGAGATTAGAGAATGGGAAAGAGCCGGCGATTAGGATTGGCTGAAGGGCGCGGGGCCCTCGCTGCCGGTGGAGGTGATTTTTACCTTAACCCATCCTTGGGCCAGTTTCACGGATAAGACTCGTCCAGGTCGCAGTTCCTCGGCGGAACGGATAATCTCCCCCCGAGGATTGCGGACGACGGCGTAACCCCGATCTAAGACGATTTGCGGGTTGATGGTGGTAAGACGTTCTTGGAGAAATTGATGGCGTTGTTGGGCCTGCTGTAACCGTTGCTGACTGGCATGAATCAGCCGCTGTTTGAGATTCTGAAGCTGTTGCTGTTCTCGGTTCAGTTGGCGCTGAATTGGGGCGATATCCAGGCGCTGACGGAGCTGATGGAGATGCGATCGCACTCCCCCGAAATAGGTCATCATCACTTCTTCTAAACGCTGCTGGCGATCGCGATGGGCCTGGATGAGACGCTCTAGTTCAGGAACCGCCCGTTTCGCCGCCGCCGTGGGAGTTTCCGCCGCCACATCAGCGGCTAAGTCCGCCAGAGATTCATCCCGTTGATGCCCAATTCCGGTAATCACGGGATAGGGACAGAGGGCCACGGCCCGCACCACCCGTTCATCATTAAACACCGCTAAATCCTCCGCCGACCCCCCACCCCGGGCGAGAATCACCAACTCAGCCCGGCCATCCGCCGCCACCCGCGCCAGGGCCCGCTCAATACTCGCCGCCGCGCGATCGCCCTGAACCCCCGTGGGAGACAACAGCACCTGAAGCCCCGGGTAACGCTGGCGTAAGGTACTTTGAATATCCCCCCAGGCCGCCGCTTGAGGAGAGGTGACCACCGCAATGGTTTGAGGATGTTCAGGGAGCGATCGCTTGCGTCTGGGGTCAAACAATCCCTCAGCCGTGAGACGCTCACGCAATTGTTGATACTGCAAGGCCTGCATCCCCGCACCGAGGGGCAAAACCTGAAACCCATAGAGTTGATACTGACCCCGACCCCGAAATAGGCGAATGTTCCCCCCCACCACCACTAACTCCCCCAACTTCGGGGGTGTGGCCAACTTCGCCACCTGACTTTTCCAGATCACCCCATGGAGGAGTGAACCATCCTGGCGATCGCGCAGGGTAAAAAACAACCCCGACCCATGGGACTTACAACTCGAAACCTCCCCCACCACCCACACGGGCCGCAACTGGGGATTGTCCTCCAACAGCGATTGTACATAATCCGTCAACCCAGCAACGGTGATACTTCCTTCAGGAATCGGGAACTCAACAGCTTGCATCATCTAAGTTGGGAGGGCAACAGCGGTCATCGTCAAGCCTCCAGTTTAACCGCTTTTCCCCCTCAGCGTCAGTTCCCCCAGTCCCGGAACTGTCCCGAGAGGGATTCTGTACTAGAATGATGTATCTGCTGCAAACCCAGAAGATCCAGATTTTTAGATCAGCTTTTAATATCGTGTCGTTCTCCAGCAACGCTACAGGTTCTGCCCTGTAACCGTCCCCGTTGGCGGTTCCTCCCCGGCCCACAAGCCGGTCAATCAGTCCATTCATCGAACATTGAGGCAAGTATGGCGACCCCGATTACTCAGAACTCCGAAAAGCAGAAAGCTTTAGACATGGTGCTAAACCAGATTGAACGGTCCTTTGGTAAAGGAGCGATTCTACGGTTAGGCGATTCAGCGCGGATGCGCGTTGAGACCATTCCCAGCGGCGCCTTAACCCTGGACTTAGCCCTCGGCGGTGGACTCCCGAAAGGACGTGTGATTGAAATCTATGGCCCCGAGAGTTCCGGTAAAACCACCGTCGCCCTTCATGCGATCGCCGAAACGCAAAAAGCTGGGGGAATTGCCGCCTTCGTGGATGCGGAACACGCCCTAGACCCCACCTATGCGGCGGCCTTGGGGGTGGATATTGAGAATCTCTTGGTCTCCCAACCGGACACCGGGGAGATGGGACTGGAAATTGTTGACCAACTGGTGCGTTCCGTCGCCGTGGATTTGGTGGTGGTTGACTCCGTCGCGGCCCTAGTTCCCCGCGCGGAAATTGAAGGGGATATGGGAGATATCCATGTGGGCCTACAGGCGCGACTGATGAGTCAGGCCCTGCGAAAAATTACCGGTAATATCGGCAAATCGGGCTGTACGGTCATTTTCCTGAACCAGTTACGGCAAAAAATCGGCATTAGTTACGGGAGTCCCGAAACCACGACTGGGGGAAATGCGCTCAAGTTCTACTGTTCCGTGCGCCTCGATATCCGTCGTATCCAAACCCTGAAAAAAGGCTCTGATGAATATGGGATTCGGGCTAAAGTCAAGGTGGCTAAAAACAAAATTGCACCGCCGTTCCGGATTGCTGAATTTGATATTCTCTTTGGTCAGGGAATTTCCCAAGTTGGCTGCTTACTGGACTTAGCCGAGGAAACTGGGGTGATTAAGCGCCGGGGGGCTTGGTATAGCTATGACGGAGATAATATCGGTCAGGGCCGAGATAATTCGGTGCAATATCTCAAGGATAACCCCGAGTTCGCCGCCACCATTGAGGAAAAAGTCCGTCAAGAACTAGCCATGGGGGCGATGGTTTCTTCTAATAGTGTGGGTAAAAATGGGACGTCCCAAGATAAGGGCGATGATAAGAGTCCAGTGGAGTCCTCGGTGGGGAGTAACGGTAAGGGCAAAAACGAAGAAGAATAGTCTCAGGGCGATCGCGCGATGACAAAACCGAGGCCAAACTCCTGGCCTCGGTTCTTTAAATTTCAGGCGTGGACAGTCAAGTCAGCCTAGGCGAGTCCCACCAGTTTCATGCTTAAATCCCACATCCGCTCACCTCGTTCATCATCTCGTGCTTGGGGAGAAACTTTCTGAACAAAGGATTTGCGGTCTTTTTTCTGGCGGTTCCCCCAACTCCAATAGGCCCCAGATTGGCGATATTCGGGGTCAGCCACCACCGCTGCGACTCGTTCCCCGGAGAGTTCCTGGGAAACATAGCCTTTGGTGATGTATTTTTGGAAGATGGGGAAGATTTTTTGAAAGAGGGGATAGTGATTACGGAAGAGGGGAGTGTCGGCGACACAACCGGGATAGAGGGAGGTAAAGGTAATCCCCGTTTCTTCGTGATAGCGCCGGTGCAGTTCCCGCATGGTTAGCACGTTACAGACTTTGCTGTCTTTATAGGCTTTCACCGGTTCAAAGGCTTTGCCATCAGCCATGGTGACGGGATCTTTGAAACCTTTTTCAAAGCCCTCAAAGTTACCCAAGTCGGGACGGGGGGGAATCTTCCCGCCGAGTTCGTCTGGGTTATGGGTGACGGTTCCTAGGATGACCATGCGCCGGTCTTCATAGGTCGATCGCTTCATGTCCTCAATCATCACATTGCAGAGGAGGAAATGACCGAGGTGATTGGTGGTCATGGTCAGTTCATAGCCTTCGGGCGATCGCAGGGGTTCTTTGATTAAAGGCATATAAATCGCCCCATTGCAGACCAACGCATCCAGAGGACGGTTGAGACTGCGGAAATTGGTCACAAACTGACGCACACTGGCCAGAGAGCCGAGGTCAATGTGCATGATGGTATAACTTCCCTCTGGAAGTCCCACCTCTTTGGCGGCGGCTTCGGCTTTTTCGAGATTGCGACAGGCCATGACCACATGCCAATCATCCCGAGACGTGAGAGCTTTGGCGGTATAGAGTCCGACGCCGGAAGATGCGCCCGTGATTACAGCCGTTCGGTTGCGATCCTGTGCCATGTTGAGTTAATTTTTTTTAAAGTTTATTGACAAGTACACACGAAATTGATTTCACATTGCGCTCAGGCTGCGCTGAGGGTGCGATCGCAAAGTGCCCATTTTCTGAGTCTTGAAGTTGGGCTTCTAAGATACTTAATATAAACCAAAAATTGAGCGATCGCAACTGGTTTTAAAGAAGGCAATAGGCAATAGGCAATAGGCAATAGGGGAAGGCAATAGGCAATAGGAAAGAGGACGACCCCGTTTGGGATCGCCCTTGGGGAGATGGACTCGCTCAACGGGTTGGCGAGTTACCGTCTCACAGTAGCCTTAAACCTGGGCGTCTTCTTGGACTAACGTCTCCCAGCCTAAGTGTTTGAGATTGTCATTACGACGTAGGGGACGGGTGGCTAACTCTAATAAATCGCGAGTGTTGGCAAAGCCGTGAATTTGGGCAAAGGTAAACTCAACTGACCATTTAGTGCTAATACCACGAGCCTCTAAGGGGTTCGCATGAGCCATTCCCGTAATGACCAGATCAGGATTCAACTCCTTAATCCGTTGCAGTTGATTGTAGTTATCGGGCTTCTCAACAATCCTGGGATAGGGAACACCCATCTCATCACAGGTTTTGGCCAAGAAATCCAGTTCCGCCTTTTGATAGCGTTTATCCATATAGGGAATGCCAATTTCCTGAACCGTCATGCCGCAACGGGTTAAAAAGCGGGCTAAGGAGATTTCTAGTAAGTTATCTCCCATAAAGAAGACCGATTTACCCCGCAACAGTGCCACATACTCCTCGACACTCTGCCAAATCATTTGCTCTCGTTCCTCTAGGCCCTTCGGTTCAATGCCAAATACGGAACAAATCTTCTCAACCCAGGCCCGAGTTCCATCGGGACCAATGGGGAACGGGGCCCCGATGAGTTTACACTTGCGACGACGCATCAACGTTGTTGCTGTGCGACTGAGGAAGGGATTAACCCCGCAAACATAATCCCCCTCAACTAGCGGCGGCAGTTCGGTGTAGCGTTTAGCCGGTAGCATTCCCGAAACTTGAATTCCCTGTTTTTTCAGTTCCAGACTCAGTTGAGTCACAACCGGGTCTGGGAGAGAACCGAACAAGGTCAGAGGAGGATGGTCAACATACTCAGTAGTGGCGGTTTCTTCCTCCTCTGCCTTGCGACCGAAATCGAGTAGACGCTTGATGGCATTGCGTTCCGTTTTTTCTGACTCCACCCGCTGACTGGGACAGCGTTGTGCCATGGCTGCCAAGACGGTGTCTTCCCCTTGGGTGAAGGCATAGTCCAACCCATTGGCCCGAGCGGTCACGATGGGAATGCCGATTTCAGCTTCGAGTTTGGGGGCTAACCCTTCCAAGTCCATCTTGATGATTTCTGTGGTGCAGGTGCCAATCCAAACAATGACACTAGGGTTGCGATCGCGCTTAATTTGTTGGCACAACCGTTTCAACTCTTCGTAATCATTCAGCTGAGCCGATACATCCCCCTCTTCAAGTTCCGCCATGGCATATCGGGGTTCTGCAAAAATCATCACCCCCATGGCATTTTGCAAGAAATAGCCACAGGTTTTAGTGCCAATAACCAGAAAGAAGCTATCTTCAATTTTCTGATACAGCCATGCCACACAGCTAATGGGGCAAAAGGTGTGATAGTTCCCCGTTTCACACTCAAAATTGAGTGCATTGGGTTGTGCATTGGGTTGTGCAGCAACAGTCATGGAACAGTTCTCCTAATATCAGGGGTGGTCAGTGGTGTTATTCAAGGTCTGACAACAAATTGGAGATCTCGGGATCTTCCTCATCGTCGTCATCTTCCATCAATGCCCCAAACGCTGCCTCATCGAGCTCATCATCATCGCCGAGATCCCCTAAGCCCGAGTCGTCATCATCGTCTCCAAAGGCGGCGAGATCGAACCCGTTATCATCATCCGATGACTCATCTTCCCCACCGAACGCAGCGAGATCGAGTCCGTCGTCTCCATTGTCATCATTGTCAGAAGTATCATCCCCGAAGGCGGACAAGTCCATGTCTTCCCCATCGTCCGACAGGTCATCATCGCCTCCAAAGGCAGCGAGATCGAGTCCGTCGTCTCCATCATCGTTATCGTTAGAAAGGTCATCCCCGAAGGCGGATAAGTCCATGTCCTCTTCATCGTCTGACCCATCATCGGCAAAGGCGGACAAGTCCGTATCCTCCTCATCGTCTGATGCATCATCGGCAAAGGCGGACAAGTTCATGTCCTCTTCATCGTCCGACTCATCATCATCGGCAAAGGCGGACAAGTCCATGTCTTCCTCATTGTCTGACCCATCATCGGCAAAGGCGGACAGGTCCATGTCTTCCTCATCGTCCGACAGGTCATCGTCGCTTCCAAAGGCCCCAAGATCCATGTCATCAGTGCCATCGTCAATGGGGGATTCATCCCCACCGCCAAAGGCATCGAGATCCATGTCATCACTAATCTCGTCAGCGGGAGACTCATTATCAGTAAATGCTGACAAATCCACGTCACCGCCATCATCACTGCTCTCTTCGACCGGCAGCTCTAGATCCGTCGGTTCTTCAGAAAGTCCAGCGAAGGGATCAAGTTCTTCGGCATCCTCTTCGAGATCGCTATAGGCATCTGAGGCATCGTCGAGAACACTAGGATCTTCCTCTTGAGCTAAAAGCTCGGCCTCGGGAGCCTCATCGTCAATCATGCTGGCTTCAGGAGCCTCTTCCACAGTCTCAAGGATACTCAAATCCTCGTCCTCAGTTTCGTCGATGCCGGCAAAGGCTTCGTCTTCTGTGACATCGGGGATCTCGTCTGAGATGATATCCACCTCCGGTTCCGCTTCAGCCACGGGTTCGGAGATATCTTCAGGGGCAGGGGGTTGGGGTTCGTCGGAAACTAGGCTGCCCACGGCCACACCAGCGGCCGTGAAGTCCCCAGTTTCCGACTCACCAAAAGGGTCGTCTTCAGTCTCCTGGGCGATCGCATCAGACTCGGGGGCCGGCTCGGGGCTGGGAATCTCGGTTTCGGGATCTAACCCTAGGGCAATGTCAGGGTCAAAGTTCAATCCCATCACTTCGATGAGAGTATCGGGATCGGGATTGAGTCGAGAAAAGGGCAACATCAGTTGGGCCAGCTTCGGTTCAATTCCATTGAGGGAACCGATGATGAAGTAGGACGGAGGACGACGACCTCCATCGGGGGTTTTGACGGCAGCGACCTGCATGTGCAAGTTCAGCCATTCGCGGTTGGCTTGGTAATACTCCAACCACTTCTCTTTGAGGGCGCTTGTAAAGCTATCGAAAAATGCCATGGTTTTTATTTATCCCCGGAGTTGCTGCGTTGTTCATTTCTAGTTTATCCGCCTCAGTCGAAGGTACTCCGTCTTGAAACGGCATTAGGCATTAGCCTGTACTGAATCATACTAGGCTAGCTGACAACTCTGGTGCTTCATCACGGCAAGCTGTAATAGTCGTTGACATTTCTTGTCATGGGGACTGGGACTTGGACGGCTACTGACACCGATGGCTGATGTTCTTAATCTGGACGGCAAGACTTTGGCCTTAGACCATCATTAAGTCAGGTTCGGCGTCGACGGTAGCCGGGGGTTGTTGAGGATTGAGGTAGAAGTCTGAGAGTAAGGCAAACAGATCCCGATCAGCAGCATCTTTGGGCACAACTCCCTCGGGAAGTGCCAGAATCTGATCGGCAATGTTGAGGTAGTAGTCACAGACATAGTTGAGGACGGCCTCGGTTTCGGCCATCTCAAAGAGGGTTTTCCCTTTGACGCGAGAGACGCGGATATCTTCGATTAGGGGTAAGACTTCCAAGACGGGCATGGGGACGGTTTCGATGTATTTGTCGATGAGATCCCGTTTGGAGGTGCGATTACCAATGAGGCCGGCTAGGCGCAGGGGATGGGTTCGTGCTTTTTCCCGCACGGAGGCGGCGATGCGATTGGCGGCAAAGAGGGCATCAAAGCCGTTGTCGGTGACGATGAGGGCGTAGTCAGCATAGTTCAGCGGCGCTGCAAAGCCACCACAGACGACGTCGCCGAGAACGTCGAAGAGAATTACGTCATATTCGTCAAAGGCGTTGAGTTCTTTGAGAAGTTTGACGGTTTCTCCGACGACGTATCCACCACAACCCGCTCCGGCTGGGGGACCGCCGGCTTCCACGCAATCGACACCGCCGTAGCCTTTGTAGATCACGTCTTCGGGCCAGATGTCTTCGTAATGGAAGTCTTTTTCTTGGAGGGTATCGATGATGGTGGGAATGAGGTAGCCCGTTAGGGTGAAGGTACTGTCGTGTTTGGGGTCACAGCCAATTTGCAGGACTTTTTTACCGCGACGGGCCAGGGCAACTGAGATGTTGCAACTGGTGGTGGATTTACCAATGCCGCCTTTTCCGTATACTGCTAATCTCACCCGATTTTCTCCTTTAGTTCTGACTGGGGGACGGGCGATCGCCTCTGGGGTCGAGTTGTCTTGGCGATGCGATCGCCCGTCTTCCTTGTTGTTTGCATTATGGGGGATGTGTTTGGAGATTAAAAGGGTTGCAACATTTAAGTTAAGGTCTCTAACGTCTTTATAAGAATTTAAGATTTTCCAGGAATCGAAAGATGCACGTCAGCCCCCCTTAGGCGGTTTTAAGGATTTTTTTAAAGGTTTATACGTTGGTTTATTTATAAATAGTGACAAAAACAAAACTGAAGATTTGAGAGGTGATAGGGAGCTGAAAGCTTGTCAGCCGTCTGATAGTCCGGTGATTGGGATTGGGGATCATGGGTTTGAGGCGATCATATAAAGAATGCTAAATTTTTCTGCGGGAGTGGCTTGCCTGTCGGTGACAGCGCCCTTTGACCTGGTAATGAGAATGACCTGTGATGGAGTTTGAGACGGCGTTAGGCTGCTATGAAGCCCAGGAGTACGATCGCGCGATCGCCCTCTGTGAGACTCTGTTAGTTCAACAGCCTCAGCGTCTGGATGTGTTGAATTTGCTCGGGGGGATTGCCTTTAAGCAGGAGAAGTGGTCAGACGCGATCGCCCATTATCAGGAGCTACTACAGCATCATCCCCATTGCGCCACGGGCTATGCCAATTTGGGGCGCACCTGGCAACAACTCGATCGCCTGGAGGAGTCCCAGAGTGCCTACTGTCAAGCGTTGGCCCTCAATCCAGAGGCATCTCAATGGTGGTTTAACTTAGGCTATGTCTATTGGGATTTGGGAGAGTTGGAGGGGGCGATCGCCTGTTTTGAGACCGTCTTACAACAGGTTCCCGATTGGCATGAGGCCCGCAGTACCCTATCCCTAATTCGCTTACTCCAGGGAGATTTTCAGCAGGGATTTGCCGATTATGAGGCCCGTCCTTCCCGGCGAGACTTAGCCGCTAGCTTCCCTCAGGGAGACTTAATCTGGCAGGGGGAACCCTTAGGGGGTAAAACCCTGTTGTTACTGGCAGAACAAGGCTTCGGCGATGCCATCCAGTTTGTCCGCTATGTGCCGCAATTAGCCGCTGAGGGAGTTCGAGTCTGGTTACGCTGTCGATCGCCTCTGTTGCGTTTGTTTCAAGGACTTCCGGGGTACGATCGCCTCTTCGCTCTCGAAGATCCCATCCCCCCCTGGGATGCTCACGCCTTACTGATGAGTCTGCCCCATTTACGACAGACGACTCCAACAACCATACCCACTCAGGTTCCCTATCTCTATCTGAGTCCCCATTGTCGTCCCCCCTTACCGCCGCCCAAACAGCCAGGGGCTAAGGTGGGGTTAGTCTGGTCGGGGAGTCCCACCCATCGCAAAGATGGCGATCGCTCCTGTTCCTTTGCCGCGTTTCAAACCTGGTTCGACCTGCCGAACATTCAGTTCTATAGCCTCCAAACCCCAGTCCGCCCCGAGGAACAGGCAGCTCTAGCGGCAGAGGAGCGCATCATTGACCTGGCCCCACAAATTCGGGACTTTTGGGATACAGCGGCTCTCATTGCAGAACTGGATCTGGTGATTAGTGTTGATACCGCTGTCATTCACCTGGCGGGGGCCCTAGGGAAGGCGGCTTGGGTGTTGCTGGCGAAGGTTCCCGATTGGCGTTGGGGGTTGGAGGGCGATCGCAGTCCCTGGTATCCCAATGTCCGTATCTTCCGTCAGTCTCAGCGGGGAGAATGGCAAGATATCCTTCTGGCCGTGCGGGAACAGCTATGGCGATGGGGACCCTAAATGCTGCCAGATAGGGGGGAAACAGAGCATATGTGATGCTTATCACATATTTTCGTGTTAGCGATCGTATAGAAACTTGAAGCCGATCGCTGTGAAACTGAAATCTAAAGGTGATACTAAGATTATCGAACTGAGGTGATTTTTCCTGATGATGACGACCCAGACCTTTAGCCAGCCAATTCCCCTTGATGAAATGTTCGCCCGGGTTTGGAATTTGGGCCATCTGACCCGCGCTGAGCGCCAAACTCTCAAATCTGTTGTCTTGAGCAACAGCCTGAGTTCTGAGGATGAAGATGTATTAAACCGTATCTTTCATGCGGTTCGTCGAGGTTGGCTCAAGATTTTAGACTAATATCAGCCAATTGTACCCAATATCAAATTTAACCTTCCCTTAATAGAACCAGGCTTGGGTTAAACCAACCTAAAACATCCAAAACTTTAAGACTCCCGCGTTAACCTCCGACTTTAACTCAGAACTTTTTTAAAATGCAAACGTTAGGCAAACGAACCTTAACTCGCCCTTGCCTCTAATATCCTCGCCCCCCAAATGGGGGATTTTTTTTAGCCCAACCGCCTCCCCTCTCTCCGCTAAGATAATGAGGCAAGACCCATCACCCTCAAGACTGTTGAGGCAACCCCTATGAGAGGATTTGGCAAAAGACGTTGGCCCACCCTGGCGGCCATCCTTAGTTTTTGTATTGTCCTGGTCGTCAGTTGTCAGCAGCTGGATTCCGATAGGGGACAGGTCAACGCCGTGGGCGATCGCATCCGCCTAGGAACCACCGCCCAAATTGTCACCCTCGACCCGGCCGACGCCTATGAACAGTCTTCGATGATGGCGATCGCCAATTTGGGAGAAACCCTATACCGCTACGAACTCGACGACGAGGACCAACTCATCCTCGTCCCCACCCTCGCCACCGACTTACCCCGTCTGAGTGACGATGAACTGACCTATACCATCCCTGTCCGAGAGGATGTCGTCTTCCATGACGGAACCCCCTTCGATGCCGAAGCCATGGCCTTCTCCCTACGGCGCTTTCGCGACAATGGAGGACGCGCCTCCTTTCTCTTGGGAGACTTACTCGGAGACATTGAAGCCACCGGTGAGTATGAGTTGACCCTCACCCTGAATTATCCCTTTGCCGGCTTTACCGCACTGCTCACCTTCCCCGGCCTCTGCGCCATTTCCCCCGCCGCCTATGAAATCGGCGAAGGGCAATTCTTCCCCAGTCAATTTGTGGGAACCGGCCCCTATCGCTTAGGAACCTATGGCAGTGATTCCGTCAGTTTTGAGATTTTCCCCGACTATTGGGGCGATGCGCCTAAAAATCAGGGCATTGATATGCGGCGTTTTTCCAGCCAGGCCAACCTCTATAATGCCTTCCTGACAGGAGGGGTGGATGTGGCCTATCAACAACTGGACCCTGACCAAATCCGAAGCCTAGAAGACCTGGCCCCGGAGCGGGGGTTTAAGGTGGTCGAGGCCGAGAGTACCACCATTTCCTATCTCGTCTTAAACGTCAATCAGCCTCCCTTTGACCAGCTCGAAGTCCGTCAGGCCCTAGCAGCAATCATGGATCGGCCTCTGTTGAATGAGCGGGTGTTTTACGACCAGGCAGAACCCCTCTATAGTCTCATTCCACCTGCATTTGAGTCTCACCGTCCCCTCTTTGCTGAACGCTACGGAGATGGCAATTTTGAGAAAGCCAGGGCGTTATTACAAGAGGCGGGATTTTCCGCTGAACGTCCCTTGGTGGTAGACATGTGGTTTCCCTCCAGTTCCGTCCCCGGTCGTCTCGGTGCCACCATTCTACAGGCGCTGACGGAACGAGATTTAGAGGGATTAGTCACCATTGAGCCTCGTAGTGTGGAGGCGGCTACCGCCTATGGCTATTTGGATAAGGGGGTTTATCCCACTTTTCTCCTCTCCTGGTATGCAGACTTTTTCGATCCAGACAACTACGTGAAACCCTTTTTAGAATGTCAGGAGGGGTCGCCGGAGTCTGGGTGTCGGTTAGGAGAAACCCAGTATCATGGTTCATTCTTCTACGATTCCCGCGCCAATGAACTCTTGCAGGCTCAGCGTCAAGCCTCCGATCCCTTGTTTCGCGATCGCCTGTTAGTGGAATTACAAGAGATTGTCGTCGAGCAAGTCCCCTACATTCCCCTTTGGCAGAATAAGGATTATGCCTTTGCCCAGGGAGAAATTTCCGGGGTAACCTTAAGCAAGACCCAGCAAGTGCTACCTTTTGCCTCCATTGGCCGTTAGCCTTAAGTATTGGAGTCAAGCCAGCTCAGATGTTAGGGTCACAGAATACATCTTGGAGATAACATCAGCCTATGGCCACCCCTGAACAACAACAGGAAATTCTGAGTCTGCGGGAGCGACAACTGACCCCGAAACAGATTGCTCGTAAATTAGGATTGCGTCCCGCCGAAGTGAAGGCAGTCATCAAGGCCGGGGCCATTGAGACTGAGTCCCAACGCCTGGCCCGGGGCGAACAGGGCCCCCTTATCGGCTGTTGGTGCGATGGGGGAACCTACGACATCTTGTTCAATCCCAAGGGAAAGGAGCTAGAAGACGAGAAACGGTCCGAGGGTGGACTCTCGATTGTGACGGTGATTCGTTCTGTTCGTCCTCCCAGGTGTCAGGTCGCCGTGTATTTGGTTGACTACCAATGTTTAGGGGTTAAGAATGCCCTACCGCTGCGTTCTATCAGTGAGTCTGGCATTGCCAGCACTCTGGCGTTGCTCTATGAAGCCTATCCAGAGGAGCCAGAACCCATCACCCTGGCCCAAGCCCAAGCCCTCGTGTTGGGTGGCGAACAGTATGGGAAGTCCCTAGGATTCGATCCTCATCCAGATTTTGAGGAGGTTCGGGACTTTCTCGGCGAGTGGGATGGAGAGGTTCCCTTTGAGTTCGGCTATAAGGGTGAGCCGTTGTATATCCAGGGTCCCGATGACGATGCGGGTGAGATTATCAGGACGCTTGAGAAAAATGTGGGGAAAGGGAAGTTTGATTATCTCCTAGTCGCGTCTGACCTCTCATTTGAGCAAGGTCTGTTGGGATTCTAGGCTAGGCTAGACCGGAGATGGAATCATTAAACAGATCAACCCTATGGCTGAGGAAATCCTACTCGATGAGGCCCGGTCTGAGTGCCTCATTGTTCTTGTCACCGCCACCTCTGCTGAAGAAGCGACAACCCTTGCCCGCACCCTCGTCGAGGAGAAACTGGCAGCCTGTGTCTCCCGTTTCCCCGTCCAGTCCACCTATACCTGGGAGGGCAACATCGAGGAGGATGAGGAATGGCAACTGGTGATTAAAACCCACCGTCGCCAATTCCATCCCCTACAAGTGCGAGTTCAGGCCCTCCATCGCTATGAGGTTCCTGAAATCATCGCTCTCCCCATCGATATGGGGTCTGCGGCCTATCTCAACTGGATTAGCCACAATGTCAACTGAAAGGTCAACTGAGACCTTGATTGCGGGCAATTTCCCGGCGGGCCTCGGCGACGGTCTGGAAGAACTGACTATACTGTTCATGACCGCCCCGAAAGACGACGTTTAAGGTTAACGGGTCCTCGGTATCGCGATCGTCTCCAGGGCCCGAAACTACCACGGGGACTTGCTTCCCATTGCGTTCCCGCATTTCCACTTTGACGGCTTTGCGGTTCTTGACTTCGCCGCCACTGCTGTCGACGTAGACCGTTAAATTGCCCTTATTCAAGCGTCGGCCCAGGTTTTGAATGAGTTGCAGGAAGTTGCGATCGCTCCCTCCCCGACGAACGGTCTGCTCATCCCCGTCACCCTCAACGGTACTATTCACCGTATCACCCACACCAATAATGGTAGGCATGATTTGCGGGTCAAAGTTCTCTTGGACTAAATCTAGCAAGTCCGCTTCCTGTTTGGGGGCTTGACGGACGCTAAACTCTTCTCCCAGAGGGGCGTTACCGGTGCGACGCTGATAATACCGATTCAACAGGGCCACGACCCCAGCTTCCTTGATGGCTCCACGAATCATAAACTGAAAATCTGTCGTTCCTGAATCCCCCGGTTTGGCAAAACGGACAAGTTCCATTCCCTGCTCATCCCGTCCGAGGTTGGGGGCATAATGGACAAAAAAGGAGTCCTCTAAGCCGTGTTTCGCTGCATCGGCTAGGAGGTCTTCCATTAAGCCTTGCATCGCCTCTTGAAGGGCCACATAGATGGGAGTGCGATCGCGCAGCCGGTCATAAAAGACATTCAAGTTCGCCGTGGGGGAGGCCACATTATCCAAGGCCGCCGCCTCAATCAGATGTTGTACCTCTCCAGGAATCTCCGCCTCATGGGCCTGACAAAACTCCTGTAAACAATGGCCAATCCGTTGGGGAACCTCCTGCAAGAAGGTCATCTCCGCCTCACTCACCCCCGGATGGGAGACCCGTCCATCCCGGTCTTGCCATTGAACGCCTCCGGCAGCCAAACCGGGCAAATAGAGGCGTTCCTGGCGCGTATAGATGGCGCTTTGGGTGGCTTTCTCGATGATGCGGTTCACCCCTCGCTGACCCAGATGCTCCCCATTGGTCAGCACAAAGAAATGGCCATCAAAGGCTTTTGTCGCCCGGACGTAATCTAAATCGATCTCGCGGCTGAGGGGGTCTTTGACTAACCCCATGCAAACGCCATCCAGGTCTTGGATAATCAGTAAATTCTCCACATTGGCCAAGATGTTGGCCAGTTTGTCAACATCTAAAGACAAGGCCATTTCATGGAGAAGCAGGTGAGGAGCGGTGTGGGAAGCAGTCATGGAAAAAAGGGTTAAGGATGATGTGAATGTTCGCTAGCCTAAAAAGAAGGGGGGATTCTCCCAAGGGATAGCATAGGTCTGTTAATCCAGCCTATACTATCATTTGATACTCATAGTCATTATGAATTTACATAAATCCCATGAGCGAAACAACCATTGAAAACCTCGTGATTATCGGGTCGGGACCAGCGGGCTATACCGCCGCCATTTACGCGGCCCGAGCCAACCTGAAGCCAGTGGTGTTTGAAGGCTATCAAATGGGGGGGATTCCCGGTGGACAGTTAATGACCACCACAGAAGTCGAGAATTACCCTGGATTCCCCGATGGTATCACTGGTCCGGAGTTAATGGATCGGATGAAGGCCCAAGCCGTGCGTTGGGGGGCGGAATTGTATACCGAAGATGTCACCTCCGTAGACTTACGTCAGCGTCCCTTCACAGTCCGGTCGGATGAGCGGGAGTTGAAAACCCACAGTATCGTCATCGCTACGGGGGCCACGGCTAAGCGGCTGAATCTTCCCCATGAGGAAGACTTCTGGAACAGTGGGATGTCCGCCTGTGCGATTTGTGACGGAGCGGCCCCCCAGTTTAGGAATGTAGAACTGGCGGTCATTGGGGGTGGAGACACGGCCGCCGAAGAAGCGGTGTTCCTGACCAAATATGGCACTCATGTGCATCTGCTGGTTCGTCGGGACCAGATGCGGGCCAGTAAGACCATGCAAGACCGGGTCTTGAACCATCCCAAGATTACCGTCCATTGGAACACCCAGGCCACCGATGTCTATGGTGAGAATGGGAAGTTGCAAGGGGTGAACCTTATCAACAGCCAAACCCAGGAAACGGGAACCTTGGCGGTTCAGGGCTTATTTTATGCCATTGGTCACACCCCCAACACCCAGATTTTCCAAGGACAGATTGACTTGGACGAGGTTGGCTATGTGAAAACCCACCAGGGTTCCGTGGAAACCTCGGTTGAGGGGGTTTACGCTGTTGGAGATGTCCAAGACCACGAGTTCCGCCAAGCGGTCACCGCAGCGGGAACGGGTTGTATGGGTGCGATGTTAGCCGAACGCTGGCTCTCGGAGAAAGGACTGACGACGGAGTTCCATCAAGAGGAACAGCGGGCTGAGGTGACGGAGACGGAACCGGAGGAGGCGGTGGACCCGGCGGAGGTCTATGACATTAACAATACCCGTCATCGGGGGAGTTATGCCCTGCGGAAGTTGTACCATGAGAGCGATCGGCTTCTGATTGTCAAATATGTCGCGCCCACCTGTGGTCCCTGTCATATCCTCAAGGGGATTTTCGATCAGGTGATTGATGAGTATGAGGGCCGGGTTCACTATGTGGAGATTGACATTGAGGAGGACTCCGAGATTGCTGAGGCGGCTGGAGTGATTGGAACTCCGACGATTCAGTTGTTTAAAGAGAAGGCCAAGGTGGCTGAGTATAAGGGGGTGAAGCAAAAGAGCGAATATCGTCAGGGAATTGACGAGCATTTAGGCTCGACGGCTTCTGTGTCATAGGCTTGGACAAGGTTGAAAACGCTTCCCAAATTCTGAGTTTGGGGAGCGTTTTAAGGTTGAGTGTGAGCCAGTATGACCTAAACTTTTCGATAATCGTTGTTCAATAACTTTTGTAACATTTTATCCATCTCAGCGGATTTAGAGTGTGGTTGTGTTGACAGGAAGCCGATCGGGAAGTTAGGTTGTGGGCGATATCCGTTACGACGGTTGTAAAAAGACGACAAGAAGGCTATGGAAATCCTAACGACGCTAGTTGGAATGCTAGTTGGAGCGGCTATATGTGGCTGGGCTTGCTACATAATGGCAGAGCGAAAAAAACGGGATAGGAAATTGTGGGCTGTTGCTGGTGTACTGTTGGGACTATTTGCGGTTATCGCATTAGCTATACTTCCAAGTCTGCCTGGATGACGTTGATTCAGTCGGTTTTGTTCTGCCCGGGTAAGAGACAGGATTTATTTGAGGTTAATAGTGAGAGTTTTTACGCCTAAACGGCTGAAGTCGGCTGTGTTGTTAGTAACAACGGTCAAGTCGTTAACTAAAGCTGTTGCTGCGATAATAGCATCGGGCGTTTTAGTTTTGAATTGCTGCCTTAGCAGGATAGCCTGTTCGGCGATCACATCTTGTAAGTCAACTATTTTGGCATGGCTGATGAATGCCCTGGCTTTGGCATAAGATTCGAGATTGGATGCGAACCGTCCCCAGCCTAAAAATTCTATTTTTGTGATAATTGAAATCTGGAAGCTGTCGGCAAGTATGGTATGAATGGCTTCATCATCAGTCAAGCCATTAAAGTAGTAGATCACAATGTTTGTGTCAACCAAATAATTCATTAGAGCCAACCTTCGCGGCTACTTTCCAAGTAATCATCAATCACTTGTTTTGGCTGTTGAGTAACACCAAAAAACTGGCGTGGATCGAAAGGGGGAGACTGTTGTGTTTCAACCCCATCTTCTTCTGCTAGTTGTTGCAACACAATTTGCACCAGCCGGAATTTATCGGCATGGGAGAGGGATACAATCGTGGGAATGAGTTCGTCGAGCGTCATGGTGTATATCAGTACAGTACAAAAAAGCTGAACGTCTTACTCAAAGGGAAGTCTAGCTGACAATCCTGGAGAGAGCGCTCCGAGCTGAGGTAAAAATCGAGAGGCGGGGGGGTAGTGCGAAGTCGGGTTATTCTAGGGGGCGATCGCTAGCGACGTCCTCTCAACACCTGTTCAGCGGTCAGTCTCAAGTCTGGAAACGTGGGAGAGACAATCATCTCATCACCTCGAAGCAGCTGAATTTTATACTCCCCATCCACTAGGGTACAGACAGAGAGGGTGGGGTGTTTGGGCTTCCCGATGTGTCGAGTCCCCCCCAATCCTGCGTAGTCTGCAATCCAATATTCGGAGATACCCAATGTTGCATAGTCTTCGACCTTTCGGGCATAATCGTTTTGCCAGTTGCTGCTCACCACTTCCGCCACGAACTTAATCGAAGAACCTAGGGTCAAAATTGACTGATCCGGCCAACGTGGTTCTTGGCTCAGTTGCTCTCGATCAACTACGGCAACATCAGGTCGAAATGCTGTTATACTGGCATTGGCAGGGCGTAAGAGTCCTCGTTGCAGGACAAACCAGGGTAAGTTCGTTCTGTCGATTTCAATACAGAGTTTGGCGGTGATGAATGCTGCAACCTCCTCATGCTGACCCGTTGGTTCCAAGTCAAACACCTCTCCATCAATGAGTTCATAGCGATCATCACCACCATAACGAGCCAGGAACTCGTCAAAGCTGAGGGGCTTGCGTTGTCTGAGTTGGGAGATCGCCAGGGTCATCCGTCAACTGATCTCAATCAATGCCTTTAGTCTACCAAATTATGGGTGAGTCCCCTTCTGATGGCTTGTCGCCGCTTCGGTTTTTTACGAAGGCGATCGCCCTAGGTGAAGCCCCGCGAGGGCGAACGGCCATTCGCCCCTACATTATTGTGTATTTTTTCAGAGACGGTTGTTAACACTTCTGTTTAAAGAGAAGGCCAAGGTGGCTGAGTATAAGGGGGTGAAGCAAAAGAGCGAATATCGTCAGGGAATTGACGAGCATTTAGGCTCGACGGCTTCTGTGTCGTAGGCTTGGACGAGGTGTAAAATAGCTCCCAAAATTTTAAGTCTGGGAAGCATTTGGGGGATAAGTTTGAGGCGGTATGACCTAAGAACGATGGGGATTATCATTCCTCATGCTTCTCGTCTCCAGATGTCAACTGCTGAATCGCTTGATTGGTCGCGTTGAGTAGTCCCGGTAAATCGGTCGTTACCACCTGCCAGATTACATCTAAATCAACATCAAAATAGGCATGAACAATTCGATTTCTCATTCCCACAATTTGACGCCACGGAATCTGTGGATAGGCAGCCTGACAATCTATAGAAACATGATTTGCAGCTTCTCCAATAATCTCAATCAACCGAATAAGTGCCAGAGCCAGCATCTCATCTCGATCTAAATCGTCGCGAGTTCTATTGTTGACGAAAGCGATCGCTTTGATTGCCGCATCGCGGATGTGCCAAAGACGTGTTAAATCAGCAACCTCGCTCATAAATTGGCACAGCCTCCTGTAGCACTCGATCCCGAAAATAGCGGCTCAAATCTCCAGGCGTTCGTAAGTCTACGACCCGCCCTAATAAATCGCTAAGTTCATCGGCTATTGTTACGATCGCCAACCCTGGGGTTTTTCCTGGTAGAAACTCCACCAATACATCCACATCGCTGTGTTCCGTAAAGTCATCCCGCAACACGGAGCCAAACAATGCCAACTTACAAATCTGATGTTGCTGGCAAAACCGCTCGATTTTTGCTTGTGGTAAGGTGATCGGTAATGTTCTCATCGGCCCAACTTCCTAACAGTCTGTGCAATCTTCTTCGCCAATTCTATGCCCTCCTGATTTAACCTCCCAAAAGCTTAAGCCACCAGCCGTGTTGGGCGATCGCCTGGGTCATCCGTCAACGGCTCTCAATCAATGCCTTTAGTTTAGCCAATTATGGGTGAGTCCCCTTATTATGGCTTGTCGCTGC
Source organism: Phormidium yuhuli AB48 (assembly GCF_023983615.1). Taxonomy (GTDB): domain Bacteria; phylum Cyanobacteriota; class Cyanobacteriia; order Cyanobacteriales; family Geitlerinemataceae; genus Sodalinema; species Sodalinema yuhuli. The sequence goes on along the minus strand of NZ_CP098611.1, from coordinate 1,923,992 downwards.
TTCGGTTTGTCATGAAGGCGATCGCCCTAGGTGAAGCCCCGCGAGGGCGAACGGCCGTTCGCCCCTACATGATTGCGTATTTTTTCAGAGACAGTTATTAAAGCTTCTGAAAAAATACGGAACTAGAAGAGAGAGGCGGCTAGTCCTCAAACCTGGGTGTTGCCAACGTTCATGACATAACGATTCTATGTGACTTCTTCTATCCTCTCCTAATTTAACCTCCCAAAAGATGATTACTCCCCCAGCCGCCGCCGAGGGGCGATCGCATCGGCCGCCACCCCATACCGCGCCGCCGCCTGAGTCATCGTCAGCGACAACAGCCCCTCATCCCCCAAGGGCCACTCCCCCTGAGGATGCTCAACTTCTCCCCCCAACGACTCCCGCACTGACTCAGCCACGGCCCGAGCCAACCAAGGGGGAACCGAATTGCCAATTTGCCGAAAGCCGTGCCATTTGGTGACATGGAAGCGGAACCAGTCCGGGTAACTGTGTAATCGCGCCGCCTCTCGCACCGTAATACAACGGGGATGCTGGGGATGAATGGGGCGGGGTGAGGTGAACGCACCGCGACTGCTGGGGGTTCCCGCCCGTAGGGTGTTACAAATCCCCTGGGGAGGTAGGCGGAAAAAGCGACTCACCGGCTCCCGCTCTCCAGGAGGGGTTTGGCGGAATCGCTCAATGGAGCTGTCCCGATGGCGCGATCGCCCACTATTGCTCAGCCAATTGGGCCGCCAAGGACGAGGATACCCATAGTCCCCTAAATCCACCGCTAAGCCCCGCAAAATAGCCCCATATTGGCTCGGAACCCCAAAATTTGCTTCAACCCCATCCTGCTCCCATAACGCCTCATATTGCTCAATTTGGGGCAAATCCTGTAACGCTTCCTGCACCGTCGGCGAGGGGGACAACTGGGCCAATTTCCCCTTACGGGGTCTTTTCCCCGCCGGATAGGTCATCGGTGTTGGATAGTGGGGCGGCGTTTCCCCCAGACGATAAGCCAACAGAAACAAACGCTCTCGATATTGGGGAACCCCATAATGAGCCGCATTGAGAACCTGGGGCGGTTCCACAACCCCATAACCGATCGCCCCCAACGCCGCGATCGCCTCAGCCAGCACCTGACGCTGTTTCCCCGTAGCCATCCCCTTGACATTCTCCATTACCACATAGCGGGGTTCAATCTCCCCCACCAGACGGATGAAATCAGACACCAGAGCATTACGAGGGTCATCCAACAGTCGTTTCCCCATCAAGGAAAAGCCCTGACAAGGAGGTCCCCCAAACAGCACATCCACCTCCGTTACCCCAGCCTGTCGGAAAATCTCAGCCCCCGATAGCTGGCTCACATTGGCGCAAATCAGAGAGCAATCAGGGAAATTGTACTCATGAACCGCACAGTGAATCGGGTCCACCTCCACCGCCGCCACCACATCAAACCCCGCCTGTTCAAAGCCCAGACTCATTCCCCCCGCCCCAGCAAATAAATCGATCGCCGTTGGTCGTCCTCTCACCCCAATTCCCCCTGATGAATCATCAGCTACTCAGACTTGATTGTAGAAGCCCCAGTCCCCCCACCAGAGCGATCACATATTAAACTAGACAGGATTCGGAGTCGGATCAATCCCAATCAGCTCACCGAGCCAGACTCTCCGTTACGCTGAAATTCTCAACTATGTCTAACCCACAAACTCCATCCCCAGCCAATAGCGACGCACCTAACCCCGAGGTCAAAGGCTCTAAAGCACGTCAACTCATGGGCATGAAGGGCGCCCAATCCGGCGAAACCAACATCTGGAAAATTCGCCTGCAACTGATGAAGCCCATCACCTGGATTCCCCTAATTTGGGGGGTTGTCTGTGGGGCCGCCTCATCCGGATCCTATACCTGGACCCTAGAAAACGTACTCATGGCCGCCGCCTGTATGCTGCTCTCAGGGCCCCTGATGACCGGATACACCCAAACCATCAATGACTACTACGATCGCGAAATCGACGCGATTAACGAACCCTATCGTCCCATCCCCTCCGGAGCCATCTCCATCCCCCAAGTCAAAGCCCAAGTCTTCATCCTACTCATCGGCGGCTGGATTCTCGCCTATGGCTTAGATATCTGGGCGCAAAATCAGTTCCCCACCATCACCACCATCGCCGTCGTCGGGGCCTTTCTCGCCTATATCTACTCCGCCCCACCCCTAAAACTCAAACAAAACGGCTGGTTAGGCAACTACGCCCTGGGAGCCAGCTACATCACCCTCCCCTGGTGTGCCGGCCATGCCCTCTTTGGTGAACTCAACCTGACCATTGTCTTTCTAACGATGTTCTATAGCCTGGCCGGCTTGGGAATTGCCATCGTCAATGACTTTAAGAGTGTCGAGGGCGATCGCCAACTCGGTCTCAAATCCCTCCCGGTCATGTTTGGGGTCACCACCGCCGCCTGGATTTGCGTCCTCTCCATCGATGTCTTCCAAGCGGGAATCGCTGCTTATCTCATCAGCATTCAACAAAACGCCTATGCTGTGCTGTTGATTCTGCTGATTATTCCCCAAATCACCTTTCAGGATATGTACTTCCTGCGAGATCCCCTGGAAAACGATGTCAAATACCAAGCCAGCGCCCAACCCTTCCTAGTTTTGGGAATGTTGGTGACGGGCCTAGCCATCGGTCATTCTGGATTTTAAGGACGAGTCAATCATGCACTGGGATCGCCCCCCATCTAATCCCTGGCTCAAACTCTGGAGCCTCTTCTGGTCAGTCTTCGCCCTCGGGGGACTCACGTTGGGGGGGATGGCCTGGGCCCGACGAGAACTGGCCGCCATCGATAAGAGTCTTCCCGATCCCAGTGAACTCCTCACCTACGCCCGCAGTGGCACGATTACCATCACCGCCGCCGATGGCAGTATCTTGCAACAAATCGGCGATGTCACCCATGAAAGTTTAGACATCAACGAGACTCCACCTCAGTTAATCCAAGCCTTCCTCGCCGCCGAAGACCATCGCTTTTATGACCATGATGGCGTGGATTACCAGGCGATCGCCCGGGCGGCCATGACGAACTGGCAGGCCAGGGCCTGGCTCGAAGGGGGCAGCACCCTCACCCAACAGTTAGCCCGCATGGTCTTTCTGACGCAAGAGGTGACCCTAGAACGGAAACTGCGAGAAGCCCGGCTGGCCCAAGAAATCGAACGCACCACTAGCAAAGATGATATTCTCCAGAAATATCTCAATTTGGTGTATTTGGGGTCCGGGGCCTATGGGGTGACCGATGCCGCTTGGGTCTATTTCGCCAAATCTCCCCAGGAGCTAACCCTACCGGAAATGGCTCTCCTGGCGGGACTTCCTGCCGCTCCCAGTGACTATTCTCCCCAAGTCTCCCCCGAGTTAGCCCGACAACGGCGTAATACCGTCTTGCGGCGGATGGCGGAACTGGGCTATATCACGGAAACCGAGGCGAACCAGGCGATCGCCCAACCCCTCGCCCTGGATTTGCGACTTCCCAAACGCCTCCAAGTCCGCCTCCCCTATTTCACCAGCTACATTCAACAAGAACTCCCCAACTACATCAGTGATGAGGAAATCGAGCAGGGGGGGTTAACGGTGGAAACTAGCCTCGATCCTCACCTGCAAGAACTGGCCCAAGAAACCGTCCGTCAAGGCGTCGCGCACTATGGATGGCAAGAAGGGTTCACAGAAGGGGCCTTAGTGGCCATCGACCCTCGAAACGGGGAAATTCGCGCCCTCGTGGGTGGAACCGACTTTGGCCAGAGTCAGTTTAACCGCGCCACTCAGGCTCTGCGTCAACCCGGGTCCACCTTTAAGGGCATTATCTACGCCACGGCGATCGCCGCCGGCCGCTCCCCCCATGATATCTATGATGATGTTCCCTATAGCATTGCCGGCTATCAACCGCGCAACTACGGTGGGGGCTATGCGGGCAAAGTTACCCTACAAAATGCTTTAGCTCAGTCGATTAATGTCGTCGCCGTGAAACTCTTAGCCGATATTGGCTTTGAACCTACCCTGGAGGTGGCCCGCAAGATGGGGATTGAGTCAGAGTTGGGGGAAGTCTATCCCCTGGCCCTGGGAGCTTTTGAAGTGACTCTCTTAGAAATGACGGGGGCCTATGGAACTCTGGCGAATCAGGGACAACATTACCCCACCCGGGGCATTCGCCGTATCCTAGCCGCCGATGGAACCGTTCTCTTCGATGCTCAAGACGATCTGCGCCCCCAACAAGCCATCGACCCCGATAGTGCGGCGATTATAACCTCGATGTTGCGGCAAGTGGTGGCGTCGGGAACCGGTCGCCCGGCTCAACTCGATCGCCCCGTGGCTGGGAAAACGGGAACATCTGATAACTCCCGTGACCTCTGGTTTGTGGGCTATGTGCCTCAGTTGACGGTGGGTGTTTGGCTTGGCAACGACAATAATAGCCCCACCTATGGCAGTAGTGGCACGGCGGCCCGAGTCTGGCGGTGGTTCATGGCTGAGGCCTTACAGGGGGTAACGGTGGCGGAGTTCCCCAGTTTGCCCAATTTAGGCCAGCGTACGATTACCTTGAAACCTCAACCGTCGGAACCGGAAACTCCCCCTAATCGAGAACCTCGCCAGTCGGGGGATGATTGGCAACTCACCTGGGGCGATCGCCCCTCGGGGTCGCCAAGCCGCTCAGGGTCCCGAAACTCAGAGACGAAACCGAAGAATGAAGCCGCCGATCGCGCCCTACAATATGGAACTGTGGAATACTTCCGCCGCCGTTACGGACTCGATCCCGCTCCCCCTACCCCCGTTTCTGAATGGGAGGCATCTCCCGCTGAGACGGAGGACAACCCGGTTATCCCACCCAAAAAAGAGATTGTTCTTCCGGAAGCCTTAGATATCATGGAAGGTCAAGAGTGAAAATCTTGATAGGATTGATCCTTGACCCTGCTGTGTGTGAGGGGCAGTCCTCGCTATAGCAAAAATTTTCTAATGTTTGGGAGCAAAATGGGTTATGAATAGTGTCATTTTCATGGATGTGGCCGGTGCATCGGGATCGTCAGGATTATCCCTGTTTACCCTAGTGTATGTGGTGGGATTTCTGGCCGCTGTCATCGGCGGTTCCCTGGCCTGGTATAACTCCAAACGTCCCCCCGGTTGGGAAGATGCTGAACGGCCGAGCATCATCCCGGATTTGAAAACCGACACCTCCGATTCTCAGTCCGACGACGAGACGCAATCCTAAGGTTGAATTCCCTTGAATAAACCTCTTGAGGCCTTATGGGCCGTAATTGGCTTATTTCTCACCATCCTCAGTACGATGGTGGAAGCTTCGGTTGCCAATCCTTTGGCCAGTTTGGGCGATCGCGCCAGTTCCACTATCTCCCTGGGGGTCACCTATCAAGTGGGAGCGGTGTTACTGGTTGGCTGTCTTGGGGGCAAAAATGCTGGGGCCTTGTCTCAAATTGCTTATCTAAGTTTGGGCTTAAGCCCTTGGTTTCCGGTGTTTGCCCAAGGGGGAGGGTTGAGCTACATGGCCCATCCCTCTTTTGGCTATCTTTTGGGCTTTATTCCCGGGGCCTGGCTCTGTGGTTGGTTGGCCTTTCAACGACGCTGTCGTCTGGAACTGTTGGGGCTAAGCTGTTTCTTGGGGTTGCTGGCGGTGCATTTGGTGGGATTGCTCTATTTACTTCTGAGTCAATGGACATCGGGGGAGTTGGGACGTCTGATGATGCAGTATTCTTGGAACCCCCTACCGGGCCAGTTAGCGATCGCCTGTGCGGCGGCGGTGCTGGCCTATGTGCTGCGACTGTTACTCTTTTATTAACCCAGATGGACAATCATTTCAGGTTCGAGCATTATGGCTGGACATAGTAAGTGGGCGAACATCAAACGACATAAAGCCCGCGTTGATGCTGCCAAAAGTAAGGTCTTTACTCAGATATCCCGCGAGATTATTGTGGCCGCTCGTCAGGGCCTCCCAGATCCTGAAGCCAATTTTCAACTGCGTAATGCGGTGGCCAAGGCCAAGGCGGCAGGGATTCCCAATGATAATATCGAACGGGCGATCGCCAAGGGGGCGGGAAACCTGGCTGGGGAGGATGACTACGAAGCCGTCCGCTATGAGGGCTATGGCCCCGGTGGGGTGGCGGTTTTGATTGAAGCTCTCACCGATAACCGCAACCGCACGGCGGCGGATATTCGCGTCGCTTTTAGTAAAAATGGTGGCAATTTGGGGGAAACGGGCTGTGTCAGTTGGATGTTTTCCCATAAGGGGGTGATTACCCTGGGGGGAGAGATTGACGAAGACCAGCTTTTAGAAGTGTCCTTAGAGGCCGGGGCCGAGAGTTATGAACTCCTAGAGATTGAGGAGGAGACTCCCGGTGCAGAAGTCTATACGGCCCTTGAGGATCTCGAACAGGTGAGTAACCAGCTCGAAGCGGCGGGGTTTGAGGTGAAGCAGGCGGAGTTACGCTGGCTTCCGGGCAATAGTTTGGAGGTGAGCGATGAGGAGCAGGGGCGATCGCTGCTTAAAATGATGGATGCTCTCGAAGATCTCGATGATGTGCAAAGTGTCACCTCGAATTTTGAGATGTCTGAGGAATTGATGAACCACCTCAGCTTTGTTAATAGCTAATCACACGACTCAGTAGTTCTAAAAAACCATGGTCTTAGCAAAACGGATTCTCCCCTGTCTGGATGTGAAAGCGGGACGAGTCGTCAAGGGTGTCAATTTTGTCGATCTCCAGGATGCGGGGGATCCCGTGGAGTTGGCCCAGGCCTATAATCAGGCAGGGGCCGATGAGTTAGTCTTTCTCGATATCACCGCCACCCATGAGGAACGGGATATTATTCTCGATGTGGTCTATCGCACCGCTGAACAGGTGTTTATTCCTCTCACCGTCGGCGGCGGGATTCAATCCTTAGAAGGAATTAAAAAATTGTTAAGGGCTGGGGCGGATAAGATCAGTATCAACTCAGCGGCGGTGCGTGACCCGGAGTTGATTAACCGGGCCAGCGATCGCTTTGGCAATCAATGTATTGTGGTGGCGATCGATGCCCGTCGCCGTGAGGATCCGAGCAATCCTGGCTGGGATGTCTATGTGCGCGGCGGCCGGGAAAATACGGGCCTCGATGCGATCGCCTGGGCGGAGGAGGTCACCCAACGGGGGGCCGGAGAACTCCTCGTCACCAGTATGGATGCTGATGGAACCCAGGCGGGCTATGACCTGGAATTAACCCGAACCATCGCCGATCGCGTGGAAATTCCGGTGATTGCTTCCGGAGGTGCTGGAAATTGCCAACATATCTATGAAGCCTTCTCGGAGGGCAAGGCGGAAGCGGCTCTCCTGGCTTCCCTGCTCCATTACGGTCAGTTGACGGTGGCGGAGATTAAGAAATATTTAGAATCTCAGCAGCTCCCAGTCCGCCAATTGAGTCATGATTAAGGCGGCAAACCCTGACTTGGTGAGACATTGACCGCCCAACAATCCACCTCAGTTCGTCGGACATCTCTAATTCCTTGTGTTAAGATATGCAACGTAAATGAACACCGATCGCAGCAAACTCATGATCGCCATCCTGTTCATCGTGGTTTGCCTGGTTGCCTGGTCACTCCACTTGATGCAAGAAGCCGTCGAACACCAGGAATTTTCCCTCATGTTGGCGGGAACCCTCGTGGCCGCTGCCGCTGCGGCCATGATGACCGTTTATTTTTTGATGAGCCATTATGTGGGCTATCTTAATCAAATATCCTGTAATTAACAGGGATTGCCCTTTAAAACGAAAAAATTTCTGGGAGGGGTTGACAATCCTTTCAAAAAAAGCCATAATAGACTTCGCTTCTGTATAAGTGACATGGGGCTATAGCTCAGTTGGTAGAGCACCTCAATGGCATTGAGGGGGTCAGCGGTTCGAATCCGCTTAGCTCCATCCATAAAGGCGCCGATCTCCTTTGGGGGGTCGGCGCTTTGGCTTCTGGGGAGGGTCTGTCCCCTCAGGAGGCAGCCTGGCCGGGCTAAACTTCGTTAAGATCAAGGGATAAACCTTTCGAGGTCAACGTGAGTTGCCAGGTAGAGTCTTGTATGTGGTCTGCGATCGCACCATGGTTTGTGTTCCTTGCCTATATCCCTCATGGCCATTGTTATCTCTGGGAATCCTCCCTGGTTGGGTTACATGTCATCAGTGATAGCCTGATTGGCCTGAGTTACTATTCCATTCCCTTCCTTCTCATTCACTTCAGCCGCCAACGAGGAGACTTACCCTTCCGGGGCATTCTCTGGCTCTTTTGCGCCTTTATTCTGGCCTGCGGAACTGGCCATTTATTCGAGATTTGGACCCTTTGGCATCCGAGCTATTGGCTCTCTGGCAGTATCAAAGCTCTCACGGCTTTAATTTCCCTCTATACTGCCTTCAGCCTTATCTCCTTTATCCCCCAAGCTCTGGCCTTTCGCAGTCCCCAGGAGTTGGAAGCTCTCAACTGTGAATTAGAACAAGAAATTAGGCAGCGTCAGAAGGTCGAAGGTCACCTGAAGCATATTCTCCAGAGCACTGGGGCCGTCACGGGGCAAGAATTTTTCACGGCTCTGGTGAAAAACCTGGCGGAAACCCTTGAGGTGCGGCGAGTCTGGCTGGCTCAACAAACTCCCGAAGCCCCAGAGTCTTTAACGACGTTAGCCCTTTGGGAAGATGGGTCTTTACAGGAAACGTTCAGCTACCCCATCAGTGGTGGTCCCTGTGAACCGGTGATGCGTCAAGGGAAACCCCTCGCGATTACCAAAAACCTCCAAGAGCAATTTCCTGATGCTATCGCCATGGAAGGGTTCGAACCCTGCTGCTACTTGGGCAGTCCCCTGCTCAATCGCCAGCAACAGGCCATCGGTATCTTCTGTATCCATCATGATACTGAGTTAGAAGACCTCGAAACAACCCTAGCTATCGTCAGTATCTTCGCCATGCGGGCGGCGGCGGAACTCTTGCGTCAACAGGCTGAAGAGGCTCGAGTTCAAGCTTACGACAGTTTAGAAGAAAGTGTGTACCGAGCCACAGAACGGCTGCGAGAACGGACTAATGAGCTAATTGATGCCAACATCAGTCTAGAAAAAGAAATCCAGGATCGGATTGCTGCGGAGGCCGCGTTGCGAGAAAGTGAAGAACGCTGGCAGTTAGCGATTCAGGGGAGTAATGAGGGGATTTGGGATTGGGATATTAAGGGCGATCGTATTTTTTATTCCCGCAGTTGGAAAAACATCCTGGGTTACAGTGAGAACGAAATCCCCAATGAAACCGATGTGTTCCTAGAACTGCTGCATCCAGACGACAAGGAAACGGTGAAACAGGCTCTCCTCGACCATCTCAACCATAAAAGCCGTATTTACTCCCAGGAATTTCGGATGCGTTCCAAACAGGGAACCTATAAATGGATTCTCGCTCGTGGACAAGCCCTGTGGAATGAAGAGGGTGAACCGGTGCGTATGGCCGGCTCCCACACCAATATCCACGATCGCAAACGGGCTGAGGCGGCTCTGCGGGAAGGAGCGGCCCGAGAACGGGCCCTGGCCCGGGCCATTGCCCGAATGCGACAAACCCTAGATCTCGAAGATATCTTTAGTGCCACTACCGATGAACTCCGAGATGTCTTAAACTGCGATCGCGTCCTCGTCTATCGCTTTTTCCCGGATTGGAGTGGAACCTATGTAGCGGAATCCGTCACCGCTCCCTGGGACCCCCTGATTGAGAGTGCCAATCAAAACCCCAGTCTAACGCGGGTGGCGACCAAACGGCTTAATTGTAGTGCTAGTGAACTCGAAAGCACCGATAATCTTGTCCAAGACACCTACCTCCAAGAAAACTCCGGCCATCCCTACCGAGATGCTAAAACCTACCGAGCTGTCAGTGATATTTATGACTCTGGCTTTGATGCGTGTTATATCAGTCTTTTAGAGCAACTACAAGCTCGTGCTTATATTATTGTGCCCATCTTCTGTGGTAAGCACCTTTGGGGACTCTTAGCCGTTTATGAAAATGGAAAACCCCGTGATTGGATGGCAGGAGAGATTAAAATTGCCCTGCAAATCAGTAACCAGCTAGGGGTTGCTGTTCAACAAGCGGAACTGCTAGCTCGCACTCGTCAACAAGCCCTAGAACTCAAGCAAGCTAAAGAAGCGGCGGATATGGCAAATCGGGCTAAAAGTGAGTTTCTCGCCAACATGAGCCATGAACTTCGCACGCCCCTCAACGCCATTTTAGGATTTTCTCAACTGTTGCAGCGACCAGGACTCTCCATCACGGAGCAAGAACAATATCTAAAAACAATTTTGTCCAGTGGTGAACATTTGTTGGGATTAGTGAATGAAGTGTTAGAAATGTCTAAAATTGAGGCTGCTCGGGTAACCTTGACCTGCCAAGATGCAGATTTTTATCAGCTTCTTGAGGATATTTATCGCCTCCTAAAACTGAAAGCTGAACGACAAAATCTGGAGCTTTTCTTTGACATTGCGAATGATGTTCCCCGCTACCTCAAAATTGATGATCGAAAACTCAAACAGGTTCTTCTAAACATATTGGGCAATGCCTTGAAATTTACGGAACAGGGACAAGTTTGCCTGACCGTCACTGCAAAGCCTCTTGAATTAATCACTCGAAAACGTCCAGAGTTAACGCGATCGCACCTAAGTTTTGCCGTTGAAGATACGGGAGCGGGAATTGAGGCTGAAGAACTCGAACTCCTCTTCCAACCCTTTACACAAACAAACTCCGGGCTACAATCCCGAGGAGGTACAGGGCTGGGCCTGTCCATTTCACAACAGTTTGTTCGGTTGATGGGAGGTGAAATTGCAGTTAATAGTACAGTGGGTGTAGGTTCCCGTTTCAGTTTTGAAATTCCCGTTGAGCTGGGGTCAGCCAATGCCATTCAACAACAATCTCAGTTGCCGGGCCGGGTCAAATGCTTAGCCCCAGGCCAGCGGGACTATCGGATTCTCATAGCGGAAGATGAACCGACCAATCAACTCTTACTCATGGAATTTCTCAAGTCTATTGGCTTTAAGGTCCGGGCGGCAAATAACGGTCGTGAAGCTGTGGAAATTGCCCCTCAATGGCAGCCTGATCTGATTTGGATGGATATGCGAATGCCAGAACTCAACGGCTATGAAGCTACCCCACAAATTAAAGCTCTATCGAGTTGTCCAATACTCCGGACAGTTTTTTGGGCGTTATTGAGTTGAGTCAGTAAGACAAACGCCTGTCACCGGTATCTGGCAAAGGATTCCGGGGAGGTGCCGTCTCGTGCAACAAGTCGAGTTGGGAAAAGAAAGCGAGTTACCGAGGGGGGGAGCGGAGGTCGTTGGCAGAGACGCCAGAGAGCGGCGGTGTGGGTTCGCCGAGTTGGAGAAAAGCTATCCATCGTCTAAAGTGCAGGTGGTAAATCTAACAAAGCTGCACAGATGGATAGCCTCAAGAGCATTGTAGCGGGTCTGGTGGAAACATTTAGCAAACCCCAGCAGAAATTTTTGATGACCCTGATGACCACTCTCTTTGTCGTCTGTGGTCGAGTCAACTATACGAATCTCAGCCGCTACAGCCAGATAAACGAGCGGACTTATCGGCGACACTTCGAGGCGGGTCTAGGACTCGAACGTCTCAACCGCCGCTTAATCGAACAGCTACGACCCGAGGACAGCGAACAGATAGTAGTAGTCGATTGCACCTTCAACGAGAAAAGTGGTCGTCACACCCATGGCTTGGATTGGTTTTACAACAGCAAAGCTCAACGAGCCGAAAAAGGACTCGAATGGTCTGTTGTAGCTATTGTTGACTTGCAGCAGAAGACGGGCTATACCTTGTCAGCCCAACAAACGGAAGCCGACTTGAGAACCGAGAAGACCCCGACCGAAGACCAAGTGGCTTCGAGGAGCCGCTTGGATTTCTACCTCGGGCATCTGGCTTACTGCACCATCTTTTTCCCGGACTGGATTCGTTATGTCGTCGCGGATGGCTTTTACAGCAAGTCCAAGTGGGTCAATGGGGTGGTGGGCTTAGGCTTCGAGGCCATCGGTCGCTTGCGCAGCGATGCTAATCTTAAGTTTCTTTATGACGGCCCTCATCGGGGACGAGGTCGCCCCCGTCGCTATGACGGTAAGGTTGATTTGACTGACCCGAGTCGTTTGACTTTCGTTGCCACTTTAGACGAAGGAGTTTCTCTATACACAGCCGTGGTCTGGTCAGTTAACTTTCGACGACCGGTTCGTTTGGCTTATTTGCTCAAAGAGCAGAATGGACGACGCAGTTACGTGGTCTTGTTTTCCACCGATGTCACCCTTGACCCCCTCCATCTCTATCGTTGTTACACCGCTCGTTTCCAAATTGAGTTTATTTTTCGCGATGCTCGTCAGTTTCTGGGCTTCTCTGATTGTGAGGCCCGCTCCGCTGAAGCCCTCGACTCTCATGTTAATGCCAGTCTCCTGGCTCTCAATTTAGCCAAAGCCACCTTACAATCGACCCACACTCGTGCTGAACCTTTGAGTTTTTCCATCGCCTCTCTCAAACGCTTGGCTCTCAATGAGCATCTTTTTGACCTATTTATCGACAGCTTTGACTTAGACCCGACTTTAATTAAATCCCATCCCAACTACTCGGAACTCCTATCCTACGGTGCTCTTGCATCCTAAATCTGTCCGGAGTATTGGTTGTCAAGATATAATTATTATTGCTCTGACAGCTAGCGCCTTTGAGGAAGAACGCTCTGCCATCCTAGCGTCAGGATGTGATGACTTTATCCGTAAACCATTTCATGAGACAGAGATTCTAACTAAGATACAGCACTATCTTGGTGTTGACTATGAGTATGAGGGAGACCTGCTGATGTCCAACGAGGCAGAACCCCTCAGTCTGTTTAGCAGATCCGACCCTCAACGGGACTCTGTTGGTCCCGGCCGACAGTCACGAGTCCCCAGCGCTGAGGAAATACAGCAGTGGATGGGTCAGCTACCGAAGACCATGGTTCAAGAGCTTCATCAGGCGGCCCTGCAGGGAAGTGATGATCACATTTTAGAGCTATTGGCCGGGGTTGGGGACGCAGACAGCCACGGGGAGTGTTGCCAGCTTATCCAAACTTGGGCCCAGGATTTTCGGTTTGATCGAATCCTTGAGATCACACAATGTTTACAAGAGCCATAAAATACTTCAAAACGCTGTAACTCTAGACCCTAAATTGATGAAAGATACCTCTAACGACCTAGACCAGGCCGATATTCTAATCGTTGATGATACTCCAGAGAACTTGAGGCTGCTGTCGAATATGCTGTCTCGACGAGGGTATCGTGTGCGTAAGGCGATCAGTGGGTCTATGGCCCTGACGGCGGTGCAAACCCTGCCTCCAGACTTAATTCTGCTGGATATCATGATGCCGGAGATGGATGGGTATGCCCTGTGCGATCGCCTCAAAGAAGATCAACGGACTCGAGATATTCCCGTCGTCTTTCTCAGTGCCCTCAACGATGTCTTTGACAAAGTGAAAGCCTTTAACGTCGGGGGGGCCGATTATATTGTGAAGCCATTCCAAATTGAGGAAGTCTTAGCCCGGGTTCATCACCAACTGCGGATTAAATCTGTTGAACGAGAGATTCGTCGCCTCAATGCAGAGTTGGAGCAACGGGTGGATGAACGCACTAGCCAACTCCAGGAGCGCACCCGCCAGTTAGAATCAGCGAATCGCCAACTCCTCGATGAAATCAGTCAGCGGGAGCGGATTCAGAAGCGCCTGAAGTATTTGGCATTTCACGATCGCCTAACCAATCTCCCCAATCGATCTCAGTTTGAAATTAAACTCACGGAATCCTTAGAAGATGCGACCGTTACAGTGAACTTAGCGGTCTTATTTATTGACTGCGATCGCTTTAAAGTCGTCAATGATTCCCTCGGTCATGGCGTCGGGGATGAACTGATTAAATCCTTAGCTCAACGACTGCGGGAGAACTTAGATGACGAAGTCATTCTGGCTCGCTGGGGTGGAGATGAGTTTGTGGCACTACTTTATAACTACGAGGAAGACGAGGTTATTTCCCTAGTCCAAGATTTATTAAAGGTTTTATCCAATCCTCACCAACTCCCCCGTCATGAAGTTTTTGTCAACACGAGCATTGGCATCGCCTTTTTCGTTCCCAACCTTTCTCCAGAGGAACTCTTACGGAACGCCGATGCAGCGATGTATCGCGCTAAGGCCCTAGGCGGGAATCGTTATCATCTCTTTGATCCCCTACTTCATCAAGAAGCCTCAGAACGGCTCGCCCTAGAGAATGACTTGCGTTACGCCTATGAGCGACAAGAGTTTGAAGTCTACTATCAACCGATCCTTAACTTGCAAACCGGTGCGTTATTTGGCTTTGAAGCCCTCCTGCGTTGGCACCATCCTGAACGGGGCTGGGTATCTCCCCCTGAGTTTATCCCAACCATTGAAGAAACGGGACTGATTGATCAAGTTGGGGAATGGGTCTTAGAACAAGCCTGTCAACAGGTCAAACAATGGCATCGAGACTGGGACTTACCCCTGGTCATGAGTGTCAATTTATCAGTCCGCCAGTTTGCACAGCCCGATTTTCTCGATCAAGTTGATCGAGTCCTCATTCAGACAGGACTCGAGCCAAGATTTCTCAAGTTAGAAATTACAGAAACAGCACTCATGGAAAACTCTCAATCCACGCTTTTTATTTTACGACAACTAAAATCTAGACAAATTAAAATCAGCATTGATGACTTTGGCACCGGCTATTCGTCTCTGAGTTATCTGCACACCTTTCCGGTTGACACCCTCAAAATTGACCGAGTATTTGTGGAAGGGATGAGCAAGTCTCGGGATGGTCAAGGTCTAGTTCCAGCTATCTTGAATCTTGCTCGGGCCACGGATATCGACACCATTGCCGAGGGGATTGAGACCCTTGAACAGCGAGACATTCTACGGCGTTTAGGTTGCAACTTTGCCCAAGGCTTTCTTTTTTCTCAACCGAAACAAGCCTGCGATCTGCATCCTGATCAGATTCAGTTCGGGGGCGAAAACTGAAAAATGCCCCAGCCTGAGGGACTAACCCGTCAATACTGGAGCAATCTTATCAGAATCCGCTGACGTTCTTTGAACCTGGGGGAGCCAGGGTCAGTTGGGAGACTCCCTGTTAGGATGAGCGGCGACGATAACGGCGGCGACGCTGTTTGCGTAATGCTTCGGCTTTGCGCTTGCGCTTTTCAATGGGAGTTTCAAAATGACGATTTTTTTTGAGATCTAGGAAAATCCCTGCTCTCGATACCCCTCGGCGGAAGCGACGCAGTGCTGATTCGATACCTTCGTTTTCACCTACAATAATTTGGGTCATACGTAATCACTCTCCAGAATCTGTTACAGTTGGCATTCCCACACTACAAAATAGCAGGGTTCTTCCTTCAATGATCGGTTACGCTGAGGTCGGTTTTCACCAACGGCAGCCATTGACAAATCTCCAGAAGCGTTCCTAGGTAAACGACCTAGAGTTTCGGTTTGCCTGACCGTACTGAATACCGTCTTGGGACTGTTGACGGCGGCGTTGGGGCCTCGGCCTAACTCAAACCCATAGCAACAGATATGAGATTGGGTTGACAAAGACTTTTTGAACGTTGTACCACAGTTCGAGGGAGTTTGGCCCCTAAACATCAGACTAACAACTTTGTTCGCGAGTTCTGCCCCCCTGAGCGCAAGCTGGGTGGCCCAGTTCTGGGAGTGAACAAGACAACGGGCCAGTCTCATAGCGCGTTGCTGAGGTTGCTGAGTTCTATTGAGGTGCGTCTGCCCAAAGTGATCCATGGCGTGTATCGCTGGCTAGCACCGTTGAGGTTAAGCCCAAAAGCTGATGAATAACTTGATTTAGCCTTGATACCGTTCACGATAACACAATGGGACTGGGAAACGGCAAGATAAATCCTCGGAACCGCTGTCCGGGATTCCCCCTGATATCACCTCCACCTGCGGCAGGGTTGGTTCTTTTTCGAGGGTGGCAAATCCGTTGAGTCGTTGGCGAGTGGTCGAAGCTGATACCCTAGATCGGGTAGTTGCATGACTGCACTCGGAATCCCCACGCTCTCAACTGTACAGAGGATATGACGCTCTTTTCTCAAACTTGGCAACGTTGGATCGCTACTCTCGGGTTGGCGATCGCCCTTTGGATAGCTTGTCTATCCCCCGCCTCGGCAGCCCTAAATGATGATAAGTATGATGGCAACATTTTTTCTCTCTATGCGGGCAATGGCTCGATTGTGCCCCCAAGCAGCAGTTTGGCTCAATCCTTAACAGCTCATCGTCCCACCCTGTTGGTGTTTTATCTCGATGACAGTCGCGATTGCAAACAGTTTTCCACGACGGTATCTGAACTGCAATCTTACTATGGTCGGGTCGTTACGATTGTACCGGTCAACAGTGATAGTATCCTGCCGAGGGACAACTATAGGGAAACAGAACCTGGCTATTACTACAACGGCCGTGTCCCTCAATCGGTTATCTTTGATGAGTCGGGAACGGTGCGCTTTAATGAGTCGGGACAAGTGGCATTTGAAGCCCTCGATTCGGTCTTTCGGGAGATTTTTGACCTTCTACCTCGCACTGAGTCGGTGGAGTTGAAGCGTCGCCCGGTTAATGAGGTCAATACGGAACTGCGCTGACCTCCTCGTTCCTGCCAATTGCTCAATCAAACGTCCCCCCAACATTGGGGGGATCGTTGATTCAACCTGTAGCTTTAGCGACTGCGGATGAAGGTCGGATAGATATCTCGGATGCGATCGGTGGCATCCAAACAGTCGATCATCGCAGCGGCTGGGGTGACGTCGGACTGGTTGGTAATGCCCAAAACACAGTTCGCATAGCGCTCTGGCAGAAGGCTGCGACGGCAACTGTCTAGAACGTTGGGTAGGTCACCCCCGTTGGTGGTTTCAGCAATGCCAACGGTACAGGTGGCCAAATCTAGGGGACGACGCACTTGGCGACAGCTTTCTAAGGCTGTTGTGGCGCTGATATCAGTCCCGGTGGCAATGCCCGAGACACAGTCAGATAAATCCCGAGGTCGGTAGGCTGTCCCACAAGCCAGGGCCGTGAGGTTCTCCTCTAACTCTAAATCCAGAAGTTGGGAGGTACAGGTTTCATAGTCTCGAAGGGTTCCACCGCGATAACGACTGGGATAGAAGGGTGAAGCAACGACGGGGAGAGCGATCGCCCCTAACAAGGTACTAAGACCAATACTGGCCAGGAGACCCTTGGCAATTGGGTTCATGAATCCTGTCTCCAACAAAAACGTAAGTGAACTAATGGCTAGCGTACTGGAATTAATGAGCGATCGGCAGCCCCGTTGGTTTCCCAGTGCCCAGAAATTTCTGGGCCAAGTTTTGAAGCGCTGCCATGTTAGGCTCTATAATAGAGTGCT
Organism: Phormidium yuhuli AB48; assembly: GCF_023983615.1. Taxonomy (GTDB): domain Bacteria; phylum Cyanobacteriota; class Cyanobacteriia; order Cyanobacteriales; family Geitlerinemataceae; genus Sodalinema; species Sodalinema yuhuli. The sequence goes on along the minus strand of NZ_CP098611.1, from coordinate 1,906,585 downwards.
TGGGTGAAATTTTGTTTGCCAGCACACCACCAAAGGAATCCAAAAGTTAAGCTGTATGTCACGATATCGAGGACCTCGTCTGAGAGTAGTTCGCCGTCTGGGAACCTTGCCCGGCCTGACCCGCAAAGATCCGAAGCGGAGTTATCCCCCGGGTCAACATGGTCAGGGACGACGCAAACGCTCTGAATACGCCGTTCGGCTAGAAGAAAAGCAAAAACTCCGCTTCAACTACGGCGTCACGGAAAAACAACTACTCCGTTATGTGAAAAAAGCCCGTCGTCTCCCCGGTTCCACCGGACAGGTGCTTCTGCAACTGCTGGAGATGCGCCTAGATAACACCGTATTCCGTCTCGGTATGGCTCCGACGATCCCGGCGGCTCGTCAGTTAGTGAATCACGGACATATTTGTGTCAATGGTCGCCGGGTCAACATTGCCAGTTACAACTGTCGCCCCGGTGATGTCATCAGCGTGAGAAATACGGAGAAGTCTCGCGAGATGGTGAAGGCCAATCTTGACTCTCCCGGCTTGGCCAACATCCCCTCTCACCTCGTCTTGGACAAAGACAAGCTCGAAGGTCAGGTCAATGGGGTGGTTGAGCGGGAATGGATCGCGCTACAAATTAACGAACTACTCGTGATTGAGTACTACTCTCGCCAAGCTTAGACCGTCCGTGTCCCCAATTTGGGATTGGCTATTCTTGGGGTCGTCTTGACTCTGAGGATAGCTATTTTTTTTAGGCAGCATCAACTCAACCTCCTATTTTTGCCATGAAAGCAACCTTTGTTCCCTGGCTCCACATGCACCAACCCCCGATTTGGTGGAATCACCAGCCGATGGGAAATCTAGAAAAAATGCTCAACGGTGACCCCAACTCGGAGGAAGGATGGAACGCTCAGTGGTTCGCTCAGGCCTATAAGAATCCGGCCAAGTACGCTCTGGAGTTATCTCGACGGGGCCGACAGCCCCGGATGATGGTGGATTATTCGGGGGTTCTGTTAGAGGAGTTGGCGAAACTCTCTGAGGATGGAACCTTTGCTAACCGCCATGTGGATGGCGACCCCCTCGGGGATGTGATTGGCCTATGGCGAGAGGCTCTGAATGATTATCCCGAGGCGATTGAGTTTGCGGGAACGGCTTATAGTCATTGTTATTTCCCCACGACCCCTGAACGGGATTGGCAGGCTCAAATTATGACCTGGAAACGGGTCTTTGGGGACTTGTTCGGGGAAGCGGCCCTGGAGCGAGTCAAGGGGTTTTGGTTGCCGGAAATGGGGATGATGGGAGACCCCCAACGGGCGATCGCCCTAATCCGACTCCTCAAACGCTGTGGCTATGAATGGCTGATTCTACCGGCGTCTGCCTTATCTCGACCGGAGGGCTGGACGACGCCTCAGTTGGAAAATCAGGTCCATGAGTTACAGATTCAAGGGGAGGGAGACCGGGAGACGATTCTCTGTGTGGTTCGGGATACGGATATGGGCATCCGTCAGCAAAGTGGCCATAATGCGGACGGCTGTTTGAATGATATTCGCTATCGCTTAGGGGTCTTTGAGCAGGAACAGCTCACATCGCCTCCCTTGATTGTGCCGACCTCCGATGGGGAAAATGGCAATGTGATGATGTTTGAGTATTTCAAAAATACCTTTGTGCCGTTGGTGGAGATGATGCCCCAATTGGCGGATGTGGAGATGCTGACGGTGAGCCAATATCTCGATCGCTATCTCGACTCAAGCCAACCAACGCCCCTGTCTCTGAATACGACCGGTGGCTCCTGGATTGGTGGTCATGAAAGTTGGAATGAGGGCGATCGCCGTCAAGCGATCGCCCTCAAAATTGAAACCCTCAGTCGTCAGGTGGCGGAACAAGGGAGTTCCTCAGACCCGATCTGGGATGAGGCCCGTCAACTTCTCCTGGTCTGCGAAACCAGTTGTTTTGTCTACTGGAATGCCGAGTTTTGGTTTGACCAGGCTGATTCCTTCCTCGGCAAACTCGAAGCCTCTCTCCCTATAACGGTTTAACCCAACGCTTCCAAGAAATCACGAACTCGGTTGCGTCGCTTCGGCTGACGCAACTTTTGTAGGGCCTTGGCTTCGATCTGACGCACTCGCTCGCGGGAGAGATCCAGGGCCCGACCGATTTCTGCTAACGAATAAGGACTTTCTCCCCCTAGTCCATAGCGTAAACGGATGACGTCCCGTTCCCGACTGCTAAGGTCGGCGAGGAGTTGCTGGAGTTCCCGCTGTAGGGATTCACGCACTAACAACTCTTCGGGGGAAGCATCATCCGTTTCTAGGAGATCACCGAGTTCGGTGTCTTTTTCTTTACCCACTTTGGCATCGAGGGAGATGGAGCGGGGAACCCGTAACATGACTTCCCGGATTTGCTCGGGGGTCATGTCCAGTTCGTTGGCGATGTCATTGATGGTAGGGGTGCGGCCGTTGTCTTGGGAGAACTGACGTTGAGCTTTTTTGATTTTGTTGAGCTTTTCGGTGATGTGAACCGGGAGGCGGATGGTTCGACTTTGGGTCGCGATGGCTCGGGTAATTCCTTGGCGAATCCACCAGTAGGCGTAGGTGCTAAATCGATAACCTCGGGTGGGGTCGAATTTTTCAACGGCTCGCTCTAAGCCGATGGTTCCTTCTTGAATCAGATCTAAGAGTTCTAGTCCCCGTTTTTGATATTTCTTCGCGACGGAGACCACTAACCTCAGATTGGCCTTGATCATGTGGGCCTTGGCATAAACTCCCTCGGTTTGGATGGTTTCGAGTTCCTCGACGGAGATGTTGGCCAGTTTAGCCCAATAGCGTTTCCCTTGACTGAGGGTAGGTTTGAGGTCGGAGACGGGAATTTGTGCCTCGCTGGCCCAGCGTTCTAGGGAGGGACGATGGCCCAGTTGGGAACTGAGGCGATCGCGGGTATTCATGAGATGGACATACTGCTGCATGGTGGTATCACCAGCTTCAGCCGCAGTTTCTCGAATCTCCAGCAAGCTGACGTAGCGTTGGACTTTTTGGGCCACAGAGACTTCTTCATCTCGTCCCAACAAGTTCACTTTGCCGATCTCTTGCAGGTACAACCGCACTAAATCAGTGGTGGTTCGGTGTCCGCGAATCGACTCATCGGCTTCAGCGTACTCCACTTCCATCCCAGAGGTTGCCTCTAACTCACTCTCTTCGAGACTCGAATCATCCGAGATTTGAGCATCCGTCTGGACGGTGATGGGGTCACTGGCTCCCATTTGACTGGGGTGATGCTTAGATTTAGCTTGCTGGTAAGAAGTTGTTTTAGACATGGTCGCTCGTCTCAATCCCTTTGAGTTAACTGGGGGTTAAGGGACTCCGATATGGCGGAGGTTATCCCTCATTTTGTGATCCCGATCGCAGGGCAGAACCTGCGTCACCTCGTTCGTTCAACCCCCGTCTGAATCAGTTGCTTGTTAGTCAGCTTTGGACGCTGACGGCATCGATATGATTGAAATCACCACGAACTGAGGTGCTACAGTCAGTATAAGGAGGTTTTAATTTGGCTTTAGTGATTTGCGTCAAACCATTGTGTTAACCCTCATCACTTTGCCCCTGTTTTTCAGGAGTTTGCCCTGTTCTGTAATGTTTCTTCACTAAAATCGGGAGCAAATCTGTAGATTTTTGACATCCGGAAACTTTGGCAAAAACTGTGTTCTACCGTACAAACTGAGGTGAGTTTTCTGAGCAATCTCTGACTCATCCAAGGGGTTTTTTTTAGGGTTAGGGCGATCGCCAATTGGCTAGAGTCTTTACCTGGTGAGGGGTTCGACCCCTCATACGTCAAGAGGCAGAGGTAGAAAACCGAACTCTCTCCCGAGGAAAAGGCTGACTTAGCCGTGATTATGTTGATGTAAAAATCAACGCTTGTGGCCGTAAAAAACCCCTAACAGAGGATGGGGGGGGAGGTGATGATGAAGGGTCAAAAAAGGCGACCCGGAGTTCACGCCGATTACAAGCATCCCGTATTGCTGCTACCTTCCGGTCCTGACAAGGTTTGGGCGTTGTAATTGCATGAGTCCGGGTCTAGATTCAACTATAGCATGAAACTGGGCCATTCGCTCAAGAAGTTTGGGGAGTCTCGGGGGACTCACTCGGGTCAGGGTCAGGATGGTCTTCTGGGGCCGGGGGGGTCGCCTCAGTGGGAGTCGGAAACTCCACCGCCTCATACAACTCGTTCAAACTGAGGGTCAGAGACAGAGACTCCAGAGATAGAGTGGCGTCCAAGCCTTCATAATCTGTCAGTAACCACTGGTGGGGAGCTTGCTTGGCGTAATGTTCAATATGGGGGCGGTCTTGGCGAATCAGGAGATAGTCCTGAACGGAGTCGAGGCTACGATAGGCGGCAAACTTTTCACCCCGATCATAGTTCTGAGTCGAGGGAGAGAGAACCTCAGCCAACATGATGGGGTTAATGACCGTATCGTTGCGTCCCGGGTGCAATTGGTAGGGTTTCGCTGTCACCATCACATCAGGATAGGTGTAGGTGTTCCGTTGGGGAATCCAGAGGCGTTGGTCGCTAATAAAAATACTATAGGGTTGACCGCGTAAACCGAGACGCAATAGGGCATTGAGGAAACTGACAATTTCATTATGAGCCGGGGTTCCACCACTCATGGGTACAATCTCTCCATCACGGTATTCATTGCGAGTTTGCTGTTGCACTTCCCAGCGAAGATAGTCCTCAGGGGTACAGGTTTGTTGCGTTGAGGTGGGGGCAGTGGCGATCGCCATGGTTAAAATTCCTCCATCATGAATGACAAGCTTATCTTTAAGTGTGCCAAACCTGCCGTTCTCCCTTGAGCCACCGTTGCAATGACTGCCATCCTCTCCGCCATTCTTCCCGTTCTCACCATTGTCCTGATTGGCTTCTGGGCCGGGAAAACCTTTACCCTGGACCGGATGAGCCTCTCTCGGATTACCCTCTATATCTTCACCCCCGCTCTGGTGGCGGACTCGCTCTATCGCAGTCCCATCACCCTAGCCAATGCCAAGGGGTTATTTTTGGCATTTTCCCTGACGTACGCGCTTATGGGGGCTATTGCTTGGGGGCTGAGTTGTCTGTTGCACTTCCCTGCCCCGATTCGTAAAAGTGCGATCGCCACCAGTGCCTTTCCCAACACGGGCAATATGGGGTTATCGGTCAGTCTGTTCGCCTTTGGGGAAGAGGGACTGAACCGAGCGGCGATCGTACTCATCATCTCCAGCCTCTTGGTCTTTTCCACGGGCCCCGCTATCCTCAAAGGAGGAAAATTCAGCAATGCCCTCAAGTTCACCCTAAAGCTGCCCTTAATCTGGGCCATGCTCATGGGATTTGCCCTGCGACTGCTCCCCTTTGAACTGCCCTTTCAACTCGATCGCGTTCTTGAAGTTCTGGCTGAGGGAACCATTCCCCTGGCCTTGGTGGTGTTGGGGATTGAGATTTCCCAGAGTTCCCTACGCCTAACCCGCTACGACCTCTTTGCCAGTACCTTAAGACTACTTGGGGGGGGAACTGTCGCCTACGGGATGGGGCGGATGGTGGGTTTGGAGGGTTTGGACTTACAGGTGTTGGTATTACAATGTTCGATGCCTGCTGCGGTGAGTTCTTTCTTGATGGTGAAAGAGTTTGGCGGAGATACGGTCCGCACGGCGAGGGTTGTAGCGATTTCGTCGGTGTTGGCCTTTGGGACCTTGCCCCTGGTGTTGGGGTTATTGTCGTTATCTTAAGGCGATGGCAGATTATTGTGGCTCAATTGTTACTCATCTATCTGAGTGGCCAGGACTTGTAAACTGACATCGGGGAGCGATCGCATTAACTGTTGTACCAGAGACCCTCGCCAAAACAGACTCCAGCGAGAGCGGTGGGTTTCTCCCAGGACAATAGATTGGGCGGAAATTGCTATAATGGGTCATATTTCAACTCTGATGGCAGGGTTAATGTATCCTCAATCGGCAAGTTCGCTAAGTCAGTACGTATGATTAAGTCTCGTTTTTTCCTGTATGTTGCGATCGCGCTCTTGAGTTTAAGCTTTACTGTTCTGGGTTATTTAAGCCTTTCAAGTTATCCCGGTATCGGTGCTATCCTAGGATTTATAATCGGAGGAGTTTTGAGTGCCTTGTTAGCACGAATTACGTTGACGCTCCAAGACTCCCATAAGCTCCTAACCCGTCATTTGGCTAAACGGAATGAGCAGTTAACCCGGATCGAGCAGACCCTCAATCAACTCGAATCGCTTAAATTACAAGATACTCTGAACACCTATGTTGATGAACTCAAGAACACGAGTCAACACAATCAACAGCAGAAGCAAATTTTAGACCAATTAAGCAATTTATATGTCTCACTTCAATCCGGGGATACTCAAGCCATAAGAACAAACCAAGACGAGAAATTGGAGGTAGAAGTACAAGAGGAGCAAGAAATAATTAAAAACCTTACTAAACAGGAAGCGGAAACCTCTCCTCAGATTTTACCCGGCGCTACAAAATCGGCAGCAAAACAGTCCCAAAAACTCAGCCATTGGCTGGAGACTCAAAACGCTGAATTACTCAGTTTTGAAAGTAATCAGTCCGTGAGTTCTAGCTTGAAAAAAATAGCCCTGTTTATCGAAAAACATTATGATAAGCTATCGGAGCTAATGAAACAAATACGTCAAAGTATTGCTGGGAATTACGAAGAGTTTAACGTTGATTTATCAAATAAAAGCGTTCAAGCTTTATCCGTTACAAATAACTTTGGTGATAGACTCACAAAAGAGAATATGCTAAGCTATAAATATTATAGAGAAGGGGGTTCTAAATTTGCTAAAGTCACTCCATTAAAAAGTAAAAATATTAAATTTTTGATTAGTGAGTGGTTAAACAGCTCTGTTCATCAGAAAATGACGAAATTTTTTCAGGGAAAACAGCTTAAGCATGAAGCCATCACTAATGCTAACATCCGCCTATCAAATGGACAATCGAGCAAGGTTGATTTCGTGTTTTTCGTGGCTAACCAGCCATTATTTATCAAATGTGATGTAACGGTATCTGAATCTGATATTGGTGGCTATGCTGAGTTTTGCCGCAATGTTAATCTACAGCCACACCAAATTTACTTTGTTAGCCCAGATGTTAAGAATAAAAAATCAAATTCTTTAACCAGCAAACATAAAATTCAAGTTGTGAATCCAAGTCAGGTTATAGAAATTTTAGAGAAACAAAGTCAATTCACCAAAAATTAGCAATATATTAAATGTTGTCAAACTGTAATTCTCAATCAACCCATTCTTCCTCCTGTCATGGCTGGAGCCGTGACAGAGACTATAGGCGGCTCTGAGGATTACACTCGGGAGGCTCTGCAAGAACATGACTGGGTATCGAGCCAAGTCACGAAAAAGGAAACTACTTCTAGGAGGGGACGATTGTTTACTCGTTCCCCAGTATCAATGTACAGCACTTTAAAAGAAAAGTCATATAAAGTTTTGGGTTTCCTGGATTTAGGGTGATAAGGATGATTGATGGCAGATTACATCGGTTGCTGTAGGGGCGAAAAATTTCCCCTCCTGGGAGGGGCAGGGGTGGGTTATGCTCCTACTACAATTTTGTATCAAATG